>NZ_JBSFDG010000012.1:0-356603 GCF_053593775.1 Streptomyces sp. NPDC002092
CACTTCACCCAACACGGCCGACGCACCCGACAACTCCCCGTCAGCCACGCCTTCCACTCCCCCCACATGGACCCCGCCCTCCACGACTTCCACCACACCGCCACCCAACTCCACTTCCACACCCCCCACATCCCCATCGTCTCCACCCTCACCGGACACCTCGCCACCCCCGAACAACTCACCTCCCCCGACTACTGGACCCACCACATCCGCCAAACCGTCCGCTACCACCACGCCACCCAGACACTCCAGGAACTCGGCGTCACCATGTACGTCGAAGTGGGCCCGGACGCCGCGCTCACACCCGTTACTCCCGGCGCCGTCCCAGTGCTGCGACGGGGGCGCGACGAGACGCGTTCGGTCCTCTCCGCGCTGGCCGCCGCCCACACGCGCGGCGCTCATGTCGACTGGGGGACATTCGGCGTCGAGCCGGACACGGCACTGGACCTGCCCACCTATCCGTTCCAGCGCGAGCGGTACTGGATGCGCGCCACGGCGCGGCCGTCCGAGGCCGGGCCGGTGCTGAGCGATCCGGTGGAACTCGCCGCGGGCGGTGGGCTGTTGTTCTCCGGCCGGGTGGGCCTGGGGCCGTTGCCGTGGCTCGCCGACCACGCCGTGGACGGCACGCCGCTCGCTCCGGCCAGCCTCTTCGCCGAACTGGCGCTGCGCGCGGGCGAGCGGGTCGGCCACCCGGTGGTGGACGAACTGACCCTGGAGGCACCGCTGCTCCTGCCGACCGAGGGCGCCGTATCGGTGCAACTGACCGTCGGGGACGTGGACACGGACGGCCGACGTCCGTTGGCGGTGCACGCCCGGTCCGACACGGACGACCCCTGGGTGCGCCATGCCTCCGGAGCGCTGGCCGCGGACGACGCGGTCGCCCCCTCGGGTGAGGACGGGGTGTGGCCTCCGTCCGGTGCGGTGGCCGCCGACGTCGAGGACGTGTACGCGCGGCTCGACGCTCTCGGGTACGGCTACGGGCCGGCCTTCCGGAACCTGCGGGCCGCCTGGCGCCTGGGTGACACGCTGCTGGCCGAGGTGGCGCTCCCCGCCGAAACGGCCGATGGCACCGAGGAGTTCACCGTCCACCCGGCCCTGCTGGACGCGGCCCTGCATCTGCTGCCGGTGCGGCACGAGACGGATGACGAGGTGGTGCTGCCGTTCTCCTGGTCGCGACTGCGGCTGCACGCCACCGGCGCACGCGTGCTGCGGGTGCGGCTGGAGCCCGTCGGTACGGACTCGGTGTCGTTGCTGGCGACCGATCCCGCGGGCGATCCGGTGCTGTCGGCGGAGTCCCTCGCGCTGCGTGCACTGCTCGCCGGCGCCTTGACGGCGACGGCACGGCCCATGGTCGATCCGCTCTACACGATCGAGTGGGTCTCCGCGCGAACAGGGACGGTCGGCGGCATGGAAGAGGCGCGCACGGTGACGGAGCGCGTCGACGACACTCCGGGCGCCGCGTCGCGGACCCTGGCGCTGGTGCAGGGGTGGCTGGCGCGGGAGTCGGACGACGACGCCCGGCTCGCCGTGGTCACCTCCGGCGCGCTCGCCGCCACCGCGGACGACACCGTGCCGGGCCTGGCAGCCGCGTCCGTATGGGGACTGATGCGTACGGCCCAGAGCGAGCATCCGGGGCGGTTCGTGCTGGTCGACAGCGACGGGACGCCGGAGTCCGAGACCGCGCTGCCTGCGGCGCTCGCCACCGGCGAGCCCCAACTCGCCCTCCGCAAGGGGCAGATCCTGGTACCCCGGCTCACCGAGGTGCCCCGGGGCGCCACGGCACACGGCGACGCGGAGACGCCCCCTCGTGACCCGGCGCAGGGCACCGTGCTGATCACGGGCGCCACCGGGGCGCTGGGCGCACTCGTCGCGGAGCGCCTCGTCACCCGGCACGGGGTACGGCATCTGCTGTTGACCAGTCGCCGAGGCCCCGAGGCCCCCGGTGCCGGGGAGTTCATCGACCGGCTCACCGCGCTCGGCGCGGAGGCCACGCTCGTGTCCTGCGACACCGCCGATCGCGAGGCACTGGACCGGCTGCTCGCCTCCGTCCCGGCCGAGCACCCCCTCACCGCCGTCGTCCATGCTGCCGGACTGCTCGACGACGGGGTGCTGGCGGACCTGACCGCCGAGCGGTTGGACACGGTGCTGCGGCCCAAGGCCGACGCGGCGCTGCTGCTGCACGAGCTGACCGTCGACCACGACCTGGACGCGTTCGTACTCTTCTCCTCCGTCACCGGGATCCTCGGCACAGCGGGCCAGGCCAACTACGCAGCCGCCAACGCCTACTTGGACGCTCTCGCCCAGCACCGCCACGCCCTGGGGCTCCCCGCGACGTCCATCGCCTGGGGGCTGTGGGACACCGGCGACGGCATGGCGGGCGCGCTCGACGCGACGGACCTCGCCCGGCTCACCCGCGGCGGACTCGCCCCGCTCTCGCCCGAGCAAGGGCTCGGCCTGTTCGACGCGGCGCTTCACTCACCGCTCCCGCTGCTGGTCGCGACCCGCTTCGCGCTCGCGGCGCTCCGGTCGCCGGACACACCGGCCCCCGCGCCGCTGCGCTCGCTGGTCCGTGCCGTGCCCCGTCGAGCGGCCGTCGCCTCGGCGGGCGGCTCCCTGGCCGAGCGGCTGGCCGCGCTGCCGCCCGCCGAGGCTGAACGCGAGGTGGACGAGCTCGTCCGCGCCACGGTGGCCACGGTCCTCGGACACACCGACAGCCGGGCCGTCACCCGCGACCGGGCTTTCGGCGATCTGGGCTTCGACTCGCTCGCAGCCGTCGACCTGCGCAACCGGCTCGGCGCCGCCACCGGCCTGCGGCTGCCCACCACCCTGGTGTTCGACCACCCCACTCCGGGCGCGCTCGGCGTACGGTTGCTGGACGAACTGCTCGGCTCCCGCTCCGGGTCCGCGCGGGCCGTCATCACCGCCCCCGTCGGCACCGGGGCGGACCGGGATACGGACGCCGTCGCCGTCGTCGCCATGGCCTGCCGGTTCCCAGGCGGGGTGACCTCGCCCGAGGACCTGTGGCGGCTGGTGACGGACGGCACGGACGCGATCTCCGGCTTCCCCGCCGACCGGGGCTGGGACCTGACCGCCCTGTACGACCCGGAGGGAGGCCGCCCCGGGACGTCGTACACCCGCGAGGGCGGGTTCCTGTACGACGCCGCCGCATTCGATCCCGAGGTGTTCGGGATGAGCCCCCGGGAGGCCCTGACCACCGACCCGCAACAGCGGCTGCTGCTGGAGACGGCCTGGGAGACCTTCGAGCGCGCCGGCATCGACCCGCGCTCCCTGCGCGGCTCCCGCACCGGGGTCTTCGCCGGCGTCATGTACAACGACTACGGCGCCCGTCTGCACCAGGCCCCGCAGGCGGCGGAGGAGGTCGAGGGCTATCTGGTCAGCGGCAGCGCGGGCAGTGTGGCCTCAGGGCGGGTGTCCTACACGTTCGGTCTGGAGGGACCGGCGGTCACCGTCGACACCGCCTGCTCGTCCTCCCTGGTCGCCCTTCATCTCGCGGCCCAGGCCCTGCGCAACGGCGAGTGCGACCTGGCCCTCGCGGGCGGCGTCACCGTCATGGCCAGTCCGGCCACCTTCGTCGAGTTCAGCCGCCAGCGCGGGCTCTCCGCCGACGGCCGCTGCAAGTCGTTCGCGGCAGCGGCCGACGGCACCGGCTGGAGCGAAGGCGCCGGACTGCTGCTGGTCGAGCGACTGTCCGACGCCCGCCGCAACGGCCACCAGGTTCTGGCCGTCGTACGCGGTTCGGCCGTCAACCAGGACGGCGCCAGCAACGGCCTCACCGCACCCAACGGGCCCTCCCAGCAACGTGTCGTCCGACAGGCGCTGGCCAACGCAGGGCTGAACACGGCGGACGTGGACGCCGTGGAGGCACACGGCACCGGCACCCGCCTCGGCGACCCCATCGAGGCACAGGCCCTCATCGCCACCTACGGACAAGACCGGCCCGCCGAACGCCCACTGTTCCTGGGCTCGGTGAAGTCGAACATCGGGCACACCCAGGCCGCGGCCGGCGTCGCCGGCGTCATCAAGACGGTCATGGCGATGCGGCACGGGACGCTCCCCCGCACCCTGCACGTCGACGAACCCACCCCCCACGTCGACTGGACAGCAGGCGCCGTCCGACTCCTCACCGAATCCGTGCCCTGGCCGGAGCACGACCGGCCCCGCCGGGCCGCCGTCTCCTCCTTCGGCATCAGCGGCACCAACGCCCACGTCATCCTCGAACACGTCCCGGATCCCGCACCGGAGACCGAAGAACGCTCCGGCGCACCCGTGCTCTGGCCGCTGTCGGCACACACCCCGCAGGCACTGCGTGCCCAGGCGGCGCGGTTGGCGGAATTCCTGACCGCTCGACCGGACGTCGACCCGGCCCGCGTGGCCCGCGCACTGGCGACCGGGCGGGCAGCGCTGGAGGACCGGGCCGCCTTCGTGGCCGCGGACGTGGAGGAAGCCGTAGGCGCGCTGATCGCGCTGGCCGTAGGCGAGGAGTCCGGAACCACCGCACCGTCCCAGGAGCCACGAACGGCGTTCCTGTTCACCGGGCAGGGCAGCCAGCGCGCCGGGATGGGACGCGAACTGTACGCCACAGAGCCCGCCTTCGCCGAAGCCTTCGACGCAGCCTGCGCCGCACTCGACCCCCACCTGGACGTGCCGCTGCGCGACGTCGTCTTCGCCGACGACCCCACCCTCCTCAACCAGACCCGCTACACCCAACCCGCCCTCTTCGCCCTCGAAACCGCACTGTTCCGACTCCTCCACCACCACGGCGTACGCCCCGACGTGCTGCTCGGTCACTCCATCGGGTCGGTGACCGCCGCCCATGTGGCCGGGGTGCTGTCGCTGATCGACGCGGCCACCCTGATCGCTGCCCGGGGCCGGCTGATGCAGGAGCTGCCGCCGGGCGGCGCCATGGCCGCTCTGTCGCTCTCCGAGGCGGAGACCCGCCCGCTGCTCACCGGGCTGGAGGAGCAGGTCGGCATCGCCGCCCTCAACGCTCCGCGGTCCACGGTCGTCTCCGGGACCGAGGACGCCGTACGGGAGGTCGTCCGGCAGGCATCCGAACTGGGCGCACGCACGAAGACGCTGACGGTCAGTCATGCCTTCCACTCGCCTCTGATGGAGCCGGTACTCGCGGCGTTCCGCGAGGCAGTGGCGGGACTGACCTTCGCCGCACCCCACATTCCCGTGATCTCCGACCTCACCGGCCGGGCCGCCGGCGCCGAGGAACTCGCCTCCCCGGACCACTGGGTGCGTCATGTCCGCGAGACCGTGCGTTTCGCCGACGGGCTGCGGACCCTGGCCACGGACGGCGTGAGCGTGTTCGTGGAGCTGGGACCGGACGCCGTGCTGACCTCGCTGACCGGCGACACACTGGCCGACGCCGTGACCGTTCCCCTGCTGCACCGTGACCGGTCCGAAGCCGGGGCTCTGCCGGAGGCACTGGCCGCGCTGTGGTGTGCCGGGGTCCCGGTGGACCGCCGGTCGTGGTCCGGACCGAAACCCGGTGCCCTGGCCGAGCAGCTGCCGACCTATCCGTTCCAGCGTGAGCGCTACTGGCTGGACGTACCGGCACGGCCCGCTGTGCCGGCCGACGACGGCTCGCGGCCGCATCCGCTGCTGGACGGGGCGGTCCGGCTCGCCGACGACACCGCGACGGTCCACACCGGCCGGCTGTCCCTGGACGGCCACCCCTGGCTGGGCGAACACGCCCTGTTGGGAACACCAGTCCTGCCCGGCACGGCGCTGCTCGAACTGGCCCTGCACGCGGGCCGCGAGTCCGGCTCGCCCGTGGTGGAGGAGCTCACTCTCCAGGCCCCGCTGCCGCTGTCGGAGCAGCAGGCGGTACGGGTCCAGGTGGTCGTGTCCGGCGCCGACGACGAGGGACGCAGGACCTTGACCGTGCACTCCCGGACGGAAGGGGCCGACTGGACCCGGCACGCCTCGGGCGTCCTGGCGACCGACACGGTTCCCGCCGCCGCGCCCACCGCAGGGTCGTGGCCTCCGCCGGACGCGGAACCAGTGGATCTCAGCACCGCCTACGAGACGTTGGCATCCCTCGGTTACGCGTACGGGCCGCTGTTCCAGGGGCTGCGGGCCGCCTGGCGACGGGACGGGGCCTGGTTCGCCGAGGTCGCTCCCGGCGCAGGCGCCCCGGCCACCGAGGAGTTCACGCTGCACCCCGCGCTGCTCGACGCCGCGCTCCACCCGCTGGCGCTGGAGGGTCCGGGTGCCTCGGGAGGACTGCGCGTGCCCTTCTCATGGGAGGGCGTGCGCTGGTACGGCAACCACCGTGCCGGGCCACTGAGGGTCCGGCTCACGCCCGAGGGTCCGGACCGTGCCGCGCTGTCACTGACCGACGAGACCGGGGCACCTGTGCTGACCGCCGAGGCGGTGCTGGTGAGGGAGGCCGATCCCGCGGTCCTGACGGCGGCCCGCCGACCGGCCCGAGTGCTGCACCGCGTGGACTGGGTACCGACGACCGTGCCCACAAGGGCCGCGGACTGGCTGCCGTTCGACCAGGCCGACACCGCGGGCTCCGCGCCGTACACGGTGCTCCAGGCGGACGACGGGCTGACGCCCTTCCGGCTGCTGGAGATCCTGCGCGACTGGCCGGCCGACGAGGGCCACGCCGCCACCCGGCTCGTCGTCGTCACCCGGGACGCGATCGCGGTGCGGCCAGGCGAACCTCTGGCCGGACTGGCACAGGCACCGCTGTGGGGTCTCGTACGCACCGCGCAGACCGAGCACCCCGGCCGGTTCGTGCTCGTCGACACGGACGGCACCGCCGCCTCCGAGGCCGCGCTCGGCACGGCACTGGCGAGCGGGGAGCCACAACTTGCCCTGCGTGAGGGGCGGTTGTCGGTGCCGCGGCTGGCGCCGATCACGGTCCGGAACAGTGGCTCGCCGTTCCGGGCGGCGGGACGCGGCACGGTACTGCTGAGCGGGGCCACGGGCGCGCTGGGCGGGCTGCTCGCCGAGCACCTCGTCGTCCACCACGGCGTCCGCCATCTGCTGCTGACCAGTCGGCGGGGCCCCGACGCACCGGGGGCGTCCGCCCTCGTCGAGCACCTCACCGCCCTCGGCACCGAGGTCGTGCTCCGCGCCTGCGACATCGCCGACCGCACGGCTCTCACAGAGCTGCTGGCGTCGGTGTCGCCGGACCACCCTTTGAGCGCCGTCGTCCACGTGGCGGGCGTCACGGCGGACGCCACGCTCGAGTCGCTCACCGAGGACGCGTTCGCCGAGGTCATGCGTCCCAAGTCCGAGGCCGCCCAACTGCTGCACGAACTCACCCGGGGGCTGGCCCTGGACGCGTTCGTCCTGTTCTCCTCGGTCGCCGGGGTCGTCGGCAACGCGGGCCAGGCCAACTACGCCGCCGCCAATGCCCACCTCGACGCCCTCGCCCAGCACCGGCAGGCACTCGGTCTGCCCGCCGTGTCCCTGGCCTGGGGGCTGTGGGAGACCGAGGAGGGTATGGGGAAGGCTCTCGGCCCGGCGGATCTGGCCCGGATCGCCCGCACCGGTATCTCCCCGCTCGGGACGGCCGAGGGGCTGGACCTCTTCGACGCCGCACTGGCCTCAGGACAGGCGGCCCTGGTCCCCGCGCGCCTCGACCTGACGGCCCTGCGTGGGCTCGACGACCCGGACCGCGTCCCGCCGCTGTTGCGCGGCCTGGTCCAGCCGAACGCGCCGAAACCACGGGGCGCGGCGCAAGAGGGCGCGCGCCGGCGGGACGACGCGGTCGCGCCGTGGGTGCGCAAGCTCGCCGAGGCGTCCGCCGCCGACCGGCCACGTATCGCGCTCGACCTGGTGCGCGGCGCGATCGCCGAGGTCCTCGGCCACGCCCCGAACCGGCCCGTTCCCGCGGACCGGGGCCTGCTCGACCTCGGCTTCGACTCGCTGACCGCGGTCGAACTGCGCAACCGGCTGGGCGTGGAAACCGGTCTACGGCTGCCCACGACGGTGCTCTTCGACCAGCCGACCGCCACCGCGCTCGCCACGCACCTGTTGGACGAACTCGCGGACCGGTTGCCCGGCGGCGCGGCCACGGCCCTCGCGCGGATCGCGGAACTCGAGGCCGCGTGCGCCGACGACACACTCGGTGCCGAGGCCCTGGACCGGATCGCCGCTCGCCTGAGCACCGTGCTGGCGCGCCTCGTCCCCGACCAGGGCGGCGCCCCCGACGACGGCGCCGCGACGGCGTCCGCCCAGCTCGACCAGGCTTCCGACGACGAGCTCTTCCAACTCATCGACGGTCAGCTCGGAACTGAGTGATCCACCGCGGTCCCACACGACCGCACGCTCCGCACACCCCGTATGACCCGTAGGGCTCGTCTGACGAGGAGAGTTGACGCCGCATGACGAACGAGGCCAGGCTCCGCGACTATCTGAAGCGCGTGACGAACGATCTGCTGCAGACCAGGGAGCGGCTGTCCCGCGTGGAGGCGGAGCGGCACGAGCCGATCGCGATCGTCGGCATGGCGTGCCGCTATCCGGGAGGGGTGCGCTCACCCGAGGACCTGTGGCGGATCGTCGAGTCCGGCACCGACGCGATCACGCCGTTCCCCGAGAACCGCGGCTGGGACACCACGGGGCTGTACGACCCCGATCCCGAGCGTGCCGGAAGGACGTATGCGCGGGAGGGTGGTTTCCTGCACGACGCGGACCGGTTCGACCCGGCGTTCTTCGGCATCAGCCCGCGTGAGGCGCTCGCCGTGGACCCCCAGCAGCGGCTGCTGCTGGAGACGGCCTGGGAGACCTTCGAACGCGCGGGGATCGACCCCCGCTCCCTGCGCGGCTCCCGCACCGGGGTCTACGCCGGGGTGATGTACGGCGACTACGGCGGCCGTATCCGCAAGGCGCCGGATGGCCTGGAGGGATACATCGGCACCGGCAGCGCGGGATCGGTCGCCTCGGGGCGGCTGTCGTACACCTTCGGTCTTGAGGGCCCGGCGGTGACGGTGGACACGGCGTGCTCGTCCTCGCTGGTCGCCCTGCACCTGGCCATGCGGTCACTGCGGGAGGGTGAGTGCGATCTGGCGCTGGCCGGCGGCGCCACGGTGATCTCCACACCCGGACTCTTCGTGGAGTTCAGCCGACAGCGGGGGCTGTCCCCGGACGGCCGCTGCAAGGCCTTCGCGGCCGCGGCGGACGGTACCGGCTGGGGCGAGGGTGTAGGGCTGCTGCTGGTGGAGCGGCTGTCCGACGCCCGCCGCAACGGTCACCCGGTGCTGGCCGTCGTACGCGGTTCGGCCGTCAACCAGGACGGCACGAGCGGCCAGCTCTCGGCCCCGAACGGCCCGTCGCAGCAGCGGGTGATCCGGCAGGCCCTGACGGACGCCGGGCTCGGCGCAGCCGACATCGACGCGGTCGAGGCGCACGGTACGGGCACCCGGCTCGGGGACCCCATCGAGGCACAGGCGCTGCTCGCGGCGTACGGCCACGACCGACCGTCCGAACGGCCTCTGCTGCTGGGGTCGTTGAAGTCGAACATCGGGCACACCCAGGCCGCCGCGGGCGTCGGCGGCGTCATCAAGATGGTCCAGGCGATGCGCCACGGCCTGCTCCCCCGCACCCTGCACGTCGACGAACCCACCCCCCACGTCGACTGGACCGCCGGCGCCGTCCAACTCCTCACCGAAGCACGCGAATGGAGGCCGGACGAACGGCCTCGCCGGGCCGCCGTGTCCTCCTTCGGGATCAGCGGCACCAACGCCCACGTGATCCTGGAGGAGGCACCGGTCCCGCAATCCGCGGAGTCCGGTGCGGCAGCCGGGGAGGTCCCGGCTCCGTGGCTGTTGTCGGGTCACAACGAGCAGGCACTGCGGGACCAGGCGGCCCGCCTGCGCGAATACGTCGAGACACACCCCGACACGGAACTCGACGCCGTGGCCAAGGTACTGGCCGACGGCCGCGCCCACCTCGACCACCGAGCCGTCCTCACCGCCGAGAACCGGGACGAGCTGGTACAGGCGCTCGACGCCCTGTCCGGCGGGGTCGAGAGCCCGAACATCGTGCGGGGCTCCGTCACCACCCCCGGCAAGGTGGTGTTCGTCTTCCCCGGCCAGGGCTCCCAATGGGACGGCATGGCCACCCACCTCCTGGCCACCTCCCCCGTCTTCGCCGACCACCTCACCCAAGCAGCCCACGCCATCCAGCAACACACCGGCTGGAACCTCCTCGACGTCCTCGCCAACACCCCCGACGCACCCCCCGCCGACCGCGTCGACGTCATCCAACCCGCCCTCTTCGCCGTCATGACCAGCCTCGCCAAACTCTGGCAACACCACGGCATCCACCCCGACGCCGTCATCGGCCACTCCCAAGGCGAAATCGCCGCCGCCTACACCGCCGGAGCACTCACCCTCGACGACGCCGCCAAAATCGTCACCCTCCGCTCAAAAACCCTCCTCACCCTCGCCGGCACCGGCACCATGGCCTCCCTCCCCCTATCCGCCGACGACACCCGCACCCTCCTCACCGACCACACCGACCTCCACATCGCCGCCCTCAACGGACCCACCACCACCGTCATCGCCGGCGACACCGACCAACTCCACCACCTCGTCACCACCCTCAACGAACAGAACATCCAAGCCCGCACCATCCCCGTCGACTACGCCTCCCACACCCCCCACGTCCACCCACTCCACAACACCCTCCTCGACCTCCTCGCCGACATCCGCCCCAAAGCAAGCACCACCGCCTTCTACTCGACGCTGACAGGCACCCCACTCGACACCACCCGACTCACAGCCGACTACTGGTACGACAACCTCGCCAACCCCGTCCTCCTCCACCCCACCATCCAAACCCTCCTCAACGACGGCCACACCACCTACATCGAAACCAGCCCCCACCCCGTCCTCACCACCCCCCTCCAAGACACCACCAACAACACCGCCGTCATCACCGGCACCCTCCGCCGCAACCACGGCACCCTCACCCGCTTCCACCAATCCCTCGCCCACCTCCACACCCACGGCCACCCCACCCACTGGCACACCCCCACCCCCACCACCCACCCCACCAACCTCCCCACCTACCCCTTCCAACACCACCGCTACTGGCTCGAAGGCCCGGCGGCACACGGCGATGCGGGCAGTCTGGGACTCGACTCCAGCGACCATCCCGTGCTGTCTTCGATCACCACACTCGCGGAGGGCGACTCGGTGGTCCTCAGCGGGCGGCTGTCGACGCAGTCCCAGCGCTGGCTGGTGGACCATGCCGTGGGCGGAACCGTGCTGCTGCCCGGTACCGCGCTCCTTGAGTTCGTCCTCCAGGCCGCGCAGGCGGTCGGCCGCAACAAGGTCGACGAGCTGACCCTTGAGTCGCCCCTCGTCCTCCCGGGGCGCGGCGCGGTGCGTGTGCAGGTCGCCGTGGAGGCAGCCGACGACGACGGTGGGCGCAGGATCACCGTGCACTCCCGGCCCGACGGAGCGGAGCCCGACACGCAATGGACGCGTCACGCCACGGGCGTGCTCGCTCCCCCGGCACAGGTGCCCGCGGCCTCCGAGTGGGCTGTCTCCTGGCCCCCCGCAGACGCGGACCCGCTGGATGTGACGGACCTTTACGACGAACTCGCCGATCTGGGCTACGAGTACGGGCCGACCTTCCGGAACCTGTCCGCGGCCTGGCGCTCGGGCGACACCGTGTACGGGGAGGTCGCGCTCGCGTCCGAGTTCCACGACGACGCCGCCCGGTTCGCCCTGCATCCGGCGCTGCTCGACTCTGCCCTGCACACGATGGGCCTGGGCGGCTTCCTGGGCTCGGGGGTCCGGTTGCCGTTCAGCTGGAACGGGGTCTTCCTGGCGGCCACCGGGGCCACGGCGCTGCGCGTGGCGATCGCTCCGGGTACGGGCGGGGAGGACTCGGTGACGGTGTCCGTCGCCGACCCCGGCGGCGCCCTGGTGGCCGCCGCCGAGTCGCTCACTCTGCGGCCCGTCGCCCCGGACCAGTTGGCGACCGTACGGCGGCCTTCCGGGGCCGCCCGGTCCCTGTACGAGCTCGGCTGGACCGAACTGTCGCTCGCCGGCACGGAGCCCGGTGTGTCGTACGAGGTCCTGGACGCCACGGAGGTGTCCGCGGGCAAGGTTGCGTCGGCGGTCCGGGACGGGGTGACGGATCTGCTCGGCCGGTTGCGGGAGCGGCTGGCGGAGCCGGAGTCGGCTCCGGACGTTCCTCTCGTGGTGCTGACCCGGCGCGCCGTCGCCGCCGCGCCGGGTGATCCGGTGGATCTGGCGGCCGCGCCGCTGTGGGGTCTGACCAGGTCAGCCGCCACCGAGCACCCCGGCAGGGTGGTCGTGGTCGACATCGACGGCACGCTTGCGTCACGGGATGCCCTCTCCGCCGCCGTGGCCACGGGTGAGCCGCAACTCGCCCTGCGTGACGGCCGGTTGCTCGTACCCCGGTTGGCTTCCGCCACGGTGGACGAGGGTGTGGCACTGCCCGGGGACGGTTCCGCGTGGCGGCTGGAGACGCCCGGGGGCTCGCCGGACGACCTGCGGGCCGCAGCGCACCCGGCGGCGGACGCGCCGCTCGCCGCCGGTGAGGTGCGGCTCGCGGTGCGCGCCGTCGGCCTCAACTTCCGCGATGTGCTGAGCGTCCTGGGCATGGTCCCGGCGGGTTCTCCGCTCGGTACGGAGGCGGCGGGCACCGTGTTGGAAGTCGGTCCGGGTGTGGAGGGGCTGACCATCGGCGACCGGGTCTTCGGGCTGGTGCCGGGCGCCGTCGGCCCGCGGGCCGTGGCGGACCGGCGGCTGCTCGCCCGGATCCCGGAAGGCTGGTCATTCGCGACGGCGGCGGGTGTGCCGGCCGTCTTCACCACGGCCTACTACGGTCTGGTCGAACTGGCCGGGCTGCGCGCCGGGGAACGGCTGCTGGTCCACTCGGCCGCGGGCGGTGTCGGCCTCGCCGCGCTGCAGGTCGCCCGCCACCTGGGGGCCGAGGTGTTCGCCACCGCGAGCCCGGCCAAGTGGGGTGCGCTGCGGGCGCTGGGCCTGGACGACGCACACCTCGCGTCCTCTCGTACAACGGAGTTCGAGGAGCACGTGCGCGCGGCCACGGACGGGCAGGGTGTCGACGTCGTGCTCAACTCGCTCACCGGCGAGTTCGTCGACGCTTCGCTGCGGCTGCTGCCGTCCGGCGGTCGGTTCGTAGAGATGGGGATAGCCGATCTGCGCGACCAGCCCGGGATCGACGCCGTCCGGCCCGGTGTGGCGTATCGGCCGTTCGAGCTCCTGGGGATGGATCCCGAGCGGGTCGGGGAGGCCCTCGCCTCGGCGCTGGAGCTGTTCGAGCAGGGCGTACTGGCACCGCTGCCGGTTACCACCTGGGACGTACAGCAAGCCCCGGCCGCGTTCCGGTACTTCTCCCAGGCCAAGCAGGTGGGCAAGGTCGTGCTCACGCTCCCCTCCCCTCAGGAGCGGGGGACCGTCCTGATCACCGGGGGCACCGGCACGCTGGGCTCGGCGCTCGCCCGCCATCTGGTGAGGGAACACGGGGTACGGAGCCTGCTGCTGACGGGCCGACGCGGCGCCGAGTCACCTGGTGCCGAAGAACTCGCGTCCGAACTCAGGGAGTTGGGTGCCCACGTACGGATCGAGCCATGCGACACGGCCGACCGGGACGCCCTCGCCGAGCTCCTGGACTCCATCGACCCCGCACGACCGCTGACCGACGTCATCCACGCGGCAGGCGTCCTGGACGACGGAGTGCTGGCCTCCCTGACAGAGGAGAAGGTGGCGGCGGTGCTGCGGCCCAAGGTGGACGCGGCCTGGAACCTGCACGAGCTGACCCGTGGCTCGGACCTGTCGTCGTTCGTGCTGTTCTCCTCCGCTTCGGGCCTGCTGGGCGGGGCCGGGCAGGCCAACTACGCGGCAGCCAACGTGTTCCTGGACGCCCTGGCCGGGCACCGGCGCGATCTCGGTCTGCCCGCCGTGTCGCTGGCGTGGGGCATGTGGGAGAACGCGAGCGGCATGACCGGGCACCTGGCTCAGGCAGACCTGGCCCGCATCACGCGCGGCGGTCTCGTACCGATGACCCTGCCAGAGGGCATGGCTCTGTTCGACGCGGCGCTGGAGGACGGCCGGCCGCTGCTCGTCCCGGCACCGCTGGACCTGGCGGGACTGCGGGCGGACGCCGGCTCCGCCTCGGTGCCCACCGTGCTGCGGGCACTGGTACGCGGACCGGTCGTACGGCGTGCCGCGCAGGGCGCCCAGACGGCGGCGGGGACCCTCGCGGAACGGCTGGCTGCACTGCGCGGACCGGAGCGCACACGGACCGTGCTCACCCTGGTGCGTGAGCAGGTCGCCGCGGTCCTCGGGCATCTCACGCACGACGACATCACGGCCGACCGGCCCTTCAAGGAGATCGGCTTCGACTCGCTGACCTCCGTCGAACTGCGCAATCGGATCTCCACCGCGACGGGGTTGCGGCTGCCGACGACGCTCGTCTTCGACTTCCCGACCCCCGAGGCGCTCGCCGGGCACCTGGTCGGGCTGCTCGCACCGGACGACCCCGCGGCGGAACTCGACCGTCTGCTCGCGTCGATCGCCGTCGACGCCCCCGGCTTCCCACGGCTCAGGGAACGCCTGCGTGCGGCCCTGTGGCGGTGGGAGGAGGAGACGCGGGACGGCGATACGGCGGCCGAGGCCCCCGCGGACGACCCCGACTTCGCCGAGGCCAGTGACGAGGACCTTTTCCGTGCCCTCGACGAGGAGCTCGATGCGACCTGACCTGCCTGGATCGGAGAGGACAGAGAAGAGAGTGCGATGGCGATGAGCAACGAGGAGAAACTACGCGACTACCTGCGCCGGGCGACCACCGATCTACGGCAGGCCCGCCGCCGTGTGCGGGAACTGGAGGAGAGGGACCACCAGCCGATCGCGATCGTCGCGATGAGCTGCCGCCTCCCCGGCGGGGTCACGTCGCCCGAGGACCTGTGGGAGCTCGTGTCGAAGGAGCGGGACGCGGTCTCCGGCTTCCCGACGGACCGGGATTGGGACATGGAGGCACTGTACGACCCCGACCCGGACCGGGCCGGTACGGCCTACACCCGTGAGGGGGGATTCCTGCACGACGCGGGCGAGTTCGACGCCGCGTTCTTCGGCATGGGGCCACGCGAGGCGGTGGCCACGGATCCGCAGCAGCGGCAGCTCCTGGAAGTCGCGTGGGAGACGTTCGAACGGGCCGGGATCGCGCCGGAGTCACTGCGCGGCAGCCGGACCGGCGTGTTCGCCGGAGTGGTCGCCCAGGCGTACGTTCCACCCGCAGGGCGGGTGCCCGACGGGTACGAGGGCCATTTGATGACCGGCAACGCGACCAGTGTGGCGTCCGGGCGGGTCGCCTACCATCTGGGCCTCGAGGGTCCGGCCGTCACGCTGGACACCGCCTGCTCGTCGTCGCTGGTGGCGATGCATCTGGCGGCGCAGTCGCTGCGGCGTGGCGAATGCGATCTGGCGCTCGCGGGCGGGGTCACGGTGATGGCCACGCCACTGCTTCTCGTCGAGTTCAGCCGCCAGCGCGGCCTGTCTCCGGACGCCCGGTGCAAGGCGTTCGCGGCGTCCGCCGACGGCACGGGATTCGCCGAGGGGGTCGGCCTGGTGCTGCTGGAGCGGCTGGCCGACGCCCGCCGCGCCGGACACCGGGTGCTCGCCGTCCTGCGAGGCTCCGCGGTGAACCAGGACGGGGCGAGCAACGGGCTGACGGCTCCGAACGGCCCGACCCAGGAACGCGTCATCGAGCAGGCGCTGGCCGACGCCCGGCTGGCCCCGCAGCAGGTGGACATGGTCGAGGCACACGGCACGGGCACCCGGCTCGGTGACCCCATCGAGGCACAGGCGCTGATCGCCGCCTACGGGCGGGGCCGGGCCGACGGCGAGCCGCTGCTGGTGGGGTCCCTCAAGTCGAACATCGGGCACACGCAGGCCGCGGCAGGCGTCGCCGGGGTCATCAAGACGGTACTGGCGATGCGGCACGGTGTCCTGCCCAAAAGTCTCCACATCAAGGAGCCCACGCCTCATGTCGACTGGTCGGCGGGCGCGGTGGAACTGCTCACCACCGCCATGCCCTGGCCGGACCGGAACCGGCCGCGCCGGGCTGGGGTCTCGTCTTTCGGGATCAGTGGGACGAACGCGCACGTGATCCTGGAACAGGCACCGACGGACACGTCCGGCGTCCCCGAGCCCGTCCTCGAAGGGGCCGACCCCGCGGAACCGTCCCCGGTCCGGCAGCCCACGCCGACGACGCCGTGGCTGTTGTCTGCTCGGACCAGGTCCGCGCTGCGTCACCAGGCCGCGCGACTGGCGGACCATCTGGCCACCACGCCCGACGCGGATCCCGTGGCCGTGGGCCGCACTCTGGCACTGGGACGGAACGCCTTCAAACACCGGGCTGTCGTCCTGGCGGTCAGTCCGGACGAGCGACTCGCCGCGCTGCGGAGCGTCGCCACGGGCCGCCCCGACCCCAGGGTGGTGACCGGCACGGCCGCCGAACGGCTGTCCACGGCCTATCTCTTCACCGGCCAGGGCAGCCAGCGCCCCGGCATGGGGCGCGAGTTGTACGAGCACCAGCCGGTTTTCCGGCAAACGGTGGACGAGCTGTGCGAGGCCTTCGACGAGCTTCTGGAGCGCCCCCTAAAGCCACTGCTCTTCGCCGCGCAGGACAGTGCGGAAGCAGAGCTGCTCGACCGCACCGAGTACGCCCAACCCGCCCTGTTCACCGTAGAGTTGGCGCTTTTCCGGCTACTGAGGAAGCTGCTTCCGGAGCCGGACTACCTGGGCGGCCACTCCATCGGCGGCCTCACGGCCGTCGCGGCGGCCGGTGCCCTGTCCGCGGCCGACGCCTGCACTCTGGTCGCCGCGCGGGGCCGCCTGATGGGCAGCGGGCCCTCGGGCGGGGCGATGACGGCCTGCGAGGCCTCCGAGGAGGAGGTGCTCGCCCTGCTCGCCGACTACCCCGGGCAGGTCGACATCGCCGCACTCAACACCCCAGCCTCGACCGTGGTCTCGGGCGACGCGGACGCGGTGGCGGAAATCGCGGCACGTCTCGCCGACCGCGGCCGACGCACCCGCACGCTGCGGGTCAGCCACGCCTTCCACTCGGCCCACATGGACGACATCCTCGACCCCCTGCGCCAGGTCGTCTCGTCCCTGCGCTTCACCGAACCGACCCTCCCGGTCGTCTCGGACCTCACCGGTCGTCCGGTGGGCGTCGAGGACCTGCGGCAACCCGACTACTGGGCCCGTCAGTTGCGATCTCCCGTCCGCTTCGGATCACTGGTGGCCGCGCTGTACGAAGCGGGCGTGACCGCCTTCGTCGAAGTGGGCCCGGACGCGGTGCTGGCACCTCTGGTGCCCGCCTGCCTGCCTGCCAACGCCGCCCCCGTCGTCGTACCGGCCCTGGTGCGGGACCGCTCGGAGCAGAGCTCGCTCGCCACGGCGCTGTCACGGCTGCACGCGGCCGGAGGCGCGGTCGACTGGCGGACCTGGTACGGCGAACAGCCGGCCCCGGGAGCCGACCTGCCGACGTACCCGTTCGAGCACCATCGCTACTGGTGGCCACCCACGACGCTCGCGCCGTCCGTCCCGGACTCCGTGCCGCCGCCGTACGCCGCGCCCGAACCCGTGGCCGACGTGGCCGAGCCACCGCCCACCGTACTGGAGGGCGAGGGCTCGATGCTCGACCTGGTCCGGGTGCACACCGCGGATGTTCTCGGACACGCCTCGCCCGGCGTGATCGGCGAGGAGGACAACTTCCTCGACATCGGCCTGTCGTCCTTCAGCGCACTGGAGGTGCGCAACCGCTTGTGCGAGGCCACTGGACTGCTGCTGCCGCCCGTGCTGCTGTTCGACCATCCCACGCCCGGCGCCGTGGCCCGGTTCCTGGAGGAGCAGTTGCCGGCGGCCTGACGCACGGAGGGCGGCGGTACCGGCAGGACTTCGGTACCGCCGCCCTCCGTCTCGGATCGACAGGCGCGGCTCGGGGCGCGCCTTCACCAGGTGACGGGAAGCCTCACGATCCCCTGAACGGAGCCGCCGGGTTTCGTGCCGAGCCGTTCGACCGGTTCGGCGAGTCGCAGGGCAGGCATCCGCTCGGTCAACCGGTCCAACGAGATCTCCAGTTCCGCCCGGGCCAGGTTCTGTCCGATGCACTGGTGGACGCCGTACCCGAAGGCCAGGTGATGGCGAGTGCCCCGGCCCACGTCGAGGGTGTCGGGGTCGGTGAACACGTCGGCGGAACGATTGGCCGCGGCATTCGGCAGATAGACCCCGTCGCCCTCCTTGATGACCACGGAGCCGACCTCGATGTCGGCCGCCGCCACGCGTTGCAACTCATCGGCGACGGACAGGAACCGCAGCAGTTCCTCCACCGCCCCGGGTATCAGGCCCGGATCGGCCCGAAGCCGGGCCCACTGCTCGGGGTGCTCCAGCAGGGTCAGGATGCTCAGCCCGATCATGTTGGCCGTGGTCTCGTGGCCCGCTACCAGGAGGAACATCGCAATGGACGCTATTTCCTCCCGGCTCAGGTCACCGGTGGGCAGCCGGGTCTCGATGAGTTCGTCCAGCAGTCCGGGGGCCGCCCCGCGCGCATCGGCCCTGCAGAGTTTCGCGCCGATCAGTTCGTCGAAGTAGCCGACGAGAGCGGCACCCGCGGCGGCCGCTTCCTCAGCGGTGCCGGTCGCCATGAGCATCCGGCGGGTCTGCTCCTCGAAGAACTCGTGGTCCACGTAAGGGACTCCGAGAAGCTCGCAGATCACGGTGGACGGTACCGGCAGCGCGAACTGGGTGACCAGGTCCGCCGACTCGTCCTCGGCCAGCAGGGCGTCGATCCGCTCGTCCACGATCCTCCGGATCGAGGGCCTGAGTCCGGTCACCCTCTTCACCGTGAAGCTCGGGATGAGCATGCGGCGCTGGATGTCGTGCTCAGGCGGGTCCATGCCCACCAATGCGGTGAGCTTCGCGGCCGCCATCCGGGGCACCAGGACGGGGAAGTCCGGCCGGGTGCGGTCCGAAGACAGCCGCGGATCGACGAGAAGCCGCCGTGTCTCGCCGTAGCCGGTCACCACCCAGGCCACCCGCCCGTCGTAGAGCCGTACCCGGGACACCGGCCCACGCTCCCTCAACTCGGCGTATCCGTCCGGCGGGTGATACGGACAGGTGCGGGACATCGGAAACTCCGGCAACTCCGCGGATGTCCGCAGCAGGTCGTCACCGCTCATATCGCTCTCCCAGCTTCGGGACTTGTGAGAGGCCGCCCCTTCGGGCGGGGTCGCCCATGGAAATCCCGGATCCTCCGGGACTGCGATTAAGCAGCTCTAAACCGCGCGCGTGACCGTGTCGTGGATCTTGTAGCTGTCGAGGTTCGGTCGCCCGCGGTCCGCCAATTCGGCCGGGGGATCCCGTACTGCGATTGAGCCTTCGGCTGTCCTCGGTCGCGGCGTCGGCACATGACGCGTCCGTTGGCGAACTCGTTGACGGGGCCTTCCACACCGGAGCGGATCGCGTACGTCGGCCCCATCCACGCGACGGCTTCAATCCGCCCCACTCTGCAGCGCAGACTCCCGCCGATGGACAGACAAGGCGTACGCCGCGACCCTCGCCACCAGCGCACCCATCTCGGAATCGGCACCAGACGCCACACCGGGCCGCCTCGTGCCTCACTGCCCGCCCATTACCTTCCGCGTAGAGCCCGGTTCGGGTTCGTGGCCTCCGGGGCCGGTATGGCTCTTTGCCCCTGTCCTTCATGATCCGGGGGGGTGCTGTCGCCGGTCCCGGCGGCACCGGTTGATCGCTGATCGAAGCGTGTCCGCCTTCGGGCAGGGCTGCGTAATGTGGCTGCCGATCTCCGGGTACCGGGGCGGGTCACCGGTTGTGACTCCGGGGAGGGAAAGCCCGGTGACCCGCAACGACTTCACATCGATCGATGTGTTCTGCGCCCTGGACGTGGGCAAGTCCACCCAGCACGGCACGGCTTTGCCGGCCGACGGCCGTACGACCTTCGACAAGCCGCTGCCCAACGGCGAGCCCCAGCTGCGGGAGCTGTCCGCCCGCCTCAAACGCAAGGGAAGAGTCCTGGTCGTGGTCGACCAGCCGGCCTCCATCGGCACCCTGGCGGTGACCGTCGCCCGCGCTTGTGGATGCGAAGTCGCCTATCTGCCGGCCTGTCGATGCGCCAGGTGGCCGATTGCCACGCCGGCGCCGGCAAGACCGACGCCCGCGACGCCTACGGCGTTGCCGATGCCGCCCGCACCATGCCCCACCTGCTGCACAGCATCGAAGCCGACGAGAGTGTCCGGGCCGAACTGACCATGGTCCTGGGTTACGACGACGACCTCGCCCGGGACGCCACCCGCACCTCCAACCGGCTGCGCGGACTGCTCACCTCGATCCATCCGACCCTGGAACGCGTCCTGGGACCAAGGCTGCGCCACCCGGCGGTCCTGGCCGTGCTCCAGACCTTCGGCTCCCCGGCCGCTCTGGCCCACTGAACGGTCCATCTGACCTCGTACGGAGCCCACCACGACGGTCCGCCGGGACAGCGGCGCGACATCTTGGCCGTCGACGCGGCCCGGCATCAGAAATGGCAGCTCGCGGCAGAGCTCACGCAGGACGCCGGCCGTCACATCGCCTGGACGGCCGGCCGGTCACTGCACACCGACACTGACCGGGCACCGCGGCAGGATCTGGGACCTGGCAACCCTTGAGATGCATGGCCGCCCCCACGCCTTGACAGCTGGTCAGGACGGGACGGCCAGGCTATGGGACCTCGACTCGGCGACGACGACGTCCGAACTCGGGGACCACGGTGCTCCGGTGGGAGGCGTGGTGGCTACAGAGGCGACGGCCGCCAACTCGCCGTGACTGGCTGCGACAGCGGCGAGTTGCGGGTATGGGACCTGGCCACAGGACATCTCCTGTGGACCGCCCCGGCCCATACGGATCCCAGCTGGTCCATGGTGGGCGTGCGCTACGAGGGGGTCTCCGCAGTGGCCAGCGCGGGCGAAGACCGGGTGATCCGCTACTGGGAACTCGCCACCGGAGCTCCGCTCGCCACCACACACCTGTCCGCCATCAATAGTCGGCAGCGACGAGTCCCTCGGACTCCTCAACGAGGATCGTCCTCATGCCGACGCCGTCTCCGATCTCGCCGCCGCGTCGTTGGACGGATCCATGTACATCCTCAGCGCGGGCGAGGGCGGTGTCGCGCAGTTGCATCCGCTGGACGGCAGCAGCACTGCACGGCAGGTCACCGGCCACATCACTGTGATCACCCGCCCGCGCGTTCATCGCCACCTTCTTCCGCGACGTGGCGCGCTATCTCGGCGGGCCGGACGACGCTGCCCGCGTTGCGGCGCGAGAGGAGGTCGCAGGCGTCATCTCCTCGACGGGCGCCCGCGTGGTCCTCGCCCACTCCCTGGGAAGCGTCGTGGCCTACGAGGCCCTCCACGCCCACCCGGAACTCGAAGTCGACCTGTTCCTGACACTCGGCTCCCCCCTCGCACTCCGCCACGCAGTCTTCGACCGCCTGTCACCCGCTCCGCTCGCCGACACCGGCGAACGGCCCACGGGGGTGCGCCGGTGGGTCAGCCTGTCCGATCACGGGGACATCGTCGCCGTCCCTCGCCCCTTCAAGCGGCGCTTCCCGGCAGTCGATCTCGATCTCACGAACAGCATCGCCCCCTTCGCCTTCCACCGCGTGGCCCCCTGTCTACGGTCCTCTGCTGTGGCCGCGACGTTGGCGCCGTACCTCGTCAAAGACACCGATGTACGCGGATCCGATGCCAACTGATCCGAGAGAGAGTGGGCGACCACACCGCCGATGCCCCGCGCTGAACCTCCGCGCGGGGCATCACTGCTACTCATGGCACTACAAAGCGGCCTCCGGTCACTCCTCGTCCGGCGCCAGCCGCAGCGAGATCGAGTTGATGCAGTACCGCTGATCGGTGGGCGTCGGGTACCCCTCACCCTCAAACACGTGCCCCAGATGCGACCCACACCGCGCGCACCTCACCTCGGTGCGCACCATGCCGTGCGAGCGGTCCTCGATCAGCTCGACCGCGTCGGTGTCCTTCGGGTCGTAGAAGGACGGCCAGCCGCAGTGCGACTCGAACTTCGTGGTGGAGGTGAACAGTTCGGCGCCGCACGCGCGGCACGAATAGACGCCCGTCGTCCTGGTGTCGGTGTACTCACCCGTGAAGGCGGGCTCGGTCGCAGCCTGGCGCAGGACGGCGTACTCGGCCGGGGTCAGCTCCGCACGCCACTGCTCGTCCGGCTTTTCGACGTCGTACGACATGAAGCTCAGCCCCTTACTTCGCGAGACGGTCCAGGATGCGCGGTCCGAGGTCGGTGACGTCGCCCGCGCCCATGGTGAGAACGAGATCACCCGCCTTCGCCATTCCCGCCACGACCTCGGGCACCTCGGCCTTGTCGTGGACGGGCGTCACGTCCGCGCCCGCGGCCCGGGCCGCCTCGATGATCAGCTCGCTCGTCACGCCGGGGATCGGGTCCTCGCGGGCCGGATAGATGTCGAGGACCACCGACGCGTCCGCCAGGGCCAGCGACTGCCCCATCTCCTTGCCGAGCTCCTGCGTCCGTGAGAACAGGTGCGGCTGGAAGACGACCAGGATCCGCGCCTCGCCCGCCGCGGCGCGCATGGCCTCCAGGTCGGCGGTCATCTCGGTCGGGTGGTGGGCGTAGGAGTCGATGACCTGGACTCCGGCAGCCTCGCCCTTCAGCTGCAGTCGGCGCTTCACACCGGTGTACGCGGCCAGGGCCGGGGCCAGCTCGGCGGCGGGGACGCCCAGCGCGACGCCCGCCGCGAGGGCGGCCACGGCGTTGTGCGCGTAGTGACGGCCGGGCACGGAGACGGCGAAGGTGAGCTCCTGCCCCTCCAGCAGGACCGTGACCTCGCTCTTCAGCCCCTGCGGTACGACCGACAGGACCCGTACGTCGGCGTCCTCGGCCTCGCCGTAGGTCACCGTCTTCACCGAACCGGCCAGCCGCCGGGTCAGCTCACGCGCACCCTCGTGGTCGGCGTTGATCACCAGCGTTCCGCCGGGCACGATCCGTCCGGCGAACGTCTCGAAGGACTCGTAGATCTCGTCCATGGACGCGTAGTTGGCGTGGTGGTCCAGCTCGACGTTGAGGACGATCGCGACCTCGGGCGCGTACTTGTGGAAGCTGCGGTCCGATTCATCGGCCTCGGCGACGAAGATCTCACCCTCGCCGTGCAGGGCGTTGGAGCCGGGCGCGTCCAGGTCGCCGCCGATCGCGTACGAGGGCTTCAGCCCCAGCTCGCTCAGCGAGACGGCCAGCATCGAGGTCGTGGTCGTCTTGCCGTGCGTACCGGCGACCGCGATCGGCCTGAGCCCGTCCATCAGCGAGGCGAGGGCGTCGGACCGGTGCACCACCGGAATCTCCAGCTCGGCGGCCCGGGCCAGCTCCGGATTGTCCTTCCGGATCGCCGAGGACACGACGACACAACTGGCGTCGTCGGCGAGATGCTCCGCCGCATGCCCGATATGCACGGTCACACCCAGCGCCCGCAGCGCCTCGGCCGTAGCGGACTCCTTCGCATCACTACCGGCAACCTTGCCCCCGCGCTGAGCAAGAATCTTCGCAATCCCCGACATCCCGGCCCCACCGATGCCGATGAAATGCGGTCGCTCCATGGCGGGGGGAAGGCCGGGTGCCATGCGTGTCTCCCTGTACGGCTGGTCTTTCGGATGTCTCAGCGCCCCAGCCTATTGCCTCCGGTGACGACACCCCCCTAGGGGCGCGGGGAACTGCGCGACAAGCCCCCACCAACCCGCATCCGCAAAACACCCAAACCCCTACGGCGCCTATGCCTTACTGTGCGAAAACAGCTTCAGCACAGGCACACCCACCTTGTGCCGCGCCCGAGACGCCCAGTCCCGATGAAAGAACTCCTCCACGTAGTGGGGATCGGTCAGCACGATCACCTCATCCGCCCCCACCTCGTCCACGAGCCCCTTCAACGCATCCAACGGATGATCCTCGATCAGCCGCCCCTCAGCGGAGCTGCCCGCAGCCTGCAAGGCCCGCAGCGACACCTCCAACGCGCGCTCCCCGAAGGGCCTCGCGGCCTCCCCCTCGGGGACGTCCCGCTCGCGTGCGACCTCGTCCAGCTCGCCGAGCGCGACGTCGTCGATGGCCCGCAGCAGGCGGTCCGCCTGGTCGCCGCGGGGCTGGAGCAGCACGTGGAAGGAGACCTCCTCGTCCCCGTGCAAGCTGGTGACGAACTCCACGTCTGCGGACGTCAGGGCCTTCTCGATCATCAATACGCTTGTGAACACCGGGCGCCCCTTCTGCGGAAACCATCCTGCCCCGTGCTGTCACGGGGACTGCGAGATTCAGTGTGCCCGCCCCGGGCAAAGCGGAACGGTAGGTTCCGTCGTTTTCGGGACCGGCGGTACCGCTGAACGATTCTCAGGGCCGCCGGTAGCGGGTGAAGAGGAAACCCTCCTCCTCCAGCAGCGACGCGAGGACGAAGCGCTGCGGAACCGCGACCGACGGTCCGCCCGCGATGCGCTGTGCGTCGCCGGCGGTGAGCATCGGGGAGACGGCGAGGCAGAGCTCGTCGAGCACTCCGGCCGCCACCAGCTGGCCGAGCAGCCTTGGACCCCCCTCGGTCAGCAGCCGGGTGTACCCGAGCTCGCCCAGGGCCCGTACGGCGCGGGCCGGCTCCACGCCCACCCCGTCACCGGCGATCACCACCCGGGCGCCGGCCTTCTCGGCGGCGGCGACCCGGTCCGGGGCCGCCGCGGCGCCCGTGAGGACCAGGGTCGGCACCACCGGCGAGGTGAACAGCGGGAGGGAGAAGTCCAGGTCCAGGCTGGCGCTGACCACCGCGATCGCCGGCGCCGGCGCCTGCCCGGCCGCCTGTCGCAGCTCCGCGAACTCCGCCCGCGCGCGTGCGGGCCGGTACCCCTCCTGACGTACCGTTTCCGCACCGACGACCACGACGTCCGCCAGCCCGCGCAGGGTGCCGAAGATCCGCATGTCGGCGGCGCTGGAGATCGGCTGCGAACGGCCGTCGTGCTGGGCGGCCCCGTCGAGCGTGGAGACCATGTTCGCGCGCAGCCACGGGACGGGTCGGCCCCCCGCGGTGGGTTCGGGGTAGGCATAGGCGGCGGCTAGTTCGGCGAGGCTCCACTCGCGGTCGGCCGGGGCCTCGGGCCCGCCGGCCCCACCGGTCACACCCTCCTCACCGGGAGTTCCAGGGGCTTTCGGCACTGTCTCGTCGGTCACAGGGAACAGGCGTCGCATGTCGTGCAGTGTGGCACGGCGCTTAGCATGGGGAACCGTGTCGTCCTCCCCTTCCGCCCCCGGCCTCAGCCCGATAGCCGACGCGGCCCCGCTGTCCCTGTGCGCCCGCGCGCCGCACGTCCCCGCGGACCGCCTGGTCGCCGAGATGGTGCCGCCGCCGCGCTTCGACTCGGTCCGCTTCAGCACCTACATACCGGACCCGAACCAGCCCAGCCAGACCGAGGCGGTCCGCGTCCTCGAAGGCTTCGCGGCCGGGCTCGGCGGGGCACACGCCGTCGGCGGCGGTAAGCGCGGCTTCTTCGGATTCGGGAAGCCGAAGGCGCCGAAGATCCCGGCCGGCCCCCGCGGTGTCTACCTCGACGGCGGTTACGGCGTCGGCAAGACACACCTCCTCGCCTCCCTCTGGCACGCCACCCCGGCGGAGCCCGCGCTCAAGGCGTTCGGCACGTTCGTCGAGCTCACCAACCTGGTCGGCGCCCTCGGTTTCCAGCAGACCGTGCAGACCCTGAGCGGCCACCGCCTGCTGTGCATCGACGAGTTCGAGCTCGACGACCCCGGCGACACCGTCCTCGTGTCGACCCTGCTCGGCCGGCTCGTCGACGCCGGAGTGGCGCTCGCCGCCACCTCCAACACCCTTCCCGGCAAGCTCGGCGAGGGCCGTTTCGCGGCGGCCGACTTCCTGCGCGAGATCCAGGGCCTGTCCGCCCACTTCCGCGCCCTGCGCATCGACGGCGAGGACTACCGCCACCGCGGCCTGCCCGAGGCACCGGCACCCTTCTCCGACGAGCAGGTGACGAAGGCGGCGTACGCCACCCCGGGCGCCTCGCTCGACGGCTTCCCGCACCTCCTCGACCACCTGGCCAAGGTCCACCCCAGCCGGTACGGCGCGCTGACCGACGGCCTGAAGGCGGTCTGCCTCACCGACGTCCGCCCCGTCCCCGACCAGTCGACGGCCCTGCGGCTCGTGGTGCTCGCGGACCGGCTCTACGACCGCGAGGTGCCGGTGCTGGCCTCCGGGCTGCCCTTCGACCGGCTGTTCAGCGAGGAGATGCTGAACGGCGGCTACCGCAAGAAGTACTTCCGGGCGATCTCCCGGCTCACCGCGCTGGCGCGCGACGGCAAGGGACTCGCCGAGAGCGACTAGTTCACGCCACCCCACCAGCACATTTCAGGCTCTCTTCAGCTCGAAACGCTAAGTTAACCCAGCAAATACCTCCGCCGGGTTAACCTGCTTCTTGACCATACGTTGACCCGCATCTGACCCTTCATTGGTCAGTGGTTGAGCCGGCGTTGGTACAGACAAGAGGCGTGAAGCACCTGGAGGGGGGGGCGTACATGTTCCGGATCACCACGGCCCGGACCGCGATTGCGGTTCTCGCCGCCGTCCTGCTCGCCCTCCAGTTCTTCGCATCCACGGAGTCCTTCACATCCGCGCACACGGGCCGTCAGGTCGAGGCCAAAGCCCAGACCGGAATCAAACTGTCCGGGAAGGCACTGCGCAACGACTCGGTCACACACCGCCACTGCGGCCACTCCGGGGACCCGACCGGTCCCCTGCGCACCCGCGACCGGCACCGCGCCGCGGACAGCACACCCGAGGGTCCCGAGCGCGCCGTACCGGTCAAGGACCCGGCCGCCGCTGACGAACCAGCCGCATCCGGGGCCCCTCTGACGTCGAGACCCTCGACGCATCACGCTCCGGCAGCACTTCAGGTCTTCCGCTGCTGACAGCAGAGCGGCTCTTCGCAGAGCAGTTCCCCCACACCTGTCCTGCCCCACCCCACACCGACGCGCCGTCGTGGCGCGCCAGGAGGAGTCACCACATCATGCAGCCCCTCATCGACAACGCCCGTACGTTCGGACAGCGCCCTGAGGAGTTCGCCAAACTCGCCGAAGGCCAGTCCCCGCAGGTGCTGTTCATCACCTGCTCCGACTCCAGGGTCGTCCCGGCCCTGATCACCGGTGCCCGCCCGGGCGAGCTCTTCGAGCTGCGCACCGCGGGCAACATCGTCCCGCCGTTCGCCTCCGAGCACCCCACCAGCGAGGCGGCCACCATCGAGTACGCCGTGGAGGTGCTCGGGGTCGACGACATCGTCGTCTGCGGCCACTCGCACTGCGGCGCCGTCGGTGCCCTCGTGCGCGGCGACGACCTGACCGCCGTCCCCGCCGTACGCGACTGGCTCGCGCACGCCACCCCGCGCCCGGCAGGCGCGGTCGAGGACCCGGCCGTCACCGAGGGCGTGCAGAGCCACGTCCTGACGCAGCTGCTGCGGCTGCGCTCGTACCCTTTCATCGAGAAGAAGCTGAAGGACCGTCAACTGTCCCTGCACGCCTGGTACTACGAGGTCCACACCGGCGCCGTCCTGGCGCACGACACCGCCTCCGACCTCTTCAAGGCCCTGTGAGCGCCGCGATGACGACCAAATACCCTTACCTGAGGCAGGACTTCCTCGCCTCCATAGTCGTCTTCCTGGTCGCGGTACCGCTGTGCGTCGGCGTGGCGGTCGCCTCCGGCGTCCCGGCGGAGCTGGGCCTCGTCACCGGCATCGTGGGCGGCCTCGTCACCGGGTTCCTGCCCGGCAGCAGCCTCCAGGTCTCGGGGCCGGCCGCCGGCCTGACCGTGCTCGTCTTCGAGGCCGTCAGCGAGTTCGGCGTCGGCACGCTCGGCGTGATCGTGCTGATGGCCGGTCTGCTCCAGCTCGCCATGGGCTTCCTCAAGATAGGCCGCTGGTTCCGGGCGATATCCGTCTCCGTCGTCGAAGGCATGCTCTGCGGCATCGGCCTGGTGATCATCGCCGGGCAGATCTACGCGGCGGCGGGCCTGAAGGCCCCGTCGAGCGGCCTCGGCAAGATCGCGGGGCTGCCGGGGGCTTTCGCCGACGCCCTCGGCAGCACCGAGGCCCTGGCCTCGCTCGCGATCGGGGCGGGCACCATCGCCGTCATCGTGCTGTGGAAGAAGCTGCCGAAGGCGGTGCAGTCCGTACCCGGTGCCCTCGCCGCGGTGGTCCTGGCCACGGTCGCCACCCTGGCCTTCGGTCTGCCGGTCGCCACCGTCACGGTGGAGGGCCTGTTCGGTGTCATCCAGATGCCCGGGGCCTCGGCCTTCGGCGAGCTGGCCACCCCGGCCATCTGGGGCACGATCGTCGCGTTCGCGCTGATCGCCTCGGCGGAGAGCCTGTTCAGCGCGGCGGCCGTGGACCGGCTGCACGACGGTCCGCGCACCGAGTACAACAAGGAGATGGTCGCCCAGGGCGTGGGCAACACGGTCTGCGGTCTGCTCGGCGCCCTGCCGATGACCGCGGTGATCGTGCGCAGCTCCGCCAACGTCAACGCGGGCGCGAAGACCAAGGCCTCGCGGGTGCTGCACGGCGCCTGGCTCCTGCTGTTCGCCGCCGCGCTCCCCTCCGCCCTCGCGCTGGTCCCGATTCCGGCCCTGGCCGGCATCCTCGTGCACGCGGGCTGGAAGCTGATCCCGTTCCGCCAGATCTCGTCGCTGTGGCGCAGCCACCGGGGCGAGGCACTGATCCTCGTGGTGACGGCCGTGTCGATCGTCGCGGTGAACATGTTCGAGGGCGTGCTCATCGGTCTGGCCCTGTCCGTGGTCAAGACCGCATGGGAGGCCTCGCATCTCAAGACCGAGGTCATCGACAAGGGCGCGGGGCCCATCCAGGTCCACCTCTCGGGCAACGCCACCTTCCTGCGGCTGCCGAAGATCCTCGACAGCCTGGAGGCGCTGCCCCAGGACCGCCCGGTCGAGCTGGACCTGTCCGGGCTGCACCACCTGGACCACGCCTGCCGTACGGCGCTGGAGAACTGGGCCGAGCGGCACAGCGCGGTCGGCACCGAACCGGTGCGGGTCACGGCCGCATAGCTCGCCGGTGGCTGGTCCCGGGTCCGTCGTGGCCCGGGACCAGCCACCGGGCATATCGTTACAGGAGCAGACATACCAGCCCTCTGGCAGAGGGGGTCGTGATGGTTCCTGAGCTGGTGACGGCGGCCGTGGTGGCCGGTTCCGCGGGGATCGTCTACCTCGCCGCGGCGGCGAAGGTCGTCAAGCAGTTCGAACGCGGAGTGGTCTTCCGCCTCGGGCGGCTCGCCGGTGCCGTGCGGGAGCCCGGATTCACGATGATCGTCCCGTTCGTGGACCGGCTCAGCAAGGTGAACATGCAGATCGTCACGATGCCGGTGCCGGCCCAGGAGGGCATCACCCGGGACAACGTGACGGTGCGCGTGGACGCCGTCGTCTACTTCAGGGTGGTCGACGCGGCGAACGCACTGATCAAGGTCGAGGACTACAAGTTCGCGGTCTCGCAGATGGCGCAGACATCGCTGCGGTCGATCATCGGAAAGAGCGAGCTGGACGACCTGCTCTCCAACCGCGAGAAGCTCAACGAGGGCCTGGAGCTGATGATCGACAGCCCGGCCATCGGCTGGGGTGTGCAGGTCGACCGGGTCGAGATCAAGGACGTGTCCCTGCCGGACGCGATGAAGCGCTCCATGGCCCGCCAGGCGGAGGCCGACCGGGAGCGGCGGGCCCGGGTCATCAACGCGGACGCCGAACTCCAGGCCTCCAAGAAGCTTGCCGAGGCCGCCAAGCAGATGTCCGAGCAGCCCGCCGCGCTCCAGTTGCGACTGCTGCAGACGGTGGTCGCGGTGGCCGCCGAGAAGAACTCCACGCTCGTGCTCCCCTTCCCCGTGGAGCTGCTGCGGTTCCTGGAAAGGGCGCAGGAACACCAGCCGCCGCCTGCGCCGGCGCCCCCGCCGGATCAACAGATCGAGACATGACACGTGCGACCGGCGTGGTTCCCGCGCCGCGCGCCGGCAGATCCGGCCCCATAGCGGTACGGACCGGAATCTTCTGCCCTCGGGCAGGAGAGGGCGTCGAACGCCCGGCACGACGTTCGCGGTGACGGGGCCCTGGCGCAGGTAGCGGGGGCGCAGGGGCGCGGCTAGCGTTTCGTCCATGCATCGCAGGCTCGTGATCGTCGCCGCCGCGGCGGCAGTGGGGCTCGCCTCGGGGTGCGGGGACGACGGCGGTGGTACGTCCGTCCCCCCACCCAGCGCCGCGCGGCGGATCACCGTGACGAGCAGCGCCTTCTCCGAGGGCGGCACCGTCCCCCGCAGCTACACGTGCGACGGGGCGGACGTATCACCGCCGCTGAGCGTGTCCGGCGTGCCGGACGGTACCGCCGAACTGGTCGTGCTGGTCGAGGACCCGGACGCCCCGCAGGGCACCTTCGTGCACTGGCTGATGTGGGGCATCGACCCGCACGACACCCACTGGGCCGCGGGCCAGGTACCCAAGGGCGCCACACAGGGCCGCAACGGCTTCAAGAAGAACGCGTACGGCGGCCCCTGCCCGCCCAAGGGCAAGCCCCACCACTACGTCTTCTCGGTCTACGCCACCGACAAGGCCCTCACGCTGTCGGCCGACGCCACGGCTGACGACGTCAAACGCGCGCTGACCGGCCACACGGCGGCCTCGGGCACCCTGACGGGCCGCTACGGGCGCTGATCGCCGGGCGTCGACCGGAGCAGTGCGCCGATACACGATTCACCCGCTTCATCCCTTTATGTTCGTACGATGATCAGTCTCGTACGACCTGTACGCGTACGCCGAGCAGCCGCCGCCTGTGCACTCGGGGCCATGCTCACCGCCTGTGGCGCCCCCGAGGCGTCCCACGCCGCTCGCCCGGCCCCCTCCGCGACCTCCGCCGGCCCGTCCCGGCCACCGACCCTGGCTCCCGGCCCCGCCGGTCTCACCCCGGTCTTCAAGAACGGCCCCCGTACACAGGGCAGAACGGTCGCCCTCACCTTCGATGCCGACATGACCGCCGATCAAGGAGCGCGGGCCGCGGCGGGCGAGCGGTTCGACAATCCGGAGCTGATCGCGACGCTGCGGGCGCTGAAGGTTCCGGCGACCGTGTTCATGACCGGGCGGTGGGCGGACGAATACCCGGCGCAGGCGCGGTCCATCGGCCGGGACCCGCTCTTCGAGGTCGCCAATCACTCCTACAGCCACTACAGCTTCACCGGGAACTGCTACGGCCTGCCGACCGTCTCCGAGGACCGGATGCGGTCGGACGTGGAGCGTGCGTACACCGCGTTCCGCAGGGCCGGGGTGCCGGACGCGAGGCCGTACTTCCGCTTCCCGGGCGGCTGTTACGACCGGCAGGCCCTGAGGGCGCTGGCCGCGACCGGCGTCACCGCCGTGCAGTGGGACGTGGTGAGCGGCGACGCTTTCGCCACGGACGCGGACGCGGTGGCCCGGCAGGTGCTGGAGGGGGTGCGGCCGGGCTCGGTCGTCGTCATGCACTGCACACGCAGCGCGGCGCCGGCGACCGAGCAGGCGGTCCGCCAGATCGTGCCGGAGCTACGCAAGCAGGGCTACCGGTTCGTAAAGGTGTCCGAACTGATCGGGGCCGCAGGGGGTCGGCAGTGAGCGGCTTACGCTGGGCATGTGAGCGAGGACTACTGCACCATCCGCGACGCGACGAAGCCGCCCCGGGCGGACGGGCCGCCGTATGCCGAGTGCGTGCTCTGCCGCGAGCCGACGGAGTACCCGGAGTCGTACAAGGGGATCACCCTGTGCCCGGTGTGCGAGTGGCAGGAGGCTCAGCGCACCGCCTGCTCAGGCTGAGCAACGGGACGCGAGGGCGAAGGTCACCGCGCCCCTCAGGGGCGCGGTGAACTGCGCGACCAGCCCCCACCGGCCCGCAGGATCACCACCTCTGCCAGCGCAGCACCGGCCCGCAGGGTCATCACCGCGCTACCAGCGGAGCGTCCGCTCAAGGTGAGCGGCGGGACGTGAGGGCGCAGGTCGCTGCGACGGCCGCTGTTGCGAGGACGGCTGCCGTGGTCAGTGGGAGCAGGGGGACGGGGATCCTGCCCGACTGGGAGCCGGCGACCAGGTCGCTGACTGCCGCCTGGGCCGGGGAGCCCGTGGTCACCGCCGACAACAGCGCCGTGAGCAGCATCGCCGGGACCGCTCGGCCGGGTGCGCGCAGTACCGGCCAGTTGGTCAGTGCGCCGACCGCCGTGCCGAGCAGTGCGCAGGCCTGCGCGGCGAGGAGCCCGGCCGCGGCCGCCGGCAGCGGTGCGATCCGGGTCCGGTTGTCCGTGCTGACCGGCGCGCTGATCAGGGTCACGACGAGGACCGCGGCCGTACCGAGCGCCGCCGCGGCGATCAGGGCCACCAGCAGCCGGGCCAGATGCGCCCGCCCCGGCCCGGAGGCCGCGGCCACGCAGGCACGGGCCGCGGGCGGTTCGACGGTGACGCAGATCCGTACCAGCCAGGCGGCGACGGGCAGCAGGGCCGCGGCAGCGTAGCCCAGTGAGTCGAGGACGGGCTGCCCGCTCTGCACACCGATGCCGAGGAACGCCGCGTACAGGATGACCGGCGGCAGCCAGCGCTGCGAGCGCAGCAGAAGGGCGGCCTGGTAGCGCAGGAGGGCGGTCATCGGCGGCGGTCCTTGGCGTGTTCGTCGATGGGCTGCACGCTGACCACGTGCCAGGGCGGGCGGGCCGTCAGCAGGGTGCGCAGCACGACGTCCGAGTGGGAGGCGGGGACGGTGAGGCGGTAGCTGCCGGGCGCGGCCTCCTCCGCGGAGACGAGCGCGCCCAGTGCGTCGACGGGCGGCTGCCCGCCCTGCGGGCCCTGCACCTCGACCACCACCTGCGGGCCGTCGTGAGCCGCGGCGGTCTCGCGGGCACGGCGTTCGAGGCCGCCGTCGCGCACGGTGTACGTGGTGTCGGGCGCCCCCGCCAGACGGCGCGGGTCGTGGTCGACGAAGACCACGGCGCAGCCCGCGGCGGTGCGCTCCGCGACGGCCCGCTCCAGCTCGTCGCGGGCGGCCGCGTCCAGGCCCGTCCAGGCCTCGTCGAGGACGAGCAGCTCCGGCTCGGCGAGCAGTGCCTGCGCGACGGCGACCTTCTGGCTGCTGCCCTTCGACAGCTGGGCCATGGGGGTGCGGGCATGGGCGGCTGCCCCGAAGCGGTCCAGCCACTCGCCCGCGGCGCGGATCGCCGTACGGCGGGAGAGGCCGTGGACGGTGCCGAGGTGGGTGAGGTAGCCGTGCGGGGTGAACGGGAGGGCCGACGGGAAGCGTTCGGGAACGTAGGCCGTGCGGGGGCGGCCGGTGATGCGGCCCTCGCTGGGGGCGTCGAGGCCGGCCAGCAGACGCAGGAGGGTGGACTTGCCGGTGCCGTTCGGTCCTTCGACGCGGGTCAGTGTGCCCGGCGTCACGGCGAGGTGGACGCCGCGTAAGACCCAGGGGCCGCGGATGCCGTAGCGGCGGCCGACGTTGTCGAGCCGAAGATCACGTTGCATGGAGGCATCCTCGCAAAGTGGCACTGCCCGGCACCCCCTTAAGGTTGGCCGATGTGAGCCAAGATGTGACGTCCGCCGACGACAGCCCTTTCCGGTCCGAGCCCAACGAGCGCGATCAGGCACCCCAGTTCGTGCTGCCTCTCGTCGTACACGTCGAGAAGGCCGCGCCGCCCGCCCGTACCGACGCACTGGAGACCGCCGCCCGGGCCGTACTGGTGATGCTCAGCGACGAGCGCTCCCTCGGCGACGGGGAGTGGGCCCAGGTCATGCGGGACTGGCAGGACGCCCGCATCCGCAAGGTGGTGCGGCGCGCCCGCGGTGCCGAGTGGCGGCGGGCCGAGGCGCTGCCCGGGATCACGGTGAGCGGCAAGTCGGCGGAGGTACGGGTGTTCCCGCCGGTACCGCTCGACGGATGGCCCAAGGACCTGGCCAGGCTGCAGGTCTCCGGCACGGATCTCGACGATCCGGAGCCGCCGGCGAAGGCGGATCCCGCGGTGCCGGTGCTGTGGCTGAACCCCGCTCTCGGCATGTCCGCCGGCAAGGCGATGGCACAGGCGGGGCACGGTGCCCAACTGGCCTGGTGGGAGCTGTCGGACGAGGAGCGGACGGCCTGGCGGGACGCGGGTTTCCCGCTCGCCGTACGGAGCGCCGACCCGGAGCGCTGGGGCCGACTGACCACGAGCGGACTGCCGCTGGTGCGTGACGCGGGCTTCACCGAGATCGCGCCCGGCTCCTGCACGGTGGTGGCCGATCACCCGGCGCTGCGCTGACCTGGATTGCCGTGCTGGACGCACCGCGCTGGACGTGCAGCTTTACCGTCCCGTTTGGTTTTTTACCTGTTGTTTGAACAACGGGGGTGCGCCGCGCGTACTTCCCCGCATGCGGATCAACGGTACGGCCCTGCTCGTCGCGGCCGTCGTCGTCACCATCGGAGCCATCGCGTTCCCCGTGTGGTCCTACGCCGACCGGTACGACCGGCCGGATCCGGTGGACTCCGTGGGTGTGCTGCGGTGAGCCGAGCCGGCCGGACCGAACCTCAAATGTTGCTCTGAAGGTTCCGGCCACGGGATTCACGTCCGAGCGGCGGGGCCATACCCCCGTCACGTTCTTCGAGGAGCCGGCAGGGAGGGGACGGACCATGAACCGACTGGGAACGGGCATCGGGTGGCGGCCGGAGATCGCCGACGCCGTGGAGCGCATGCCGGGCATCGACTGGGTCGAGGCCGTGGCCGAGAACGTGTGCCCCGGGCACCTTCCCGAGTCGCTGCTGCGGCTGCGCGCCCGCGGGGTGGCCGTGATCCCGCACGGCGTCTCGCTCGGCCTCGGCGGCGCCGACCGGCCCGACGAGCACCGGCTCAACGCACTCGCCGAGCGGGCCGAGGCGCTGGGCGCGCCGCTGGTCACCGAGCACATCGCTTTCGTACGGGCCGGTGGGCCGCTGACGGCGTCCCCGCTCCTGGAGGCCGGGCATCTGCTGCCCGTACCGCGCACCCGGGACGCCCTCGACGTGCTGTGCGAGAACGTCCGCATCGCGCAGGACGCGCTGCCGGTGCCGCTCGCCGTCGAGAACATCGCCGCGCTGATCTCCTGGCCGGGCGAGGAGCTGACCGAGGGGCAGTTCCTGTACGAGCTCGCCGACCGGACGGGCGTACGGCTGCTGATCGACGTGGCCAACCTGCACACCAACCACGTCAACCGCAGCGAGGACCCGGCCAAGGCGCTCGCGGAGCTGCCGCTGGAGGCCATCGCGTACGTCCATGTAGCGGGCGGCTTCGCACGCGACGGCGTCTGGCACGACAGCCACGCCCACCCGGTGCCGCAGCCGGTCCTCGACATCCTGACCGACCTGGCCGCACGGGTCTCGCCGCCCGGGGTGCTGCTGGAGAGGGACGAGAACTTTCCCGAACCTGCCGTGCTGGAGGGGGAGTTGGAGGCGATCCGGGCAGCCGTGGCGAAGGGACGGGCGATACGCGAGGAGACCGTGGCAGAGGCGGCGGAGGCGGTCGTGGGCTCCGTCGCCGCCCCCGCGACCGACTCCGCCCGCCAGCGGCTCGGGCTCGCTCAGACCGCCCTGCTGTCCGCGCTCGTCGCCGGGACGCCCGTGCCGGAAGGGTTCGACCGGGTGCGGCTGGGGGTGCAGGCGCGGGCGCTCGCCGGGAAGCGGGCGGATGTCGTGGCCAAGGTCGCGCCCGAGCTGCCGGTGATCCTCGCGGAAACGTACCGGCCCGCCTTCCTCGCGTACGCCCAGCGTCACCCGATGACCGGCGGCTATCGCCGGGACGCCCTGGACTTCGCCGGGCAGCTGCTGCTCGACGGAAGCCTCGGGGAGGGGCGGGCCCGGCGGGAACTCAGGGAGTGGTGGCTGGAGCGGTCGGGGCCCGTCCCGCGCTCGCGGCGGCCGGCGGTGAGGATGGCCAGGGCGGCCCGGAGGGTGCTGCTGCACCGCTGAGCGCCAGGGTGACAGCCGCAACAGCGGGGCCCACCGAACCCCGCAGTAATATGCCGTGCCGTAGGAGGCACCATGCGACCGCGACCACCTGTCACCGGCCGAGGCATATTCAGCGGCACCGGGGTCATCATCATCGGCCTGACGGCCACCCTGCTGGCGTTGATCTTCCCGATCTGGTCGTACGCCGACCGGTCCGGCACCGGCGTCAGCGCCGACGTACTGAACGCCGACACCGTCTCGACGCAGTACGGTCCGCTGTCCGCGCTCGACCGCGACTTCATCACGAAGGTCCGGTTGGCCGGCCTGTGGGAGCTGCCCGCCGGACAGCAGGCCGAGCAGAAGGGCACCACCGACGCCGTACGGACCGCGGGCCAGCATCTGGTCCTGGGGCACACCTTCCTCGACCAGCGGGTGCGGGACGTGGCGGCCAAGCTCGGGCTGCAGCTGCCCAACGAACCCAACGACCAGCAGAAGCAGTGGCTGGCGACGCTGAACGCGGCGCAGGGCACGGACTACGACAGCAAGTTCGCCAACATCCTGCGGCTGGCCCACGGCAGGGTGTTCTCGGTCGTCGCCCAGGTCCGCGCGAGCACCCGCAACTCGCTGGTGCGTGCGCTCGCCGACGACGCGAACACGACCGTGCTGGACCACATCAAGGTCCTGGAGGCCACGGGCTACATCAACTGGGACGCCCTCGCCCAGGGCATGGCCTCCCCGAGCACTCCCCCGCCGGCCGATCCGACCACGGGCCCCGGCCCCGTCGTCCCGCTCGAGCCGTCCTCCTCGCCGACCTACACGCTGCCGCCGGCCGCCTCCAGCCCGCCGCCGTGACCGCCGCCGGGCCGACAAACGGAACGTCACATACCCACAACACTCCGTCCGCATGGTGAACAAGGCATGGCATTTCCCCGGGCATCTGGCATAGAAACGCGGCATGTTCTGGGTTGTTCTCCTGCTGCTGGCCTGGGCCGCCGCCGGCACCGCGTGCACGCGGTTGTGCCTGGCCGCCGTACGTGCGGCGGCCGGGGACGCGGACGTCGGAGCACCTGCCCGGCGTCATGATCTGACGCTCTACGAGGCCGCGTTCCTGTCCGGCGGACCCGGCAGGGTCGCCGATCTGACCATGGTCTCCATGGCCCGGCAGCGGCGTCTGCTGCTCGCCCACACGGGCTGGGCGACGGTGGTCGACCCGCGCGGCCGGGACGACATGGAGCGGTCCGTCATAGGGGCCATCGGACCCGGGGGACAGAGCCGCATCGCCCCGGTCCGGGCCGCGGCGGCCTCCGCGGACGCGGTCGCCGGCCTCGGCGACCGGCTCGTCGACGCGGGCCTGGCCGTGCCCGCCGATGCCCGGACCACCGTCGCTGCCGGAGTGCGCCAGGTGCAGCTCGCAGCGGTGGCCGTGCTCGTACTGGGCGCGGTCGCGTTGCTGGTGCCCGCCCAGCCGGACATGCCGCGCGGCCTGGTCGCCCTGTGGTTCGCGCTGCCGCTCGCGCTGACGCTGAGCTGCCTCGCCATCGCCCGGGTCGAGGCCCACCCCTACTCGCGCTGGGCCTCCCCGGCCGGGCAGCGGCTGCTGGGCGCCCTGACCAGGCGTGCCTCGAACGGTGACGACCGCACGTATCTCACCACCGTCGCCGTACGAGGCGTCCGCGCGATCGGCGAACCGGACCTGCGCGCGGCCTTCGCGCACCGCGACCAGTCCTGGCGCGAACCACACGCCAGGGGCGCATAGGGGGCATTGAGGCCGACACCGCCGGGGCGGTGCTTGCCTTCTGCATGCACCGAACGAAACATCCCTTTTGTCGCTGCCATGCACCGAAGGGATACGCCATGAGAGCTGCCGCCCTCTACTCGGCCGCCGGATCATTGCTCCTGACCGCCCTCGCGGCCGCCCCGGCAGGCAGCACCCCCGTCGCCCCGGACGCGGCCGAGCTGCAGGGCACGGCGGTGGCCGCCGCGCGCGCCCGGGCGGCCGGCATCGAGTTCGGGAAGTGCGCCGCCGCGCAGGACATGCCGGGCACCATGGAGTGCGGCACGGTGTCCGTGCCGCTCGACTACGCGCATCCCCATGGCAAGCAGATCAAGCTGACCGTCAGCCGGGTGACGGCCACGCACAAGGACCCCCAGAACAGCAAGCGGCGGGTGCCCCGGCAGGGCGCCCTGGTCTACAACCCCGGCGGGCCCGGCGGTGACGGACTGTACTTCCCACTCGTCGGGATGCTCCCGGAGTGGAAGCGGCTCGCGGCGGCCTACGACCTGATCGGCTACTCCCCGCGCGGCGTCGGCAGGTCCTCGCCCCTGTCCTGCGAGGAGCCCAAGCTCTTCTTCAAGGCACCCTCGCAGGCGCCGACGTATCCCTCGGAGGCGTACAAGCAGGAGCGCATCAAGGAGGCCAAGGCCTATGCGACAGGCTGCGCCAAGCGGTCCGGTGGGGGGCTGCAGTACTTCAACTCGCTCAACAACGCCCGTGATCTGGACGTCGTGCGGGCGGCGCTGGGAGAGGGGAAGCTGACGTTCATGGGTGCCTCGTACGGCACCTACTTCGGGGCGCTGTACGCGACGCTGTTCCCCTCGCATGTGCGGCGGATGGTGTTCGACTCGGCGGTGAACCCGGATCCCGAGCAGATCTGGTACCGCAACAACCTCGACCAGTCGGCCGCGTTCGAGAAGCGCTGGGCGGACTTCCGGGAGTGGATCGCCCGGCACGACGACGTGTACGGGCTGGGGAAGACGGCCGACGAGGTGCAGGCCAGCTATGAGAAGGCGAGCGAGCGGCTGGCGGCGAAGCCGGCGGGCGGCAAGGTGGGACCGGCGGAGCTGCAGGCGGCGTTCCTGTCGGCCGGGTACTACGACGACTACTGGGCGACCCGTGCGAAGGCGCTGTCGGCGTATCTGAAGGGCGATGCGAAGCCGCTGGTCGAGCAGGCCGGTCCGGCCACCGAGACGGCCGCCGAGGCGGAGAACACCAACGCGGTGTACACCGCCGTCGAGTGCAACGACGCGCCCTGGCCGACGGACTGGAAGGTCTGGGACCAGGACAACACGCAGCTCGCGCGCGTGGCCCCCTTCGAGACCTGGGACAACGCGTGGATGAACCTCCCGTGCGCCTACTGGCCGGCGCCCCGGCAGCAGCCCCTCGATGTGCGGACCGGGCCGGGTGAGCTGCCGCCGACGCTGATCCTGGCCGCCGAGCGGGACGCGGCGACGCCGTACGACGGTGCCGTGGAGCTGCACCGGCGGCTGAACGGCTCGGTCCTGGTGACCGAGCGGGGGGCGGGCACGCACGGCATCGCGGGCGGCCCGAACCGGTGCGTCAACGGCTACCTGGACGCGTATCTGCTGGAGGGCCGGCTGCCGGAGGAGCAGGCGTCCTGCGCCCCGCACGCGGAGCCGAACCCGGCCGCGACGGACGGCCGGGCCCACCCGGCGCCCATCAAGGAGAACCTGAAGGGCAAGACCGCCCGGCCGTGACCACCCGACAACCGGGCCGGGGCTACGCCAGGCCCGCGACGAGTTCCGCGATGTCCTTGCGGCGCCCCGTGTAGAACGGGACCTCCTCGCGGACGTGCATGCGGGCCTCGGAGGCGCGCAGGTGGCGCATGAGGTCGACGATGCGGTACAGCTCGTCGGCCTCGAAGGCCAGGATCCACTCGTAGTCGCCGAGGGAGAACGAGGCGACCGTGTTGGCGCGCACGTCCGGGTAGCCGCGGGCCATCTTGCCGTGGTCGGCGAGCATGCGGCGGCGGTCCTCGTCGGGCAGCAGGTACCAGTCGTAGCTGCGCACGAAGGGGTAGACGCTGACGTAGTTGCGGGGCGTCTCGTCGGCGAGGAAGGCCGGGATGTGCGAGCGGTTGAACTCGGCGGGGCGGTGCAGCGCCATGTTCGACCAGACGGGCTCCAGGGCGCGGCCGAGCCTGGTGCGGCGGAAGAGGTTGTACGCCTCCTGCAGCTGGTCGCTGGTCTCCGCGTGCCACCAGATCATGAGGTCGGCGTCGGCGCGCAGGCCCGACACGTCGTACGTGCCGCGGATCGTCACGTCCTTGGCGGCGAGCTGGTCGAACAGCTCCTGGACCTCGTCGGCGTAGCCCGCGCGGTCCTCGGGCAGCACGTCCTTCAGCTTGAAGACGGACCACAGGGTGTAGCGGATGACCTCGTTGAGGTCCTTGGCCAGCTTGCCCTTGTTCGCGATGCGGTCCGGGGCGGTGGTGGGGGCGTCGTCACTCATGTCGCTATTCTCCCGCTCCGCCGTGCAGACTCTGCACCGGGTGGGCGGTGAGCTCCTCCACACCGCTCAGGTCCCCGCCGATCTGGTCCACGGCGGCGTACGCGCTCGCGATGCAGGCCGGGATGCCGACGCCGTCGTACTGGGCGCCGCAGACGGCGAGGCCCGGCAGCTTGGCGACGTGCTCGCGGATGCGGGCCACGCGCGCGTGGTGGCCGACGGGGTACTGGGGCAGGCCGTCGGTCCAGCGGGTGACGCGGGTTTCGAGGGGCGTGGCGTCCAGTCCGGTGGCCTCGCGCAGGTCGTGACGGGAGACGTCCACCAGGCCGGCGTCCTCGCGCTCAAGGATCTCGGTCTCGCCGTACCGCCCGACGGAGGTGCGCAGGACGACCGTGTCCGGGTTCTCCTCGGCGATCCAGCCCCACTTCTGGGACGCGAAGGTCGACGCCTTGATGGTGCGCCCGTCGACCGGCGGGACGAGGAAGCCGCTGCCCTGGGGGAGGGCGGTGTCGGCACGGCGGTAGGCGAGGGTGACCAGGGCCATGGAGGCGTACTCGACGGCGGCGAGCTCGGTGGCGGCCTCCGGGGCATCCGGGCGCAGGAGGCCGGCGGCCGCGGGGGCGGGGACGGCCACGACGACGGCGTCCGCGTGCAGCACACGGTCTCCGGCGACGACGCGCCAGCCGCCGGAGGTCCCGCGGCGCAGCTCGGTCACCGGCGTCCCGGTCAGGATCTCGCCGCCGCGTGCGCGCACCGAGTCCGCCACCGCGAGGGGCAGGCTGCCGATGCCGCCCCGGATCCCCATGAAGACCGGTCCGGTCTGCTGGGCGGCGGCCATCCTGGCCTGGAGCTCGCGGACGCCCTGAGTGAGCGAGTCGTGCGTCTTGGCGACCTGGTACAGCTGCGGGACCGCCGAGCGCATCGAGATGCGGTACGCGTCGCCCGCGTAGACACCGCCGAGGAGGGGTTCCACCAGGCGGTCGACGACCTCGCGGCCGAGCCGGGCCGCCACGTACTCCCCGACCGCGATGTCGTCGCCGACCTCCGTGCGCGGCAGGTCGGCGTCGCGCTCGATGCGGGCCAGGCCCTCCTCGGACAGGACGCCGGTCAGCGCGGCGGCGGTGCCGGGGACGCCCATGACGTGGCCCTTGGGCATGGGGCGCAGGGCGCCGCGGGTCCAGATCGAGGCCGTCGCCGTGGCCGGCGGCTGGAGCCGGTCGTCGAGGCCGACCTCGCGGGCGAGAGCCACCGCCTCCGGTCTGCGCGCCAGCATCGACTCGGCGCCGAAGTCCACGCGGGCGCCCGCGACCTCGCCGGGCAGCAGCTTGCCGCCGACGCGGTCCGACGCCTCCAGCACGGTCACCCGCGCGCCCCGCCGCAACAACCGGTGGGCGGCGGCCAGTCCGGCGATCCCGGCTCCGACGACGACGACCCGCCCGGTGCCCGTACGACTCTCCACTTCGCGCATGTCCTCAAGCGTCTCAGACCCCTCTGACAACCCGTCGGCGACCTGGTGTCCTTCACGAGTCCCGACCGTGACCGCATCGGGACCGTCCTGGTCCAACGTCCCGGCCCTTCGGGGCGTCGAAGGAGCGTCAGTCACGACGACCCTCGGGGGTACACCCACATGCGCGCACCACGTCCCGTACGACCCGTCCCGGCCCTGGCCGCGCTTCTTCTCGCCGCGGCACTCGCGCTCACCGGATGCAGCGGGAGCAACTCCGACTCCGGTGGCAGCAGCACTGCCGACAAGGCCGCCCGCAGCGACGGGAAGGCCGCCGCGCCGGGTGGCGAGAGGAACGCGAGCGGCGCCGGGGCCACCAAGCGGACGCCGAAGCTCACCGCGAGCAGCATCATCCGCACCGCCTCGCTGACCGTGCAGGTCAAGGACGTACCGAAGGCGCTCGACGAGGCCCGCACGGCCACCGAGAACGCGGGCGGCTATGTCGGCGACGAGACCACCGGCCGGGACGAGAAGGGCCGCGAGCGCACTCGTGTCGTGCTGCGTGTGCCGGTCGGCAAGTACGACGAGGTCCTCGCCGGCCTCCAGGGCGCGGGCAAGCTCCTCGACCGCACCGCGAAGGCCGAGGACGTCACCGACCAGGTCGTCGACGTGGACAGCCGCATCAAGTCGCAGCGGGCGAGCGTCGCCCGGGTCCGGGAGCTGATGGACCGGGCCGGCAAGCTCAGTGACGTGGTGGAGCTGGAGGGCGAGCTGAGCAACCGGGAGGCCGACCTGGAGGCGCTGCTCGCCCAGCAGGCGTCCCTGAAGGACCGCACCAGCCTCGCGACGATCACCCTGTCCCTTTCGGAGACACCGGTGAAGGCTGCCGCGAAGGACGAGAGGCCCGGGTTCCTGGACGCGCTGGCCGGCGGCTGGGGCGCGTTCCTGACGATGCTGCGCTGGCTCGCCGTGGCCTTCGGCGCGGTGCTGCCGTTCGCCGCGGTGGCTGCCCTGATCGCGCTGGTGTGGCTGCGGCTCGTCCGGCCCCGGCTGCCGCACCGCCCGGCCCCCGCGCCCATGACCACCGCACTCGGTCCGCTGCCGACGGCCCGTCCGGCACCGCAGACACCGGACACGCGCGAGAACGACCAGGACTGATCGGCACGAGGCCCGGCCTGAAATGCCGCGCCCCCGTAGCGTGTTCGCATGGACATGAGCGCTACGAGGGAACGACTGGTCGTGATCGGCGGCGACGCCGCGGGGATGTCCGCGGCATCGCAGGCACGCCGCCTGAAGGGCCCCGACGAACTGGAGATCGTGGCGTTCGAGCGCAGCCACTTCACCTCATACTCGGCGTGCGGCATCCCGTACTGGGTGGGCGGCGACGTCGACGAACGGGACCGGCTGATCGCCCGTACGCCCGAGGAGCACCGCGCGCGGGACATCGATCTGCGCATGCGGACGGAGGTCACGGAGATCGACGTGGCGGGCGGCCGGGTACGCGCGCGTGACGTCGATTCCGGCGACGAGTCCTGGACGTCGTACGACAAGCTCGTGATCGCGACCGGTGCCCGCCCGATCCGCCCGGACATGCCCGGCGTCGACGCCCCCGGTGTGCACGGCGTGCAGACACTGGACGACGGCCAGGCGCTCATCGACTCCCTCACGCGCGCGCGTGGCCGTCGCGCGGTGGTCGTCGGGGCGGGCTACATCGGCGTGGAGATGGCGGAGGCTCTCATCAAGCGCGGCTACGAGGTGACCGTCGTCAACCGCGGCAGCGAGCCGATGTCCACGCTCGACCCCGACATGGGCCGCCTGGTGCACGAGGCCATGGAGGGCATGGGCATCACCATGGTCGACGACGCCGAGGTCACCAAGGTGCACACCGGCGAGGACGGCCGGGTGCGGGCGGTGGCCACCGAGGACGCCGAGCACCCGGCGGACGTGGTGATCCTGGGCATCGGCGTACGCCCTCAGACGGCGCTGGCCAAGGCGGCCGGGCTGCCCCTCGGTTCCCATGGGGGCCTGCTCACCGACCTGTCGATGCGGGTGCGCGGGCACGAGAACATCTGGGCCGGCGGCGACTGCGTGGAGGTCCTCGACCTGGTCTCGGGCCAGGAGCGCCACATCGCCCTCGGCACCCACGCCAACAAGCACGGCCAGGTCATCGGCACCAACATCGGCGGCGGTTACGCCACCTTCCCGGGCGTCGTCGGCACCGCGGTGTCGAAGGTCTGCGACCTGGAGATCGCCCGCACGGGCCTCCGGGAGAAGGACGCCCGCCGGGTCGGCCTCCAGTTCGAGACGGTCACCATCGAGTCCACCAGCCGAGCCGGCTACTACCCGAACTCCTCCCCCATGACGGTGAAGATGCTCGCCGAGCGGCGGACCGGCCGCCTGCTCGGCGTCCAGATCGTCGGCAGGGAGGGCGCTGGAAAGCGCGTCGACATCGCAGCGGTGGCCCTGACGGCCGGAATGACGGTGGAACAGATGACAGCCCTGGACCTTGGCTACGCCCCACCGTTCAGCCCGGTCTGGGACCCGGTACTGGTAGCCGCCCGCAAGGCATCACGAGCGGTGGCTCAAGGCTTTTAGGGGCGCGGGGCTGTGTCGATCTGCGGCTCCGCCGCATGGGCGCGACCAGCCACAACAGATCCGCAGCCGGCAATCAACCCGCGCCCCCACGACGAAACCCCTACGCCGAACCATTGATCCGTTCAATAGCCTGACGCGCCTGCTCCGCCGGAGGCCGCGGCGGCAACGACGACACAGACGCCGTTGCCGTCACAGCCGCCGGCTGCTCCCCCGCCGGCTTGGCATGCGCAGCATTCCGTACGGACCGCAGCCGGTGGCTCACCGCCTCGTCCAGCGTCACCGGCCGCTGCATCTGCGAAGCCAGCCGTCCGGCCTCCTGGCCGAGCCGTGCGACGTCCTCCCAGGGCAACCTCACCACCAGGGAGATCTCCGCCTCCCCGTCGGGCGTGGCGTGCATCGGAGGAGTAACTCGGTCGTTCATCGCCTGTTCCTCACGTCGTCCCCGCGACCCGCCTTCCCCGTGCCGCGGGCGGTTGAGGAGACATACGCACGCGCGCGTGACGGCGTTCACCGATTCGGGCGGTCCACCGGGGGCACTAATTCCTTGTGGTCATACCCGTCCATGACGTGAACCCGGTGCGGCGCACCCCCTGGGTGACGTACGCACTGATCGCCGCGAACGTGTACGTCTTCCTGTCCACGCCCGGCATCGCCGGTTCCGTGGCGGGCGACAGCAGCCTGTCCCAGTTGTGCCATCTGCAGGCGTTCCTGGACCACTACGCGGCCGTACCAAGGGAGTTGATCCACCACCAGATGCCCCGGGTGGTCCCCACCGGCGACATAGGAGTGGGCGCGCACGGGGCGGGCTGTGTGGTGGCGCCGCCGAGCTACGACAAGTCGCCGCCCGTGTCGGTCTTCACCGCGATGTTCCTGCACGGCAGCTGGCTGCACCTGCTCGGCAACATGCTCTTCCTGCTGATCTTCGGCAACAACGTCGAGGACCGCATGGGGCACATCAGGTACGCGCTGTTCTACGTCGTCTGCGGTTACGCGGCGTCGTACGGCTTCGCGCTGGCCAACGCCGACTCCTCCGACCCGCTGATCGGTGCGTCGGGAGCCATCGCCGGGGTCCTGGGCGCCTATCTGGTGCTGTATCCGAAGGCCAGGGTCTGGATCCTCGTGCCGTTCCTGCTCTTCCTGCCGTTGAGACTGCCGGCCTGGCTCGTGCTGGGCTTCTGGTTCGTGCTGCAGGCCCTGTACTCGTCCGGCGAGGGCGTCTCCACCGCGGGGACGGTGGCGTACGCGGCGCATGTCGTCGGCTTCCTCGTCGGCATGCTGCTCGCCTGGCCGCTCAAGCCGGGCACGCCCCCGCCGCCGGAACCGCGCGGCCTGGTGTTCGGCAGGAGGGCGCGGCCCCGGCACACGTGGTGAGCCGTCGAGAAGAGCTCTAGCGGGCCGTCTGCGTGTGGACGTACTCCGCGAGCCGGGTCAGTGCGTCCGGGTCGGTGGACGGCATGACGCCGTGGCCGAGGTTGAAGATGTGGCCCTCGAGTCCCGCGGCCGAGTCGAGGACCTCGCGGGTCTTGGCCTCGACGGCCTCCGTGGAGGCGAACAGGACGGTCGGGTCGAGGTTGCCCTGGAGCGCCTTGCCGGGGCCGACCCGGCGGGCCGCCTCGTCGAGCGGTACACGGAAGTCGACGCCCACGACGTCCGCGCCCGCCTCGCCCATCAGCTGCAGCAGTTCGCCCGTGCCGACACCGAAGTGGATGCGCGGCACGCCGTACCCGGCGACCGAGTCGAGGACCTTCGCGGAGGCGGGCAGCACCGAGCGGCGGTAGTCGGCCGGGGCGAGGGCGCCGGCCCAGGAGTCGAAGAGCTGGACGGCCGAGGCACCCGCCTCGATCTGCACCTTCAGGAAGACGGAGGTGATCTCCGCGAGGCGGTCGAGCAGGTCGGCCCAGAGCTCGGGGTCGCCGTACATCATCGCCTTGGCGTTCTCGTACGTGCGCGACGGGCCGCCCTCGACGAGGTAACTCGCAAGGGTGAAAGGCGCCCCGGCGAAACCGATGAGGGGGGTCGCGCCGAGCTCGCGCGTCAGCAGGCCGATCGCCTCGGTGACGTACGAGACGTCCTCGGGGGTGAGGTCGCGCAGCTGGGCCAGGTCGGCGCGGGTGCGGATCGGGTGCGCGACGACCGGGCCGACGCCGGGCTTGATGTCGAGGTCGATGCCGATGGCCTTGAGCGGGACGACGATGTCGCTGAAGTAGATCGCCGCGTCCACGCCGTGCCGGCGCACCGGCTGGAGGGTGATCTCCGTGATGAGTTCGGGGCGGGTGCAGGACTCGAGCATCGGGACGCCCTCGCGCACCTTGCGGTACTCGGGCAGGGAGCGCCCGGCCTGCCGCATGAACCACACGGGCGTGTGCGGCACGGGCTCGCGCCTGCACGCCTTGAGGAAGGCCGATTCGTACGTCGCTGCCTGCTGTGTCCGGGCCTGGCCCGCGGGGCTCTCGTTCGCACTCACGACCGCAAGTCTCGCACGGCGCCGCGGGCGCTACGGCCGGGGTTCATGAGGCACTATCCGGACATGCGGACCCCGCACGGGTGTCCCTCCCTGCGCGAAGCCCCCGTTCCCCTTAATCTTCCCCGCATGGCTGCGGCTCAGGGACGACTGTCGGACGGCGCTGACGGAATGGACGACACCAAGGAGGGGGATCGGAATGGCGGTGGTACGCCTCCTCCGTTGCCCTTTCGGGCTGCCGTCGACGCGCTGAGGACCGCGCGGCTGCGGCCGCAGATCGAGATCGAGCCGGCGCCGGCGCCCAAGCGGCTCGCGCCCTTCGCGTACGCGTTGGAGGCGACCGTCGTCGACGGCGACCAGGACCTGGCCGACGGCCGCCTGGTGCTGCTGTACGACCCGGACGGGCACGACGCCTGGCGGGGCGCCTTCCGGCTGGTCACGCTGGTGCGCGCGGAGCTGGAGCCGGAGATGGCCGCCGACCCGCTGTTGCCGGACGTGTGCTGGTCCTGGCTGACCGGCGCGCTGCAGGCACGCAGTCTGTCGTACGGCGAAGCGAGCGGCACCGTCACCCGGGCGAGCTCGCACTACTTCGGCGGTCTGGCGGAGCGCCCGGCGGCCTCGCAGATCGAGATCCGTGCCTCCTGGACGCCCCGAGAGGGCCTCGGCGGGGTTCCGGACACGGCATCCCACCTGGCCTCCTGGTGCGATCTGCTGGCCCAGGTCGCGGGCCTGCCGCCGGCCGGTCCGGGCGACGCGTCGGTCGTGACGCTGCCGCAGCGGCGGGACCCGCAGGCACGCTGACCGGCACCTCGGTCGTCGCCTTGACCGTCACTTTGTCGATACGGCCACTTTCGGTCACGAACAGGGCCGCGAACGAACTGATTCGTTCATCGCACGATCGATCGCGTGTCCGAATTGCACTAATTGATACTCACTAAATCGTGATCTTTCCCTAAAGGACTTCGGGTTTGGTGCCGAAGACGACTGTGACCTTGAAAGCCGTCCCGCACCCCAGGAGGCCTGGTGTCCGTTCTCCTCGAGCAGCCCGCAAGCCTGGTCGCCTACCGCCCGAACAAGCCGACCGCCATGGTGGTCGTGGCCGATCCCCGCGTCCGCTCCACCGTGACCCGCCATCTGTGGGCGCTCGGTGTGCGTGACGTCATCGAGGCCTCATCCATCGCGGAGGCTCGTCCCCGCATCGGCAACCCCCGCGACATCTGCGTCGCCGACGTCCACCTGCCCGACGGCTCCGGCCTCACCATCCTCTCGGAGACCCGCGCGGCGGGCTGGCCCAACGGCCTCGCCCTGTCGGCCGCCGACGACATCGGTGCCGTGCGCAACGCCCTCGCGGGCGGCGTCAAAGGCTATGTCGTCACCGGCACCCGTACCAACGTCGGGCTCCCCACCCGACCGGGCGCCGCCCCCATCGGATCCGCCGCCGCGCGCATGCACCGCCGCCCCCCGGGTGCCCCGAGTCACCCGGGTGGCTACCGCGAGCTCTCCGGCCGCGAGGTCGAGGTGCTGCGACTGGTCGCTGAGGGCCAGTCGAACAAGGCGATCGGCGTTTCGATGGGCCTGTCCGCGCTGACCGTCAAGAGCCACCTCGCCCGCATCGCCCGCAAGCTCGGCACGGGCGACCGCGCCGGGATGGTGGCGGTGGCCCTGCGGACCGGCATCATCCACTGACCCGTAGGTCTCTGCCCCTCACCTCTCCCCTCCCCCTCTTCCCCCTCCCCTCCCCGCCGCTCTCCCCTGTACATCTCTGCCATTCACGGACGTGAACAGGATCGGCCGCTGATTCTCCGCCCGTGTCCCACCTGTCGTGAACCGGATCTTTCACCGACCTGACTGGTTTACGACCCCCAGGCGCCCGTCGACGGAACGTTACGTCGGCGGGCGCTGTCCATACACAGATACCCTTGACACGTGACCGACGCCCAAGAGACCGCAGCAGACAGCTCACTGCGAACCACCGGAGGCGCCCCTCCGGAAGACGGCGGAACATCTGTTACGGGGGCGCCGAACGCAGAACCGAGCCCGGAGCCGACCCCTTTGCTCGAGCCGCGCGAGGGCATCCCGCCCGTGATCGCCGACGCGGACGCGCTCGCCGAGGTGGTCGCCGCCTTCGCGGCCGGTTCAGGGCCCGTCGCCGTCGACGCCGAGCGCGCGTCCGGCTACCGCTACGGACAGCGCGCTTATCTGGTGCAGCTGCGCCGCGAGGGCGCCGGGACCGCGCTGATCGATCCCGTGGCCTGTCCCGATCTCTCCGGCCTGGGTGAGGCGCTCTCCGGCGTCGAGTGGGTGCTGCACGCGGCCACTCAGGACCTGCCGTGTCTGCGCGAGATAGGCATGGTGCCGACGCGGCTGTTCGACACCGAGCTCGCGGGACGTCTCGCCGGGTTCCCCAGGGTCGGCCTCGGCGCCATGGTCGAGAACGTCCTCGGCTTCGTACTCGAAAAGGGCCACTCCGCCGTCGACTGGTCGACCCGCCCGCTGCCCGATCCGTGGCTGCGGTATGCGGCGCTGGACGTCGAGCTCCTGGTGGATCTGCGCGACGCGCTGGAGAAGGAGCTGGACCGGCAGGGCAAGCTGGAGTGGGCCAGGCAGGAGTTCGACGCGATCGCCTCGGCTCCGCCGCCGGAGCCCCGCAAGGACCCCTGGCGGCGTACGTCCGGGATGCACAAGGTGCGGCGGCGCCGGCAGCTCGCCGTGGTGCGGGAACTGTGGCAGACGCGGGACCGGATCGCCCAGCGGCGGGACGTGTCGCCGGGCAAGGTGCTCGGGGACGCCGCCATCGTGGAGGCGGCGCTCTCCCTTCCGGGCAACGTGCACGCGCTGGCCGCCCTGAACGGGTTCGGGAACCGGATGGGGCGGCGTCAGCTGGAGCAGTGGCAGGCGGCGGTGGATCGCGCCAAGGCCCTGGCGGAGGCGCAGCTGCCGGCGCCGGGGCAGCCGGTGACCGGGCCCCCGCCGCCGCGCGCCTGGGCCGACAAGGACCCGGCCGCCGCGGCCCGTCTGTCGGCGGCCAGGGCGGCGGTGTCCGCACTGGCCGAGCAGCTGAACATGCCCCAGGAGAACCTGATCACGCCGGACACGGTGCGGCGGGTGTGCTGGGAGCCGCCGAAGGTCGTCGACGCGGACTCGGTCGGTGCGGCGCTGGCGGGTTTCGGCGCGCGGGCCTGGCAGGTCGAGCAGGTGACGCCGGTGCTGGTCGCCGCGTTGTCCGCCTAGGAACACCTCACCTGGTCGCCCCCCTCGTGAAGCCGTTGTAGATGTAGCGCTGCAGACACAGGAAGACGATCAGTGTCGGCAGGATGACCAGAATCGCTCCTGCCGAGATCGTTTCCCAGTGCGCGCCGAACGGGCCCTTGAAGCGGAACACGGATGTCGAGATCACGCCAAGATCCTGGGACGGCATTTGAACATCCCGAAGCTGTTGACGATCTGGAAGGTCGCCACCTGGGTGGTGACGCCGGGCACCAGGGCGGCGAGCAGGAAGAGCGCCACCACCAGTTTCTCGAAGCGGAACGTGAACCGGTCGATGGCGTACGCCGTCATCGAGCCGATGAGGACCGTGCCGCCGATGGCGAAGACCAGAGTGAAGGCCGTGTTGCCGAAGGCCGAGAGCATCCGGCCGTCCTGGAACGCCGTCACGTAGTTGTGGAAGTTGAGCGGATCGTCGGGCAGGGGTCGATCCTGGTCGACTTCCGGCTGGACGATCCGCAGGTGGCCGCGGTCGAGCGGCTCGGGATGCCGGTGGTGGCCGTGGGGCACCCCGCGCTGACGGGCGGACTGACGTCCGTGTGGACCGACGACGCGACGGCCGTGACGGAGGCCGTGCGGTATCTCGCGGCGTTGGGGCATCGGCGGATCGCGCGGGTGGGAGGTGCGGCGGCCCTTGGGCACACGGCGACGCGGACTTCCGCCTTCGACGGGGCGGCACGCGTTCTTGAACTGGCGGGGACTGTCTGCGATGAGTCATGACGTGCATGGGTTCGGGGCGGATGTGGCCCGGACCTTGTTCGGGGTGATCACCGGCGAAGGACCGGGATCGCATGCCGTACCCACGCCGGTGCTCACTCCGCGTGGCTCGACGGCACCTCCAGGAGTGTGACGTTCACCGCTCCAGCCGTCAGGGGTGTGCAGGCACGTTACCCGCAAGTAGCATGGGCCTGAGCGCGCGCTCAGCGCTTGCGCTTGCGCCGTGCAGCAGTGCCATCCCGCATCTGGAGGAGAGCCATCGTGCCTCGTACCGTCAGGGACGTCGTCTTCGTCGACGGCGTCCGTACCCCGTTCGGCAAGGCGGGCCCGAAGGGCATCTACCACGAGACCCGTGCCGACGACCTCGTCGTGAAGGCGATCCGGGAGCTGCTGCGCCGCAACCCGGGTCTCGACCCCAAGAAGATCGACGAGGTCGCCATCGCCGCGACCACGCAGATCGGTGACCAGGGGCTCACCCTCGGCCGCACGGCCGGCATCCTCGCCGGGCTGCCGCAGTCGGTCCCGGGCTACTCCATCGACCGCATGTGCGCCGGCGCCCTGACGGCCGTGACGACCACCGCCGGTTCGATCGCCTTCGGTGCGTACGACGCCGTCATCGCCGGTGGCGTCGAGCACATGGGCCGCCACCCGATGGGCGAGGGCGTGGACCCGAACCCGCGCTTCGTCAGCGAGAAGCTGGTCGACGAGTCCGCGCTGTTCATGGGCATGACCGCGGAGAACCTGCACGACCGCTACCCGACGATCACCAAGCAGCGCGCCGACGAGTACGCCGTGCGCTCGCAGGAGAAGGCCGCCAAGGCGTACGCCAACGGCAAGATCCAGCAGGACCTGGTGCCGATCTCGGTGCGCCGCACCAACGCCGAGGCCGGTGAGACGGGCTGGGGCCTGGTCACCGCCGACGAGCCGATGCGCCCGGGCACCACCCTGGAGAACCTGCAGGGCCTGAAGACGCCGTTCCGTGTGCACGGCCGCGTCACCGCCGGCAACGCCGCCGGTCTGAACGACGGTGCGACCGCCTCGATCATCGCCTCCGAGGACTTCGCCCGCGAGAACAACCTGCCGGTCAAGATGCGCCTGGTCTCGTACGCCTTCGCGGGCGTCGAGCCCGAGGTCATGGGCTACGGCCCGATCCCGGCGACCGAGAAGGCCCTCGCCAAGGCGGGCCTGTCGATCGAGGACATCAACCTCTTCGAGATCAACGAGGCCTTCGCCGTCCAGGTGCTCGCCTTCCTGGAGCACTACGGCATCGCCGACGACGACGCCCGAGTGAACCAGTACGGCGGCGCGATCGCGTACGGCCACCCGCTGGCCTCCTCCGGCGTCCGTCTGATGACGCAGCTGGCCCGCCAGTTCGAGGAGCAGCCGGAGGTCCGCTACGGCCTCACCACCATGTGTGTCGGCTTCGGCATGGGCGCCACGGTGATCTGGGAGAACCCGAACCACAAGGACGCCGGAGGCAACAAGTGAGCACCACCGAACTCCTGAAGGGCGCGGCCGAGCTGTTCCCCGACGAGGTCGTGACGTCCGCGCACGTACGCCACCTCGACCTGCCGTTCGGCGCCGGGCGCTTCGCCCTGATCACGCTGGACAACGGCTTCGACCACACCAAGCCGACCACCTTCGGCCCGGCCTCGCTGGCGAACCTGAACACCGCCATCGACCAGGTCGAGAAGGAGGCCTCGGCCGGCGAGATCGTCGGTGTCGGTATCACCGGCAAGCCGTTCATCTTCGCGGTCGGCGCCGACCTCAAGGGCGTCGAGCTCCTCAAGGAGCACAAGGACGCGCTGGCCATCGGCAAGGGCGGCCACGAGGTCTTCAAGCGCCTGTCGGGCCTCGCGGTGCCGACCTTCGCGTACTACAACGGCGCCGCGATGGGCGGTGGCGTCGAGGTCGGTCTGCACTGCAAGTACCGGACCGTCTCGAAGGCGCTCCCCGCCTTCTCCCTCCCCGAGGTCTTCCTTGGTCTGGTCCCCGGCTGGGGCGGCTGCACGATCCTGCCGAACCTGATCGGCGCCGACAAGGCCGTCTCGGTGATCATCGAGAACAGCCTCAACCAGAACAAGCAGCTCAAGGGCCAGCAGGTCTTCGACCTCGGTATCGCGGACGCGATCTTCGAGGGTGCGGACTTCCTGGAGCAGTCGCTGATCTGGACCGCTCAGGTGCTGAAGGGCGACGTCGAGGTCGAGCGTCCCGTGATCGACCGCGGTGAGGCCTGGGACCAGGCCGTCGCCAAGGGCCGTTTCATCGCCGACTCCAAGGTGCACGGCGCCGCTCCGGCCGCCTACCGCGCCCTGGACATCATCGCCGCCGCCAAGAACGGCGACCTGCAGCAGGGCTATGACGCCGAGGACAAGGCCCTCGCCGACCTGATCATGGGTGGCGAACTGCGCGCCGGCATCTACGCCTTCAACCTGGTGCAGAAGCGCGGCAAGCGTCCCGCCGGAGCGCCGGACAAGTCGCTCGCGCGTCCGGTCACCAAGGTCGGTGTCGTCGGCGCGGGCCTGATGGCCTCGCAGCTCGCCCTGCTCTTCCTGCGCCGCCTGGAGGTGCCGGTCGTGCTGACCGACATCGACCAGGAGCGCGTCGACAAGGGTGTGGGCTACGTCCACGCCGAGATCGACAAGCTGCTCGGCAAGGGCCGGATCAACCAGGACAAGGCCAACCGCCTCAAGGCCCTGGTCACCGGTGTGCTGGACAAGGCCGAGGGCTTCTCCGACGCCGACTTCATCATCGAGGCCGTCTTCGAGGAGATCGGCGTCAAGCAGCAGGTGTTCGCGGAGGTCGAGGCGGTCGCGCCGGCGCACGCGATCCTCGCCACCAACACCTCCTCGCTGTCCGTCTCCGAGATGGCGTCGAAGCTGAAGAACCCCGAGCGGGTCGTGGGCTTCCACTTCTTCAACCCGGTCGCGATCCTCCCGCTCCTGGAGATCGTCCGCGGCGAGCAGACCGACGACGCCTCGCTGGCGACCGCCTTCGCGGTGGCCAAGAAGCTGAAGAAGACCGCGGTGCTGGTGAAGGACGCCCCGGCGTTCGTCGTGAACCGCATCCTCACCCGCTTCATGGGCGAGATCCAGAACGTCATCGACGAGGGCACCCCGGTCGAGGTCGCCGAGAAGGCCGTCGAGCCGCTCGGTCTGCCGATGTCCCCGCTGGTGCTCCTGGAGCTGGTGGGCCCCGCGATCGGTCTGCATGTCTCGGAGACCCTCAACCGGGCCTTCCCGGACCGCTTCACGGTCTCCCCGAACCTCGCGGCCGTCGTCAAGGCGGGCAAGCGCGGCTTCTACGTCTACGACTCCGGCAAGCCGGAGCTGGACCCGGAGGTCGCCGCGCTGCTGAAGCAGGGCGATGTCGTCCTGACCGAGGAGCAGGTCCGTGACCGTGTCCTGGACGCCGTCGCCCAGGAGATCGGGCTCATGCTCGACGAGGGCGTCGTCGCCGAGGCCCAGGACATCGACCTCTGCCTGATCACGGGCGCCGGCTGGCCCTTCCACCTGGGCGGCATCACGCCGTACCTGGACCGCGAGGGTGTCTCCGAGCGCGTGAACGGCAAGAAGTTCCTGGCTCCGGGCCTCGCAAGCGTCCCCGCGTAGCGCTCCGCTTCGTACGCCGGTGCCCTGCATGCCGACCTTGGTGTGCAGGGCACCGGCGTTTCGTGCGCCCCAACCGGGGGTTCCGCTCCCGGGCCCCCGGTGCCGGCCTGAACGGCCTGGTCCTCGACCGCCGGACGGGCTGAGGTGGCCGGCAGCGGCGCTCCAAAGCCGCCGGACGGGCTGGAAGTCACTGGGAGCGGCGTTCAGGAACCACCGGGCGGGCTGGAGTTACCGGCACGGGCGTTCAGAACTCGCCGGACGGCATGCAAATGCCCGGGCCTGCGCTCAGAAAACCGCGAGCGCCTTCAAACTGCCGACCTGCCCGGCGCCCCGCAAGGGGCGCGGGGCCGTATCCATACGTGGCTCCGCCGCGTGGGCGCGAGCAACCATCCCCCGGCCCCCGGCCGCCGCCGTACAAGCCCAACGCCCCGCCCCTCGGGCGCCTCAGACCTCCCGCCAGGCCTCCAGCGCCAGCCCCGTCTCCTCCTTGCGGCGGGTGAGCAGCAACCGTCCGGTGGACGGGGACAACGTTGCTGCCACCACGCGGCCGTCCTCGTCCACCGCGAGGGACACCGTGGCGTCCGAGGGCAGGGCCGGGCCCGACTCGGTCCACCAGGCGCCGGCCGACTCCTGCTCCGTCGGGTACGCGGCGAAGGCGACCCGGCCGCTCGCCGAGCGCTGTGCGAGCAAGGTGCAGTCGTGGCCGTCGAGTTCGCAGCGCACCGCGGAGACGGGGCCGGGTCCCGCGGAGGGCAGCAGGGTGACGGGCTTGGCGCCGGGGCGCCAGGCGCACAGGTCGCCCGGCTCGTCGGTGTAGAAGAGGGTCGTACCGTCCGGAGACGTGGCCAGCGCGCGCAGGGTGTCCGGGCGGACCTGAGCCTCCAGCGCCTCCTCCAGGGACGGCTGGGCGCCCGCCTCCTCCTGCCGCCAGTGCAGGATGCCGCCGGGGACGGCCGCGTACACCTCGACGCGCCCCGACTCCCCCGTCACCGCCGCCAACTCCCCCTGTACATCACGCCCCTTGAGGTCCTGCCAAGGCTCCCAGCCGCCCTTCTCCTTCTGCGCGACCATGCTCACCCCGCCACCGTTGTTGCGGACGAAGACATGGGCGCGTCCCTCGGCGTCGACGGCGACGGCGGGCGGGCCGGTACGGGATCCCTTCCTGTCCGGGTGCCCGAGCGGAGCCCAGTCGAGGGCGGCGAGCCGGGGCCGGAAGTGGGTGGAGTGCACGAGGCCCGCCTCGCCGGACACGGTGGGCCGCCAGGAGACCAGATGGGCGTACGAGTCGCTGCCCTGTCCGACCGCGGGCGACGGGTGCAGCTGCTGCTCCCCGCCGACCCGGTGCGGGGCCGTCCACGGGCCGCCTGGTGAGCGCTCCGCCCGGCACAGCAGGGCGTCGTCGGTGGGGAGGTAGACACTGAGCCGGCCGTCACGGCCGCGTAGGAGCCAGTCGCCGTTCACCGCTTCACTCTAGGCCGGGCGACACACGGGACGCGGCCCGGCCCCTGCGTCCTCGTACGTGCGGCCGGGCGCCGAGGGGGCAGGCTGTTCCTGAGCAACCACAGCAACAGTGAGAAGGAAGCCGATCTCATGACCGACAAGCGCACCGTGAGCATCCTCGGCACCGGCATCATGGGCGCCGCCATGGCCCGCAACCTCGCCCGCGCCGGCCACTTCGTCCGCGCCTGGAACCGCACCCGCGCCAAGGCCGAGCCGCTGGCCGCCGACGGGGCGCACATCGCCGACACGCCCGCCGAGGCCGTCCAGGGCGCCGATGTCGTCCTGACCATGCTCTACGACGGTCCGACCACCCTGGACGTCATGCGCCAGGCGGCCCCCGCGCTGCGCCCCGGCGCCGCCTGGGTGCAGTCGACCACGGCCGGCATCGAGGCGGTCACCGCACTGGCCGCGTTCGCCGCCGAGCACGGCCTCGTCTTCTACGACGCCCCGGTGCTCGGCACCCGGCAGCCGGCGGAGGCCGGGCAGCTGACCGTGCTGGCCGCCGGGCCCCTCGAGGGCCGGGCGGCGGTGGAGCCGGTGTTCGACGCGGTCGGCGCCCGCACGCTGTGGACCGGGGACGACGGCACGGCCGGCAGCGCGACCCGGCTGAAGCTGGTCGCCAACAGCTGGGTCCTCGCGGCGACCGCGGCGACCGGTGAGGTGCTCGCCCTCTCCCAGGCCCTGGACGTCGACCCGCAGAACTTCTTCGACCTGATCGCGGGCGGCCCGCTCGACATGGGCTATCTCAAGGCCAAGGCCGGCCTGGTCCTGAACGACCAGCTGTCTCCGGCCCAGTTCGCGGTGGCCACGGCCGCCAAGGACGCCCGTCTCATCGTCGAGGCCGGGCGGGAGAACGGCGTCCGTCTGGATGTCGCCGCCGCGACCGCCGAACGCATGGAGCGGGCCGCCGCGCAGGGCCACGGCGAGGAGGACATGGCCGCCGCGTACTTCGCCAGCTTCGACGAGAAGCCGGTGGACTGAGCGGCCGGCGGCGGCCGCTGTGCGAACCTTGCCGCATGAGTGAGAGCGACCCCCTGCTCGTGATCGTGGATGCCGCGAACGTCGTCGGGTCGGTGCCCGACGGCTGGTGGCGTGACCGGCGGGGGGCCGCGGAACGCCTCCGCGACCGGCTCGCGGCCGACGGCCTTCCCGGCCACCTGGGTCCCGTGGAGATCGTCCTCGTGGTGGAGGGCGCGGCGCGCGGGGTGGAGACGGTGCCCGGCGTCCGGGTGGAGTCGGCGCCGGGCAGCGGGGACGACCACATGGTCGACCTGGTCGCCGGGGCGGGGGAACGCCCGGTCCTGGTGGTGACCGCGGACCGGGAACTGCGGCGCAGGGTGCGGGATTTGGGGGCGGAGGTATCGGGACCCCGTACCGTCAGGCCTGTGTGACGACGGAACTGCCCCGCCCCGGCGGCCTCAGGACCTCGCCGCCCCCGTCTGCTCGCCCCGCGCCAAACGGCTGTGGGAGCGGCCGTAGAGGAAGTACACGACGAAGCCGATCACCATCCAGATGGCGAACCGGAGCCAGGTCTCGGCCGGCAGGTTCAGCATCAGCCACAGCGAGGCGCACACCGACAGGACGGGGATGACCGGGACCCACGGGGTGCGGAAGGCGCGGTGCAGGTCGGGGCGGGTGTTGCGGAGGATGATCACGCCGATCGCGACGACGACGAAGGCGAAGAGCGTGCCGATGTTCACCAGTTCCGCCAGTTCGCTGAGGCTGGTGAAGCCGGCGACGATCGCGATGATCACGCCGAGCAGGATGGTCGGCCGGTGCGGGGTCCTGAACCGCGGGTGGACGTGCGAGAAGAAGGTCGGCAGCAGTCCGTCGCGGCTCATCGCGAAGAAGACCCGGGTCTGACCGAGCAGCAGGATCATGCAGACGGTGGTCAGGCCGACGGCGGCACCGAAGCTGATGAAGCCCGCGAACCAGGGGTGCCCGGTGGCCTTGAAGGCGTCGGCGAGCGGGGCGCTCACGGACAGCTTGGTGTAGTGCTCCATCCCGGTGACGACGATCGACACGGCGACATACAGCACCGTGCAGATGACGAGCGAGCCGAGGATGCCGCGCGGCATGTCCCGCTGCGGGTTCCTGGTCTCCTCGGCGGCCGTGGCGACGACGTCGAAGCCGATGAACGCGAAGAAGACGACGGACGCGGCGGTGAAGATGCCCATCACGCCGAAGTTGGAGGGCGCCCAGCCGAACATCAGCTGGATGAGCGGGGCCTTGAGGCTGCCGCCCGCCTCCACGGTCTGCGACTTCGGGATGAACGGCTTGTAGTTGTCGCCCTTGACGAAGAACAGGCCCGCGACGATCACGGTCAGGACGACGGTCACCTTGATGGCGACGACGACGGACGTGACCCGCGCGGAGAGCTTCGTGCCGACCACGAGGATCGCGGTCAGCACCAGGACCAGGGCGGCGGCGAGGATGTCGAAGCCGAAGCCGTGCGCCCCCTCCCTGCCGCTCAGCCTCTCGGGCAGATGCAAGCCGGCGTTGTCGAGGAGCGAGGCGATGTACCCGGACCAGCCGACGGCCACCACCGCCGTACCGAGCGCGAACTCCAGGACCAGGTCCCAGCCGATGATCCAGGCGGGCAGTTCGCCCAGGGAGGCGTACGAGAAGGTGTACGCCGAGCCGGCCACCGGGACCGTGGAGGCGAACTCGGCGTAGCAGAGCGCGGCGAGGCCGCAGGCGACGCCGGCCGCGACGAAGGCCAGGGCGACGGCCGGGCCGGCGTTGTTCTTGGCCACCGTGCCGGTGAGGACGAAGATGCCGGTGCCGATGATGACGCCGACGCCGAAGACCGTCAGATCGAGCGCGGAGAGGGATTTCCTGAGCGCGTGCTCGGGTTCCTCGGTATCCAGGATGGACTGCTCGACCTTCTTCGTCCGGAAGAGGGTGCTGCTCACGGGCTGACCTCCCACGCTTCGTCGTCCTCGACATGATCGAGAGGGGGCGTAGTGCGTATGCCCCGACGCGGGCGGATTCACGCGGATGGGCCGCTTCCACCACCCCTGGTGGCGGTGGAAGCGGCCCATCCGGTCGGGTCGTGCGGGTCAGTCGCGCGCGGGCTCCACCGAGTCGACCTCGGCCGCCTCACGGTCGAAGCGGCCGTCGAGCTTGGAGACCAGGCCGGTGACCTGGCGGGCGATGTCGGGGGCGGTGAGCCCGATCTCCGTCATGACCTCGGCGCGGGAGGCGTGGTCGAGGAAGCGCGGCGGGATGCCGAAGTCGCGCAGCGGTACGTCGACGCCCGCGTCGCGCAGGGCCTGCGCGATCGACGAACCGACACCACCGACACGGGAGTTGTCCTCGACGGTGACGACCACGCGGTGCCGCTCCGCGAGGGGCGCCATGGCCTCGTCGACGGGCTTGACCCAGCGCGGGTCGACGACGGTGGTGGAGATGCCCTGCTTGTCGAGCAGGGAGGCGATCTCCAGGCACATCGGAGCCAGGGCGCCCACGGAGACGAGCAGCACGTCCGGGGTGTCCGTGCCGGGCTCGCGCAGGACGTCCATGCCGCCCACCCGGCCCACGGCGGCTACGGCGGGGCCGACAGCGCCCTTGGAGAAGCGCACCACGGTCGGCGCGTCCTTGACCTCGACGGCCTCCCGCAGCTGGGCGCGCACCTGGTCGGCGTCGCGCGGCGCGGCGAGCCTGAGCCCCGGCACGACCTGCAGGATCGACATGTCCCACATGCCGTTGTGGGAGGGCCCGTCGGTGCCGGTGATGCCGGCCCGGTCCAGGACGAAGGTGACCCCGCACTTGTGCAGCGCGACGTCCATCAGGACCTGGTCGAAGGCCCGGTTGAGGAAGGTGGCGTAGACGGCGAAGACGGGATGCAGTCCGCCGGTGGCGAGGCCCGCCGCGGAGACGGCGGCGTGCTGCTCGGCGATGCCGACGTCGTAGATCCGGTTCGGGAAGGCGTCCGCGAACTTCTTCAGGCCGACCGGCTGCAGCATCGCCGCGGTGATGGCGACGATGTCCCCCCGCTCCCGGCCGAGCCGGACCATCTCGTCGCCGAAGACGGACGTCCAGTCGGCACCGGAGGCCTTGATGGGCAGGCCGGTGTCGGGGTGGATCGGACCGATGCCGTGGAAGCGGTCCGCCTCGTCCTGGAGGGCCGGCTGGTAGCCGCGGCCCTTCTCGGTGAGGCAGTGCACGATCACCGGGCCGCCGAACCGCTTGGCCCGCGCGAGGGCGGACTCCAGGGCCTCGATGTCGTGACCGTCGATGGGACCGACGTACTTCAGGCCGAGGTCCTCGAACATGCCCTGCGGTGCGATGAAGTCCTTGAGGCCCTTCTTCGCGCCGTGCAGCGTCTCGTAGAGCGGCTTGCCGACGACGGGCGTGCGCTCCAGCAGGTCCTTGCCGCGGGCCAGGAACCGCTCGTACCCGTCCGTCGTACGAAGAGTCGCCAGGTGGTTCGCGAGGCCGCCGATGGTCGGGGCGTACGAGCGCTCGTTGTCGTTGACGACGATGACGAGCGGGCGGTCCTTGGCGTCGGCGATGTTGTTGAGGGCCTCCCAGGCCATGCCGCCGGTCAGGGCGCCGTCACCGATCACGGCGACCACGTGGTCGTCGCGCTCCAGGATCTGGTTGGCCTTGGCCAGGCCGTCGGCCCAGCCGAGCACCGTGGAGGCATGGCTGTTCTCGATGACGTCGTGCTCGGACTCGGCCTGCGAGGGGTAGCCGGACAGGCCGCCCTTCTGCTTCAGCTTCGCGAAGTCCTGGCGGCCGGTGAGCAGTTTGTGCACATAGGACTGGTGGCCCGTGTCCCACAGCACCTTGTCCTTCGGGGAGTCGAAGACGCGGTGCAGGGCGATGGTGAGCTCGACGACGCCCAGGTTGGGGCCGAGGTGGCCGCCGGTCTTGGAGACGGCGTCGACGAGGAAGGTCCGGATCTCCTCTGCCAGCTGGTCCAGCTGCTCCAGGCTGAGCCGGTCCAGATCGCGCGGTCCCCTGATGCGGGTCAGCAGCGGCACCCGTGCCTCCTTGCAGTAGAGCTGTTGCCGGGCTCGTCGAGTCTAATGTTCCGCCCGTACGCCCGACGCCCGGGCAGTGCGTGATAGGTCACGCGATCGGCTGTACCCAAGACCGGCCTTGCCTATGACATGACTGTGCCCGGCGCCGCCGTTGGCACCGGGCACAGGTGTGGAGAGGGGCGCGGGGAACTGCGCGACCAGCCACAACGGACCGGCACCCGCAATACCACCGCACCCCCGACGGCGCTCCGCGCGGCCGCTATGCGCGACCCGCAGCCTTCTGACTCCTACGGCTGACGGAGTCGATGACGACCGCACCGAGCAGAACCGCACCCGTGATCATGTACTGGATGGACGTGTTCATGTTGAGCAGGTCCAGTCCGGTCTGGATGGACTGGATGACCAGCATGCCGAGGAGGGCGGACCACACGGTGCCACGGCCGCCGAACAGCGAGGTGCCGCCGATGACCGCGGCTGCGATGGCCAGCATCAGCGTGTTGCCGCCACCGGCGTTCAGCGTGGCGCTGGCCGTCTGACCTGCGAAGAACATACCGCCGATGGCCGCGAAGCCGCCGGAGATGGCGAACACGGTGATCCGGACCATCGGCACGTTGATACCGGCGCGGCGGGCCGCCTCGATGCCGCCGCCGACCGCGAAGACCTTGCGGCCGTAGGTGGTGCGGCGCAGCACGAAGTCGACGACCACCAGTGCCGCGAGGAAGATCACCAGGGCGTTGGAGACACCGGAGGAGTTGTTCAGCACGGCCGCGGCGGCGAAGGACGCCACGGCGAGTACGGCGACCCGCAGCAGGATCTCGCTGGTGGGCCGGAACGGCACCCCGGCCTCCTTGCGCCGGCGCTGCTCCATGAACGAACCCACGAGCATGGACAGCACGCCGAGGCCGGCCAGCAGGTAGGCGCCGATGATGGCCTGGTCCATGAAGAAGGAGCTCTGGCCGAGCAGGTGCACCGGGCCGGAGTCGGACGGGATGTTGATGGTGCCGCTGGAGCCCAGCAGCCACAGCATCAGACCGTTCCAGCCGAGGAAGCCGGCCAGGGTGACGACGAACGCCGGTACGCCGATCTTCGCGAAGAACCAGCCGTGCAGGGCACCGATGCCGACGCCGATCAGAATCGACAGGACCAGGGCCAGCCAGGCGTTCACGCCGTGGGTGACCACGAACACGGCGAACAGGGTCGAGGCAAGGCCGCTGACGGAGCCGACGGAGAGGTCGATCTCGCCGAGCAGCAGCACGAACACCAGACCGATGGCGAGCATGCCGGTGGCCGAGAGGAAGTAACTGATGTTGGAGAGGTTGTCGGCGCTGAGGAAGCGGTCGTTCTTCAGCTGGAAGATCGTCCAGATGACGATCAGGCCGATGACGACCGGCAGCGAGCCCAGCTCGCCGCCCTTCACCTTGCGCTTGAACTCGGTGAGGTAGCCCCTGAGGCCCTCTTCACGGATCAACAGGCGCGGGTCGACGACGGTGACGGCCGCGGCCGTGGGGTCGTCGGCGGGAGCGACGGTGTTCTGGTGCTCCAGCTCCGGCTGTTCTTTGCTCACGGTGTTGGACGTGTCGCTCACTTTGCCGCCTCCGTGCTGCGACGCCCCGCACGACGGGTCACGGCGTTGTCCGTGGCACCGGTGATCGCGGCGATGATCTCTTCGTGGCTGGTGTCCTTCACCGGGAAGGAACCGTTGTTCCTGCCCAGGCGCAGAACGGCGACGGTGTCCGCGACCGCCTTCACGTCGGCCATGTTGTGGCTGATCAGGATGACGGCGAGGTTCCGCTCGCGCAGCCGCTCGACCAGGTCGAGGACCTGCGCGGTCTGCTCGACGCCGAGGGCGGCGGTGGGCTCGTCCAGGATGACCAGCTTGGGGTCGCCGATCAGGGCGCGGGCGATGGCGACGACCTGGCGCTGACCACCCGACAGGCTCGCGATCGGGATGCGCACGCTCGGGATGCGGATCGAGAGCGTGCTCAGCAGGTCGCGGGCCTGCTTCTCCATCGACACCTCGTCGATGACCCTGCGGCGCAGCAGCTCGCGGCCCAGGAAGAGGTTGCCGACCACGTCGAGGTTGTCGCACAGGGCGAGGTCCTGGTAGACCGTCGCGACACCGATTCCCTGGGCGTCGTGCGGCTTGTTGATGCTCACCGGGTTGCCCTGCCACTCGATGACGCCCTCATCGATGGGGTGGACACCCGCGATCGTCTTGACCAGGGTCGACTTTCCTGCACCGTTGTCGCCGACGAGCGCGACGACTTCTCCGGCGTGGACCTCCAGATCGACGTCGGTGAGGGCCTGGACCGCACCGAATCGTTTGGAGACTCCGCGCAACGCCAGCACGGGCGTAGCGGACACGTGAACCATCTCCTTCGCCGCCTGACCGGCGGGGATGCCGCGCTTGGGGTGAATGCGCGGAGTGATGTGCTCAATCGCACGAGGTTTACAAGATGAACATGTTCGAAACCGCCGCCCAAGGCAACGGTTCCGTCCGACGCCCGTCCCGGCAGCGGGGTATGAAGGCCGGGGCGGGCGTCGGACAGGTTCGCGGGGGCCGCGGTGCGGCCCTTGCTCGCGGGTGGGAACGCTCGGGGTGAGCGCTCCCACCGGGGAGTGCTACTGGAGCCCGGCGGTCTTGCAGGCCGAGGCGAACTGCGCGGTGCAGATCTGCGCGACCGTGTACAGGCCGTCCTTCACCACGGTGTCCTTGATGTTGGCCTTGGTGACCGACACCGGGGTCAGCAGCTGCGAGGGCACCTTGTCGCCGGAGCCGCTGGTCTGGGTGGTGGTCGTCAGGGACGAGATGCTCTTGCCCTGGAGCAGGTCGACCGCGAGGGTGGCCGCGGCCTCGGCCTCCGGCTTGAAGGCCTTGTAGACCGTGGCGGACTGGGTGCCCGCGACGATCCGCTGGATGGCCGCCAGCTCCGCGTCCTGACCGGTCAGCGGGATGCCCGAGATGCCGGCGCCCTTCAGCGTGGTGGCGATACCACCGGCCATGCCGTCGTTGGCGGAGTAGACGCCCGCGATGTTCTTGGCGCCGAGCTGGGTGATGGCCGCGGACATCTTCTGGGCGGCGACGGTGTCCTTCCAGAGGCCGGACTGCTCGTAGGCGATGTTCACCTTGCCGTCCAGGACGCTGTGGGCGCCCTTCTTGAACTGCGCGGCGTTCGGGTCGTTGTCGTCACCGTTGATCATGACGACCTTCGACGACTTGGTCGCCTTGGAGCCGAGCGCGGTCAGCAGCGCCTGGCCCTGCAGCTCGCCGACCTTGACGTTGTCGAAGGAGACGTAGGCAGAGACGGGACCCTGGGCGAGGCGGTCATAGGCGACGACCTTGATGCCCTTGTTGACCGCCTGCTGGATGGAGGACTTGATAGCGGCCGAGTCCTGGGCGCTGATCACGATCACCTTGACACCCTTGGTGATCATGGTGCTGACCTGCTGCGCCTGCGTGGTCGCGTTGGCGTTGGCGTTGGCGTACTGCACGTCACAGCCGGAGCAGAGCGCCTTGACCTTGGTCTCGAAGTACGGCTTGTCGAACTTCTCGTAGCGCGTCGTCACGCTGTCGGGAAGCAGCAGGCCGATGGAGCCGGTCTTGGAGCCACTGCTGCTGGAAGAGCTGTTGGAAGAGCTCTTCTTGTCGCCGGCCTTGCCACAGGCGGCCAGCGTGAGGGCCATCGAAGCCGCGACGGTACCGACGACGACTCTACGCATCGTTGCGTTCATTTGGAGGTGCCTCCCTGACAGGGCCGCAACGCTGCGGCCGAGGTGGCTGGAAGTCAACTCGGCCACGCGTGCGACGTCAAGAAGTAAATACTTAACGAGATGGCAACGGCGTCATGCGTTCTCTAAGTGAAGGCAGGTGTCACAGTCGACAAGGTGCCGTCCAAAAGGGTCGAATCGCCCATCTCGCTGAGCGCGAGAGCGAGCGCTCCGAGCACCTCCGCACGGCCCCCAAGTGCCCCCGGGAGAACGGACAGTTGGCGCGCTGCACTGGGGATGGCGTAGCGGCCGACTGACTCCCTGATCGGCCCGAGCACCAGCTCACCGGCCTCGGCGAGATCACCGCCCAGGACCACGCGGCTCGGGTTCAGCAGATTGCAGAGATTGGCGACTCCAGAACCGATGTGACGGCCGACGTCGGCGATCACCCGACGGCAGCCCGGGTCTCCGTCCCTGGCCAGTCGCACGACGCCTTCCATCGTCAGGTCGGTGCCGTGGCTCGACTGGAGCAACGGAAGCACATAGCGCGCTGCCGCAAAGGTTTCCAGGCATCCCCGGTTACCGCAGCGGCAGACAGGGCCGGATTCATCGAGTGTAATATGTCCGATTTCTCCTGCGGTGCCACCGGGACCCCGATAGATCTTCCCGTCGATCACCAGACCCGCGCCGACACCGCTCGCGACCTTGATGTACGCCAGGTCCCTGACCCCCCGGCCACTGCCCCAGACCAGCTCGCCGAGGGCGCCGAGGTTGGCGTCGTTGTCCACGTGCACGGGCACGCCGAGCCGCCCTCGCAGCTCCTCTGCGGGCTTGGTGCCGATCCAGCCGGGCAGGATCGCGGACGAGCCGAGGGTGCCGGACTCGACGTCGATCGGACCGGGCACACCGAGGCCCACGCCCGCGACTTTGGACCGGTCGACACCCGTTGCTGCAATCAGGCGATTGACCAGCTCTTCCGCCCGGTCGAAGCCCTGCGCGGAGGAGGCGTCCACGTCCAGCGGCTCGGACTCCTCGGCCAGCACCTGGTGGGCGAGATTCCCGACCGCGACGCGCAAATGCGTGTGCCCGAAGTCCACGCCGATGACGATCCCCGCGTCACCGCTGAGGGAGACGCTGCGGGCTCTTCGGCCGCCCGCCGATGTGGGCGTGACCTCGACCGTTCCGCCGTCCTTGAGCTCGCGGACGATGTTGGAGACCGTTGCCGCGGACAGCCCTGTGGTCCTCGCGATCTCCGCCTGCGTGAGTGACCCGGCCAGCCGGACGGCCCGTACGACCCGCTCCAGGTTGGCTCGGTGCAGTGACGACTGCGACCCCGGAGTCTCCACGACGACCTCCTGCGCGCGGGACCGCTTCAATGAGGCCCCGTCTATGTCCAACTAGTGAACTCTAAGCTGAGCTGTTCGGGTCGCCTCCCGTCAAGAGGTTGAACTGTTTCCGGGCCGTTGAACACACCCGGACGCACGCGCACAGACGCGTGCGCGCCGTTCCCCCGAGCCCCGGGGAACGGCGCGCACGCCGGGCGTGGGAGCGCTACTTCAGCGCGCCCGCCGTCAGCCCCTGCACCACCTGCCGCTGGAAGACGATGTACGCCGCCAGCACCGGCAGCATCGCCATCACCAGGCCGGCGAAGAGCCCTGACCAGTCGCCCTTGTACCCCTGGCTGGCCGCCAGCTGCACCAGGCCCTGGGTGAGCACGCGCTTGTCCGGATCGGTGTTGAGCACCGTCGGCAGCATGTACTGGTTCCACTGTCCGAGGAAGTTGAAGATCCCCACGCTGATCAGGCCGGGCTTGGCCATCGGCAGCATGATCTGGAAGAACGTCCGGCTGTGCGAGGCCCCGTCGACGAAGGCCGCCTCCGCGACCGAGGTCGGCAGGGTGCGGAAGAACGCGGTCAGGAAGAAGACCGTGAACGGCAGCGAGTAGGCGATGTAGACCAGGATCAGGCCGTGGATGGTGTTCAGCAGGCCCATGTTGTTCACGACGTAGAACAACGGGACCAGCGCCAGCATGATCGGGAAGCTCATGCCGCCGATGAAGAGGAAGTAGATGAAGCGGTTGCCCGGGAAGTCGAACCGGGCGAGCACATACGCCGCCATCGAGCCCAGCACCAGCGTGCCGATGAGCGAACCGCCCACCACCAGGATGGTGTTGAGGAAGTAGTCGCTCATGTTGGCGTCGGTCCAGGCCCGCGCCCAGTTGTCGAAGTGCAGCTTGTCCGGCAGCGCCCAGGGCGAGCTGAAGATGGAGCTGTCGTCCTTGAAGGAGGTCATCACCGCCCACAGCAGCGGCATGACGACCATGAACGCCCACAGGACGAGCATCCCGTGGGAGAAGACGTTGAGGACGTTGCCCTCCTTCTTCTCCTGGGCGGGCGCCCTGGGCGGCACGTCGACCTTGGAGACGGAGGCACCGGACTCGGCCGGTACGGGGGCAGGGGTATCGGTCGTCTTCATGTGTGATCAGTACTCCAGCCGCTCGCGCCGGCCCAGCCGCATCACGATCGCCGCGAAGGCCAGCGTGACGATGAGCAGGGCGACGCCGATGGTGGTCGCGTAGGCGGCCTGTCCGTCACGGAACGCCTTCTGGTACACGTACAGGACCATGACGGTGGTCGAGTAGTCGGGACCGCCGGGCCCGGTCGTCATGATCTGTACGACCGCGAACGACTCGGCCCCCAGCGCGAGGATGCCCATGTAGACCCAGCCGGACTGCACGGTGTCCCAGAGCAAAGGCAGGGTGATCCGGAAGAACGTGCTGACGCGGCTCGCCCCGTCCAGCAGCGCGGCCTCGTACAGGTCCGCCGGAATGGAGGCCATACCGGCGGAGAAGAGGACCACGAAGAAGCCGACCGAGGACCAGACCAGCACCGCCATCACGCACCACAGGGCCAGGCTCGGGTCGCCCAGCCACAGCGGCTGGACGCTGTCGAGCCCGATTCCCCGCAGCAGGGAGTTGATCGCGCCGCTGTCCGGGTTGTACGCGAAGGCGAACAGCAGGGCGACGATCGCGATCGAGAGCACCTGCGGGAAGAAATAGACGATTTTGTAGAAGGACGAACCGCGGACACCGGAAATCACCGGGCCGCCCCGCCTTCTCCGCCCGCCGACATTGATCATGAAGGCGAAGAACAACGCCAGACTGATCGTCACCACCGGCAGCACCAACGCGAACAGCAGGCTGTGCTGCAACGACTTCCAGAAGATCTCGTCGTCGAGCATCCTTTTGTAGTTGTCGAAGCCGACCATCTTGAATTCGGGGCTCAGGCCGGTCCAGTCCGTGAACGAGTAGTAGATGGACTGGATGAACGGCCAGACGACGAACAGCGCATAGAGCCCCAGGGGCAGCGCCAGAAACCCCACGATGAACCGGTACTTGCCGTGCTGCATTACTACCTACCCCGATCTCTGGGCGGGTGCTGCCTGTGTTGCCGGTGGTGACGGACCCTCACTGGTGCTTGTAGTGCTTGATCGACGAGTCCTTGGCGGCCGCGTCGGCGAAGCCCTGGATCTTCTTGATGGCTTCGGCCGGGGTGATACGGCCGGCCATCATCTCACCGAGGCCCGCCACACCGATCTGCTCCTTCTGCAACTGGACGTACCAGTCCTGCAGGCGTGGATTCAGCACATTGTTCCCGGCCAGCTTCAGCGCCGCGACACCGGACTTCAGACCCGGGGTCAGGGAGATCCCGGTGGTGCCGCCGTTGAACGCGGTCAGCGACTTGACCTTGGTGGTGAAGTTCTTCGAGGAGGCCTCGCTGAGCATGATGCGCAGCTGCTCCATGCCGCCCTCGGGGTTCTTCGCCTTGGCCGGGACGATGAAGGGCTCGCCGCCGGAGGCCCAGATCGTGCCGAAGGGCATCTTGTCGGAGCTGTCGATGCCGGTGGGCGCGGAGACCGCCAGGTTGAAGTCGGCGGGGATGACGTTCGCCGACTCGTTCTCCACCCAGGAGCCGTTCGGGATGAACAGCGCCTTGCCCTTGGCCCACGCGGTCTGCGACTGGATGTGATCGAGGCCGGGGGTGCCCTGGAGGATGTAGCCCTTCTTGTAGAGCTCGTAGTAGGCGTCGAAACACGCCTTGACGGCCGGGTGCTTCCAGGCGTTCGGCTCGAGGTTGTCGATGGCGTCGAGGACCTCGCGGCCGCCGACCTTGCCGATCATCGGGTACAGCGAGAAGGGGATGTAGTACGGGTACTTGCCCGCGTACGTCCAGCCCGCCATGCCCTTCTTCTTGGCCTTCTCGCACACGGCGAGCATCTCGTCCCAGGTCTTCGGGTACTGCGCGTCGAGCGAGTCCAGCGCCTTCTGCGAGTACCAGACGCCGTACACCGTGTAGGCGTAGTACATGATCCAGACCGGGTTGCCGTCGAACTGGCCCATCTCCACGATGCCGGGGCGCAGCGTGTCGCGGACCTTCTTGTTCGGGTCGTCGTAGGAGGGGGCGTCGAGGAGCGGGGTGAGGTCGGCGAGCTGGTTCTTGCCGACCAGGACGCCCATGTCCATCTGCTCGGCGCCGGAGTTGTCGATGAGGTCCGGCGGGGTGCCCTGGTTGAAGCGGGGCTGGAGCGTGGACTGGATCTTCTGGGTGGCGGAGAACTTCACCTTCGCCTCGGGGAAGTTCTTCTCGTAGATCTTCACGGCGTCCTGGGCGTACTCCTTGCCGAAGCCGCCGTCGAACAGGACGAACTCCATGCCCGCGGTGTCGTTCACGCCCAGCGGGTTCTTGGCGGTCTTCTTGCCCGCCTTGGCCTTGCTCCCGTTGCCGCCACCGCCACTGCTGGCGCAGGCCGACAGGAAGCTCATCGTGGGTACGGAGATCAGTCCGAGCGCAGCGGACCGCTTGATCAGATCGCGGCGGCCGACACCCGCGTTGCCGGTGTTCTCGGCGGAAGTGGATCCCATGCTCAAGTCCTCGCCTTCTCCAGGACTCAGGCGGTGAACCGGATCCTCCCCGGCACCGCGGTCAGGTTCAGCAGGGTCGTGCAGGAAGTGCGGATCGTGAAAGAACGGATCGGGTGAATCGCCGACAGGTATAGTCCACTTCCCGCCAACGGAGCAAGATCGAATGCAAGGTTGGCCAATGGTCTTATCCGAGTTGAGACCTCCAGGAAATATGAGGCGCCTGTGGCCACCTTGCCGGAAAAATCCGCGACATACGCCCCGAATGCCACAGCCAACACCCTTGACATCACTGAGCACTTGACCCACTACTGGTCTCTGCGCGTCGCATTTGACAACGTTGTCCGGAGCGGCAGGGAGGGTGTCTGCGTATGCGGCACAGAGCTCGGCACAGGTGGGGTCCGGCGGTCGTGATCATGGCCGCCTTCGTCATGGCGGTGGGCTCGCAGGGGGCGGCGGTCGCCCTGCTCGACGCGCCGCCCAAGGCGGACCGGGAGTTCGCCTCCTCCTTCGAGGCGGGCGATCCGGCCCCGGACTGGCTCAACACCGTCGACACGGCGGTGGACGGCAGCAAGCGGGCCTCGGGGGTCGACGGCGGCTACAGCACCGGCATCCCGGGCAATGTGACCGACCATGTCACGGATGTGCGCGCCAGTGCCGAGAACACGGACGGCGGCGAGGTGAAGGAGAACCTCGTCGACGGCGAGTCCGGCACCAAGTGGCTGGCCTTCGCGCCCACCGGCTGGGTCGAGTTCGACCTGGACAAGCCGATCAAGCTGGTGACCTACGCGCTGACCTCGGCCAATGACGTGGCCGAGCGCGATCCGAGGGACTGGACCCTGCAGGGCTCCACGGACGGCAAGGACTGGAAGACCGTCGACACCCGCTCCGGCGAGTCCTTCTCCGAGCGCTTCCAGACCAGGTCGTACGACCTCCCCGAGCCGGCCGAGTACCAGCACTTCCGGCTCGACATCACGAAGAACAACGGCGCGGACATCCTGCAGCTGGCCGATGTGCAGTTCTCCACGGGCGGCAGCGGCGGCCCGGTCCCGCAGGACATGCTCTCGCTGGTGGACCGCGGCCCGAGCGGATCGCCCACCGCGAAGGCGGGCGCCGGGTTCACCGGAAAGAGAGCCCTGCGTTACGCCGGACGGCACACCGCCGGCGGGCGGGCGTACTCGTACAACAAGGTCTTCGACGTGAACGTGGCCGTGGGCCGGAACACCCGGCTGTCGTACCGGATCTTCCCGTCGATGGCGGACGGGGACCGCGACTACGACGCCACGAACGTGTCGGTGGATCTCGCCTTCACGGACGGCTCCTATCTGAGCGATCTCGGCGCGAGGGACCAGCACGGGTTCGCGCTGTCGCCGCAGGGCCAGGGCGCCTCGAAGGCCCTCTACGTCAACCAGTGGAACAACGTGGCCTCGCAGATCGGGTCGGTCGCCGCCGGAAAGACGGTCGACCGGATCCTGGTGGCGTACGACTCCCCCAGGGGCCCGGCGAGGTTCCGCGGCTGGCTGGACGACATCGCGATCAGGCCGGTCGCGCCGGAGCAGCCGAAGGCCCATCTGTCCGACTACGCGCTCACCACCCGCGGCACCAACTCCAGCGGCGGCTTCTCACGCGGCAACAACCTCCCCGCGACCGCCCTGCCGCACGGCTTCAACTTCTGGACGCCGGTGACCAACGCGTCCTCGCTGAGCTGGCTGTACGACTATGCGCGTGCGAACAACGACGACAACCTGCCGACGATCCAGGCGTTCAGCGCCAGTCACGAGCCGAGCCCGTGGATGGGCGACCGGCAGACCTTCCAGGTGATGCCGTCGGTCGCGCCGAGCGCCCCGGACACCGGGCGTCAGGCCCGTGAGCTGGCCTTCCGGCACGAGAACGAGACCGCGCGGCCGTACTACTACGGGGTGCGGTTCGAGAACGGGCTGAAGGCCGAGATGGCCCCGACCGACCATGCGGCGGCGCTCCGGTTCACCTACCCCGGTGACGACGCGAGCGTGATCTTCGACAATGTGACGGAACAGGCGGGCCTCACGCTCGACAAGGACAACGGGATCGTCACCGGCTACTCGGACGTGAAGTCCGGGCTGTCGACGGGCGCGACCCGGCTGTTCGTGTACGGCGTGTTCGACAGGAAGGTGACGGACGGCTCGTCGAGCGGGGTCAAGGGCTATCTGCGCTTCGACGCCGGCGAGGACCACACGGTCACCCTCCGGCTCGCCACCTCGCTCATCAGCATCGACCAGGCCGAGGACAACCTCCGCCAGGAGATTCCGGACGGCACGTCCTTCGACGCGGTGAAGATTCGCGCCCAGCGGATCTGGGACCGCCTGCTCGGCAAGGTCGAGGTCGAGGGCGCGACGCCGGACCAGCTGACCACGCTGTACTCGTCCATGTACCGGCTGTACCTGTATCCCAACTCCGGCTTCGAGAAGGTCGGTTCGACGTTCCGGTACGCCTCCCCGTTCTCGCCGATGCCCAGCCAGGACACACCGACGCACACCGGCGCGAAGATCGTGGACGGCAAGGTGTACGTCAACAACGGCTTCTGGGACACCTACCGGACGACCTGGCCGGCGTACTCGCTGCTGACACCGGGTCAGGCGGGCGAGATGGTGGACGGTTTCGTGCAGCAGTACAAGGACGGCGGCTGGACCTCGCGCTGGTCCTCCCCCGGATACGCGGATCTGATGACCGGCACCTCCTCGGACGTGGCGTTCGCGGACGCGTACATCAAGGGCGTGAAGTTCGACGCGAAGGCGGCGTACGAAGCGGCCGTGAAGAACGCGACGGTGGTGCCGCCGATGTCGGGCGTGGGCCGCAAGGGCATGGCGACCTCGCCCTTCCTCGGCTACACCACGACCTCCACCAACGAGGGCTTCTCATGGGCGATGGACGGCTACAACAACGACTACGGCATCGCCCGGATGGGCCAGGCTCTCTACCAGAAGACCGGTGACGAGCGGTACAAGGAGGAGTCCGAGTACTTCCTCAACCGCGCTCAGGACTATGTCAACCTCTACGACAAGTCGGCCGACTTCTTCCAGGGCCGAAACGACCGGGGCGACTGGCGACTCGACGCGTCCAAGTACGACCCACGGGTGTGGGGGTACGACTACACCGAGAGCAACGGCTGGGGGTACGCCTTCACGGTCCCGCAGGACACCCGGGGACTGGCGAACCTGTACGGCGGCAAGGGCGCGCTGGCCCAGAAGCTGGACCGGTTCTTCTCGACCCCGGAGACGGCCGACCCGCAGTTCGCCGGGTCCTACGGGGGCGTCATCCACGAGATGACCGAGGCCCGGGACACCCGGATGGGCATGCTCGGGCAGTCCAACCAGCCCGCCCACCACATCCCCTATCTGTACGACGCGGCCGGACAGCCGTGGAAGACGCAGGAGAAGGTGCGCGAGATCCTCTCGCGGCTCTACACCGGCAGCGAGATCGGCCAGGGCTACCACGGCGACGAGGACAACGGCGAGCAGTCGGGCTGGTACCTCTTCTCGGCCCTCGGCTTCTACCCGCTCGTCATGGGCAGCGGCGAGTACACCATCGGCTCCCCGCTGTTCACCAAGGCCACCGTGCATCTGGAGAACGGCCACGACCTGGTGGTCAAGGCGCCCGGGAACAGCCGGAGGAACATCTACGTCCAGGGTGTGCGCTTCAACGGGCAGGCGTGGAACTCGACTTCGCTCCCCCACTCGCTGCTCGCCAGGGGCGGGGTCCTGGAGTTCGACATGAGCGCGAAGCCGTCGTCGTGGGGCACGGGCCAGAACGCGGCGCCCGTGTCGATCACCCAGGACGACAAGGTGCCGACACCGCGCGCGGACGTGCTGAAGGGCGGGGGGCCGCTGTTCGACAACACCTCGGCCACGGACGCGACGGTGACCTCCGTCGACCTCCCGGTCTCCGGGCCGGTCAAGGGCCTTCAGTACACGCTGACGTCGTCCGCCGACCGCGCGTTGGCGCCGACCGGCTGGACGCTCCAGGGATCGGACGACGACGGCACCACCTGGCAGACACTCGACAAGCGGTCCGGCGAGTCCTTCACCTGGGACCGGCAGACACGCGCGTTCACCGTGGGCTCCCCGGGGACGTACGGGAAATACCGTCTGGTCCTCGACGGCGAGGCGGTGCTGTCGGAGGTCGAACTGCTCGCCTGAGCAGTGGCGTTGGTTACCTGCCGCCTCAACTGGTTTGACAGGGCTGTCGGTTGAGGCGGTAGGGTCTTGCGCAGACCGTGCGACAACGTTGTCGTCGCATCCGGTGTCGCAGAGCCAGCACCACCCGGGCAGGTACTCCCCCGGCCTGCACCGGCTCGCGGACCCGGTGGCCGACCCATCGCCACCGGGTCCGCCCCGAGCGGCCCTTCAGCCGACGCGGCAGGGCAGGTTCGTCGCCGTGTCACCGCCGTCGCCCGTGACGACGTATCCGAAGGTCGTGCTCTTCCCCGGATCCAGCGAACCGTTCCAGTCGGCGTTGTGGACCATCACGTCCTGGCCGTCGTAGGTCGCGTTGCCGTTCCAGAGACTGTCGGCCTTCTGGCCTCCCGGCAGCGTCCAGTCGACCATCCAGCCCAGCATCGGGACGTCGCCGGTGTTGGTGACGGTCACCTCGGACTGGTAGCCGCCGCTCCAGCTGTTGGTGGTCCTGCGGACGGCCTCGCACTTGCCCGGTACGGGGTCGGTCGGGTTGCCGGGGTCGTGGATGCCCGTGACCTCGCCGTGGCCGCCGTCGAAGACGACGTCGGAGCAGGAGTAGAAGGTCTCCGCGCTGTCCGAGCGCTGCCAGACCATGTAGATGATGTGGCGGCCCGACTTGTTGGCGGGCAGCTGCCCCGTCCAGGAGTAGTTGGCCTCGACCGTGCCCGGGGTGCCGTGGAGGGGCGGGTGGTCGACGCTGAGGAAGGGCTTGTCCTCGATGTCGGCCCAGGTGAGTGGCTTGGTCGGGTCGAAGCCGTCCTTGGTGATGTAGACGTAGAACCAACCCGGGTGCGCCGCCCAGGCGTTGTACGAGAAGTCGACGGTCGCGCCCGAGGTGAGATGGGTGAGCGGCCAGTCGCCCCGCGCGAGGTTGAACCCGGTGAAGTTGGGGTTGCCGCCGCTGCAGAGCTGACCGTCCGGGACGAAGCCGCGGGTGCGGCCGGCGCCGTCGGAGCGCAGCACGGAGAACCAGTTGTAGAACGGCGTGGTGCCGCTGGCCTGTTGGGCCGCCTTGCAGGCCGGATTGACCGGTTTGATCTCACCGGTGCTGGTGAGGGCGTCCTGCCAGCACAGGAAGGTACGACTGCCGGGTTTCATGGGGGTGCCGTGCGCCTCCGCCTTGCCGCCTGCCGTGATGACGAGGGCGAAGGCGGGGAGGGTGGCGAGGAGCGAGACGAGGACGAACAAGAGAGCCCTGGTGGTTAATCGGCGCGCCGGTCGGCGCGTTATTGTCAGGATCATGACATTCGTGTCCTTCAAGTACGGCCGGGTGGATGCGGGTGTGCGGGTATGAGCGAGGCGGGAGCGACCCGGGGCGGCGGGTTCCGGTCCGCCGTCCCATATGGGAGCGCTCCCACCTCACCCTGGTGGAAAGTAGCGCTGCTTGGCTCACTTGTAAACGACTGGCGCAGTGGTCGTCCCGGGCCGCAGCGGCACGACACGCGACGAGTCGGTCTGGTTCCTGAGGAACTCGAAGAACACAGGTCACTTCTTTCGCGCGCCCCAGCGCCTTTTCGTGCGCCGTTCTGAATTTCGCGCGCCGCCCGCGCTCCCTGCTTCCACAACTCGGAACTCTGTCCGGCGACTTCGGAGAAAGTACGACTGGCCCTGCGTTGTTTCAACGACGGGAAGGGTGACAGAAGCGCTGATCACAGAGGTCTCGTGGGCTCGTCCACGCCCCATGACCACGCTGGCGCGATCATGCCAATGTCTATCAGCTCTATTCTCTTTGAGCGATGCATAATGATGGGATCGAAGAGCTAGGAACTTTCCGTGCATGGCCGCTCAGGTTCAGGGTACGTGCACCGTCTAAGGAGCGGCGATGACACCCCCCGTGGACCCCAGTCTCAACCGGCGAAAGCTACGCCTTGCCCTGCGGCAGGCGCGTGAGCGTGCCCGGATGACCCAGCGTGAGGCCGCCGAGCGGGTGGAGTGGTCGCAGTCGAAACTCATTCGGGTGGAGACCGGCACGGTCAGTGTGTCCGTCAGCGATCTACGGGCCCTCATGGCCTTGTACGACATCACCGACTCCGCCACCAGGCAGGAACTCGAGGATGCAGCCCGGGGCAGCAAGGGGCCCAGTTGGTGGTCCAGGTATCACGACGTCGCCACGCCCCAGTTCGCCCAGTACCTGGGATATGAGAGCGCCGCAACGTCTCTGCACACCTATCACCCCATCGTCGTCCCCGGCCACCTCCAGACACGGGGTTACGCGGAGGCGCTCCTCGCCCCTCGCGGTCTGAGTCCTGAACGGGCGCGCCGGGTCGTGGATTTGAGGCTGGAACGGCAGGAGAGGATGTTCGACGTCTCCGCCGCCGGCCCCGTGACCACCTTTGTCCTGGACGAGGCCGCGCTACGGCGCCAGATCGGAGGTGAGGAAGTGCTTGCCGAGCAGCTCCAGCAGCTGCTCGACTTCAGCGAACGCGACAAAGTCACGATCCGGGTACTGCCTTTCAAGGCCGGAGCACATTACAGCACCCTCGGCAGTTTCGTCCTGTTGGGCTTCTCCGACGACGACGATCTGCTGTATTTGGAGCACGCCGCAGGCAGCATGACCGGCGGCGAAGACCTGGAACTGCTGGCCCGTTACCAGGAGTGCTTTCAAACGATCACGGATCTGGCACTCGGCGCCACCGAGTCTCTCGACCTGATCGATCACATCAAGCAAGACCTCGCTGGCCGCTAGTTCTGCGGCACCGACGGCTGGTGGTGAGCCAGGGGGAGGACCGACGTGGTCTTCAGGTCGATATGGCAGGGCCTGCGACAGCCGTGGGCCCGCAGCGAAGAACCCGGTACCGAAGCGACCGGGCTGTCCGACGTGGAACTGAAAGCGCAGGCCATCCAGGACGAGAAGCAGTCGCAGAACCTCATAGCCATAGAGAAGGCCCGGGGCTCGATGAAGCTGAGGTTGGTGCTCGCCCTCGGCGGCCTGGGACTGATCGCCTTGATCGTGCTGGTCGTGGCGTTGGTGGTCGCCCTCCGAGCGGCCGCTCACCTCAAGCTTCCCTGGCACCCGATAGCCACCGTCGTCTGCACGCTACTGGGCTCGTCAGGTGTCAGCGGCCTGGTGGGCTGGCGGGTGAGGAAGAAGATCCTGACGCGCCCTCAGGCCGCCGCTCAGTCGGAGAATCCCCCGGCAGGCGATCCGGACCAGGTGGGGACGACATAGTGGTGATCCCCGCCCGCCACACTCCCGTGCCGACGGCCACGGACAGTGCCACGACCACCCACAGGATCCGTTTGGCGAGCAGGTTGTCGACGAGGAGTGACGCGAGGGCAGCGGCCACAGTCGCCGCCGCGCCGGCGCTGAGCGCGTAAGTGACGGCCCCGCCCACCACCGCGGACCGTTTCCGTGTCCTCTTCCCCGAATGCTGCACCGCTGATGCCCCGGCACCCATAGAGGCCCCCTACCTACTGCCGATGGCTGTTCAATGACGTCACGGGCCCTCTAACTCCCCCTGCATCACCGCACGGACGAACTCCGTCCAAGCAACGGCGGCGAAGCTCAGATGTGAGGGTCCGGGCCTTTTGGAGTCGCGCGCGAGCACTCGGTCCTCCCCCACGGCGACCTCCACGCACTCGGTCTCATTGCCACACATGCTGCTCCTGCGCCACAAGGGTTGCCCCTTATGCACCACCTCAGCCCTCCTGCCCCCCGATGCGCCCGGGCAGTGCCCATCCATGTTAGTGGACGGTTGTGCACCACCGCAGGCAAGTACCCCCAAACGTCAGGCCGGGAACCACACGCGGCAGCCGAATGACTACACACGGCTACTGATACTCAGCGTAGAGGAGCCGCATCTCCGCAGCCATACCCGATCCGGTCCATATGCCGTACGCCATTGCGAGCGACACAGCCCACGCCGAGCAGCCCACTACATTCGCATTCCCAACCTGCGTCCGGGGCAACCGCCTTGTCCTTCATTTGGCTCAAGTCGCCTTGTTTGCTGGCGGTTTGAGGCCAGCAGAATGCCCGCGTCCGCCTCGTCGGTCGCCGGCAGCTCGACGGTGAACTCCGTGTGCCCGGGGCGGCTGTTCACATCGATCCGTCCGCCGTGCGCTTGGACGATCGCCGCCGCGATGGCCAGCCCGAGCCCCGACCCGCCCGCCGTCCCCGGTGCGCGTGAGCGGGACGTGTCGGCGCGGGTGAAGCGCTCGAAGACCTTCGGGAGCAGGTCCGGGGAGATGCCGGGGCCGTTGTCCCGCACCCGGACGACGCACCGCTGTGGCATCGCTTCCACCTCCGCGACCACCGTGGTGCCCGCGGGTGTGTGCACACGGGCGTTGGCCAGCAGGTTGGCCACCGCCTGCTGGAGGCGGGCCGCGTCGCCGGTGACCAGGGGCGGGGTCTCGGTGAGGGGGAGGGCGAGTTGCCAGTCGTGGCCGCTGCCTGCCGCCCGTGCGGCCCAGAGGGCCTCGGCGACCACGGCCGCGAGGTCGACCTCGGCGGACTGGAGGGGCCGGCCCTCGTCCAGGCGGGCGAGCAGCAGCAGGTCCTCCACCAGGCCTGTCATACGGGCCGACTCCGCCGAGACGCGGCGCCAGGCCAGTACCGGCTCGATGCGGTCCGTGCCGCGGTTCATCAGTTCCGCGTAGCCCGCGATGGACGCGAGGGGGGTGCGCAGTTCGTGGCTGGCGTCGGCCAGGAAGCGGCGCATCCGTTCCTCGCTGCGCCGGCGTTCGGCGAGGGAGGACTCGACGTGGTCGATCATGCGGTTGAGGGCGGCTCCGACCTGGCCGACCTCACTGGCGGGGTCGGTGTCCCGGGCCGGGACGCGGGTGAGGCCGGTGACCTCCCCGCGGGCGAGCGGGGAGCGGGAGACCTCGACCGCGGTGGCGGCGACCCGGCCGAGGGGGCGCAGCTGACGTCGTATGACCACGGCGCAGACGATGCCCGCGACGGCAAGGCCGGCGGCCGCGACGCCCGCCTCCGCCTCGACCAGTCCGTCGATCATGTGCTGTACGCGGTCCATGGGGAGTCCGGCGAGGACGCGGACCCCGTCCGAGTCGAGCCCGGCGAGCCGGTAGGTGCCGAGGCCGGGGACGGTGACGGTGTGCTTGGAGCCGTTGGGTGCGATGCCCTTCAGGGCGGTGCGCTGGAGAGCGGTCAGGTTCTGCGGCGGGGCGTCCTGGCTGACGATCGCCGCCGAGAGGACCCTGCCGTGGCCGTCCAGGCGGGCGGCGATCATGCCGACGGGGTGACCGTTCTCGGTGAGGAAGGAGAGGTTCGCCTTGTCGTCCCGGTGCAGAGCGGCCCCGCCCAGACTGCGCTCGGCGGCATTGCCGACGCGGCCGTCCAACTCGCCCATGAGGGAGGCCCGTTGGACCACGGCGGTGGTGAACGTCATCGCCGCGCACACGACGACGAGGGTGGCGCCGACGAAGAGCAGCAGTCGGGCGCGCAGCGAGCGGGCGACCGGGCGGGCGGTCATCTGCCGTCCTCCGTCGGCGTGATGGTGTCAAGACCGTCGATGCGGTGCTCCACGGCGTCGCGGGCGGTGAGCGGGAGGGCGGGGAGTTCCGGGTTCTCGTGGCGGAGCCGGTGCAGGACCTGGATGCCGTCGAGTTCGGGCGGCATCCCGTCGAGTACCACGGCGTGCGGGGCGCAGTGGGCGATGCGCCGTGAGGTGCCTGACATGTCTCGATACTGTCCCGGTCCGCTGAGGGAACCCTGTGTTCCACCTGAGGGTGGGTGATGACCTGGGATTTCCCGGCCGGGACACGGCGAGGGCCGCACCCCCGGCGTACCGGGGATGCGGCCCTCGACTGCCTTGCTGCGCCGCTTACTTGCGGATCAGGCTGCGCAGCACGTACTGCATGATGCCGCCGTTGCGGTAGTAGTCGGCCTCACCGGGGGTGTCGATGCGGACGACCGCGTCGAACTCGACGCCCGTGTCGGTGGTGACCTTGACCGTGCGCGGCGTGGTGCCGTTGTTGAGCTCCTCGACGCCCGCGAAGGAGAAGGTCTCCTCGCCGGTCAGACCGAGGGACTCGGCGTTCGCGCCCTCCGGGAACTGCAGCGGCAGGACGCCCATGCCGATGAGGTTCGAGCGGTGGATGCGCTCGTACGACTCAGCGATGACGGCCTTGACGCCGAGCAGCGCGGTGCCCTTGGCGGCCCAGTCGCGGGACGAGCCGGAGCCGTACTCCTTGCCGGCCAGGACGACCAGCGGGATGCCCTGCTCGATGTAGTTGCGCGAGGCGTCGTAGATGAAGGAGACGGGCGCGTCGGGCTGGGTGAAGTCGCGGGTGTAGCCGCCCTCGGTGCCCGGCGCGATCTGGTTGCGCAGGCGGATGTTGGCGAACGTACCGCGGATCATGACCTCGTGGTTGCCGCGGCGCGAGCCGTAGCTGTTGAAGTCGCGGCGCTCGACGCCGTGCTCCGTGAGGTACTTGCCGGCCGGGGTGTCGGCCTTGATCGCACCGGCCGGGGAGATGTGGTCGGTGGTGACCGAGTCGCCCAGCTTGGCGAGCACGCGCGCGCCCGTGATGTCGGAGACCGGGGTGGTCTCCATCGTCATGCCCTCGAAGTACGGGGGCTTGCGGACGTAGGTCGACTCGGCGTCCCACTCGAAGGTGTTGCCGGTCGGGATCGGCAGCGCCTGCCACTGGGCGTCGCCCGCGAAGACGTCCTGGTAGGACTTGTTGAACATGTCCTCGCCGATGGCGTTGGCCACGACGTCGTTGACCTCGGCCTCGGAGGGCCAGATGTCCTTCAGGAAGACCGGGTTGCCGTCCTGGTCGATGCCCAGGGCGTCCTTGGTGATGTCCACCTTCATGGAGCCCGCGATGGCGTACGCGACGACCAGCGGCGGGGAGGCCAGGTAGTTCATCTTGACGTCGGGGTTGATCCGGCCCTCGAAGTTCCGGTTGCCGGAGAGGACCGAGGTGACCGCGAGGTCGTGGTCGTTGACGGCCTTGGAGACCTCCTCCGGCAGCGGGCCGGAGTTGCCGATGCAGGTGGTGCAGCCGTAGCCGACGAGGTTGAAGCCGACCTTGTCGAGGTACGGGGTCAGGCCCGCCTTGTCGAAGTAGTCGGTGACGACCTTGGAGCCCGGGGCGAGGGTGGTCTTGACCCACGGCTTGCGGGTCAGGCCCTTCTCGACCGCCTTCTTGGCCACCAGCGCGGCGGCGACCATGACGTACGGGTTCGAGGTGTTGGTGCAGGACGTGATGGCGGCGACCGTCACCGCGCCGTGGTCGATCTCGTACGTCGAGCCGTCGGGGGCGGTCACGGTGACCGGGTTGGACGGGGCGCCGTTCGGGGCGACGGCCGGGGCGTCGGAGGCCGGGAAGGACTCCTGGCCCGCCTCGTCCACGACGTCCACGTAGTTGCGTACGTCCGTCTTGAACTGCTCGGCGGCGTTCGCGAGGACGATGCGGTCCTGCGGGCGCTTCGGGCCGGCGATGGAGGGGACGACCGTGGACAGGTCCAGCTCGAGCTTCTCGGAGAAGTCCGGCTCGGCCTTCGGGTCCAGCCAGAGGCCCTGCTCCTTGGCGTACGCCTCGACGAGCGCGACCTGCTGGTCGGAGCGGCCGGTCAGGCGCAGGTAGTTCAGCGTCTCGTCGTCGATCGGGAAGATCGCGGCGGTGGAGCCGAACTCCGGCGACATGTTGCCGATGGTGGCGCGGTTGGCGAGGGAGGTGGCGGCCACACCCTCGCCGTAGAACTCGACGAACTTGCCGACGACGCCGTGCTTGCGGAGCATCTCGGTGATGGTCAGCACGAGGTCGGTGGCGGTGGTGCCGGGCTTGAGCTCACCGGTCAGCTTGAAGCCGACGACGCGCGGGATCAGCATGGAGACCGGCTGGCCGAGCATCGCGGCCTCGGCCTCGATGCCGCCGACGCCCCAGCCCAGCACACCGAGGCCGTTGACCATGGTGGTGTGCGAGTCGGTGCCGACGAGGGTGTCGGGGTAGGCCTGGCCGCCCCGGACCATGACGGTACGCGCGAGGTGCTCGATGTTCACCTGGTGGACGATGCCGGTGCCGGGCGGGACGACCTTGAAGTCGTCGAAGGCCGTCTGGCCCCAGCGCAGGAACTGGTAGCGCTCGCGGTTGCGGCCGTACTCCAGCTCGACGTTCTGCGCGAAAGCCTCGTTGGTGCCGAACTTGTCGGCGATGACGGAGTGGTCGATGACCAGCTCGGCCGGGGAGAGCGGGTTGACCTTCGCGGGGTCGCCGCCGAGCTCCTTGACGGCCTCACGCATGGTGGCGAGGTCGACGACACAGGGCACGCCGGTGAAGTCCTGCATGATCACACGGGCGGGCGTGAACTGGATCTCCTGGCTGGGCTGCGCCTGGGAGTCCCAGCCGCCGAGAGCGCGGATGTGGTCGGCGGTGATGTTCGCGCCGTCCTCCGTGCGGAGCAGGTTCTCCAGCAGGACCTTGAGGCTGTACGGCAGTCGGGCCGAGCCCTCCACCTTGTCCAGCCGGAAGATCTCGTACGACTCGTCGCCCACCTGCAGCGTGCTGCGGGCGTCGAAGCTGTTCGCCGACACGACAGTCTCCTTCATTGATGTGCGCGTACTCACCACGATCCTGCCGCCACGGCATCTCGGCCGATCCGCTAAGGTAAGGCTAAGTTAGGCGTGCCTTACCGAGGTGGCGGCTGTGGTGCTCCTCGGCAGATATCTCGATGTCGAGATAACTCTAGTACATGGGGCCGGGATGGTCATGCCCGACCTCGTCACAGCCGCACCCTCACGCCTCCGTCCACCGCGCCCGCACGACTGGTCCCGCCAGGCGATTATCCGGCGAAAAGGGGCATTTGGCGCGGGCGGCCATCAGGGCGCAGGGTCTGGGTACTCGCCTCCCGCGGGGAAGTCCGTCCGAGCGGAGGGAGGCGTTCGCCCACCGGCCCCCCATGAGGCGGCGTTGACGGCCCGTCACTCGAATGGACCCTCTTCACGTGCCTCATCTCATATCTGAGATAGCCTCAACCCCATGGCAGACGACTACCTCGTACGCATCGGCAAGCTCATCCGTGACGCCCGGCAACATCGTGGCTGGACACAGGCCCAGCTCGCGGAGGCACTCGGCACCAGCCAGAGTGCCGTCAACCGCATCGAGCGCGGCAATCAGAACATCAGCCTTGAGATGATCGCTCGAATCGGGGAAGCCCTGGAGAGCGAAATCGTCTCCCTGGGCTACGCGGGGCCGATGCATCTGCGGGTGGTCGGCGGCCGTCGGCTGTCCGGCGCCATCGACGTCAAGACGAGCAAGAACGCCTGTGTGGCGCTGCTGTGCGCCTCCCTGCTCAACAAGGGCCGCACGGTGCTGCGCCGGGTGGCGCGGATCGAGGAGGTCTACCGGCTCCTGGAGGTGCTGGGCTCCATCGGTGTGCGCACGCGCTGGATCAACGACGGCGTGGACCTGGAGATCGTGCCGCCCGCCGAGCTGGACATGGCGGCGATCGACGCCGACGCCGCCGTACGGACGCGGTCCATCATCATGTTCTTCGGTCCGCTGCTGCACCGCATGGACCACTTCAAGCTCCCGTACGCGGGCGGTTGCGACCTGGGCACGCGGACCATCGAGCCGCACATGATCGCGCTGCGCCGGTTCGGCCTCGACATCACCGCCACCGAGGGGCAGTACCACGCGCTGGTGGACCGGACCGCGCGGCCCGACCGGCCGATCGTGCTGACCGAGCGCGGGGACACCGTCACCGAGAACGCGCTGCTGGCCGCCGCCCGCCACGACGGCGTCAGCGTCATCCGCAACGCGTCCTCCAACTACATGGTCCAGGACCTGTGCTTCTTCCTGGAGACGCTGGGCGTCAGGGTCGAGGGCATCGGTACGACGACCCTCACGGTGCACGGTGTGCCGCAGATCGACGTCGACGTCGACTACTCCCCCTCCGAGGACCCGGTCGAGGCGATGAGCCTGCTGGCCGCCGCGGTGGTGACGGAGTCGGAGCTGACGGTGCGTCGCGTGCCCATCGAGTTCCTGGAGATCGAGCTGGCGGTCCTGGAGGAGATGGGGCTCGACCACGACCGCACGCCCGAGTACTTCGCGGACAACGGCCGTACCCGGCTGGTGGACCTCACCGTGCGGCCCTCCAAGCTGGAGGCGCCGATCGACAAGATCCACCCGATGCCGTTCCCGGGCCTGAACATCGACAACGTCCCGTTCTTCGCGGCCATCGCGGCCGTGGCGCAGGGCAAGACACTGATCCACGACTGGGTCTACGACAATCGCGCGATCTACCTGACGGACCTCAACCGCCTTGGCGGCCGCCTCCAACTCCTCGACCCGCACCGGGTGCTGGTCGAGGGCCCGACCCGCTGGCGCGCCGCCGAGATGATGTGCCCGCCCGCCCTGCGGCCCGCCGTGGTCGTCCTGCTGGCGATGATGGCGGCCGACGGCACGTCCGTGCTGCGGAACGTGTACGTCATCAACCGGGGTTACGAGGATCTGGCGGAACGGCTGAACTCGGTCGGGGCGCAGATCGAGATCTTCCGGGACATTTGATATACCGATGCCGATGCCGCCGCACCCAGTCTGACCTGCTACTTAGCGGGTCGGACAGGGGTGCGCCGGGAGTGCCCTGGTCAGCGGGCCAGGGAGACGATCGATTCGCCGGCCTCCAGTTCCTCGGAGGCGTAGAAGTGGCGCAGGGCGTGGAAGCCGTGTTCCCGGGACGGTTCCCACACACGAGCGTCGTCGTCGCTGTCCTCCTCGGGCGCAGCGACACTTGCCGGTTCACGCGCCCGCGCTATAGTGCCGAAACCCCCGATCACTGTCTTGAGGACCCCCGGGTGAGCAGGGGTTGACTTTTGTCATCTCGCGCTCGTGACAGGGCGGCACTGCCGAGCCCGGTCACCGGACGGGAGTCTGGTGACCATGGCAACGACACAGGCGGTGCTGACGGCCGAAGGGCTGCGGTACCGGTACGGAGAGACCGTCGCACTCGCAGGCGTGGACCTGCGGGTCGACCCGGGAGAGTGCGTCGCGCTGCTCGGACCCAACGGGGCCGGGAAGTCCACACTGGTGGCGCTCGCGGTCGGACTGCTCGCGCCGCAGCAGGGGACCGTGCGGATCCTGGGCGGTGATCCGCTCCGCGCGACGACCCGTCGGCGGCTGGGCGTGGCGCAGCAGACCCTGGGATTCCCTAACACGCTGACCGTGGGCGAGCTCGTGAGCGGTGCCGCCGTCCGCGGCGGGCTGCCGGCGACCGCGGCTGTGCCGGTCCTGGAGGAACTCGGGCTGACCGATCTGGCGCGCAGGCGGGTGGCGAAGCTGTCGGGCGGTCAGAAGCAGCGCGTGCAGTTGGCGATGGCACTGGTCACCGAGCCGGCGCTGCTGGTCCTTGACGAACCGACGGTCGGCCTGGACACCCAGGCCCGGCGGCACTTCTGGGAGATCCTGGCGCGGCGCCGGGCACAGGGCACCGCCGTGCTGGTGACCACGCACCTGATCGAGGAGTCGGCCGCGGTCGCGGACCGTGTGGTGGTGCTCGACCACGGTCGGGTACTTGCGGACGGGTCGCCGCAGGAGCTGGTCTCCCGCCTGCCGGACCGGACCGTGACCGTCCGGACCACCCTCGACCAGGACGGACTGGAGCGCCTGCCGGGTGTGCTCAGGCTCGGGCGGGAGCACGGTCTGGTGACGATCCAGACGCGTTCGCCGGAGGACCTGCTGCGCGTGCTGCTGGACCGGGACCCGCAGGTGTCGGAACTGCGGGTACGGGACGCCGGTCTGGAGGAGGCCGTGGTTGCACTGACCGACGGCGGGGAGGCGGTCGGACCTTCCCCGTCCGCGCCGTCGCGGACTCGTGGAACCTCAGGACGCACTCACGAAGGCAGCAAGGCATGAACATGATGACGGTTCGGGTCTTCCGCGCCGAACTGCGGGACGAACTACGGTCGATCGTGCGGGAACCCACCTCGTTGTTCTTCGGCGTCCTCATGCCGGTCGGGATCTTCGTGCTGTTCAACCTGCTGTACGGGCACGATGCCGTGCAGGGCCTGTCGGCCGGTACGGCGATGGTGGCCACGTTCGGCACCTACGGGGTGATCACTGTGGCCTCGCTGCAGCCGGGGATCGGGGTCGCACAGGACAGGGACCTGGGCTGGCTGCGCATGAAGCGGGTGTCCGCCGTACCGATCTGGATCAGCCTCACCGCCAAGGCCACCGCCGCGCTCCTGTACGGCGTGGGCGTGCTGGTGCTGATGGGGGCGGCGGCCGCGGCCTTCGGCACGCTCCACGCCTCGCCCTGGGCGCTGTTGCGGGTGGCGCTGGTGCTGCTGCTGGGCAGTGTCCCGTTCACGCTGTTCAGCGTGGCTGTCGGTTTCCGGTTCCGCACGGGCGCGACGAGCGCGCTGCTCAATGCGGTGCTCTTCCCGCTGGCGGTGCTGTCCGGGCTGTGGATGCCGATCCGGTTGCTGCCCTCGGTCGTCCGGGACATCGCCGAATTCCTGCCCACGTACCACCTCGCCCAGCTCGGGCTCGCCCAGCTGGGTCAGGGCACCTCCCTGCTCCACGTGCTCGCCTTGGTGGTCACCACAGTTGTGGCGGCCGGTGTGGCGGCGGCGTCCTACCGGCACGCGCGGATCTGAGGCCGGTCCGACATGGGCAGGACGTGGACATGAGCGGCTTCGACGGTATGGCTGCCGGGTCCGTGGCCGAGCGCCTGCGGACCTGGGAGTGGATCTATCTCGGCTACCTGGTGTTCCTGCCGGCGCAGCCGTACTTCTCCCCGGATCCCGCGTGGTGGGAGTGGCCGCTGGCGATCGTGGTGTGCGCGGCCACGGTCCTGCTGTACGCGATCGCCCTGCTGCGGAGCCGGTCCGCGTGGGGCGTCTGGGCGTCGGTGGTCCCGATGGCCGTGCTCGGCGCGCTGGCCACGCCGTTCAACGCCGCCGCCAGCGTGCTGTTCATCTATGCCGCGGCCGCCGCGGGCAACTCGCTGCCGTGGCGGGTCGCGCGGCGCTGGTTCGCCGGCCTGACCGTGCTGGACTGCGCCACGGCACTGCTGTCACAGGTACCGGTGTCCTACCGGCTGCTGGGTTTCGGTTCGGCGCTCGTCATGATCTGGGTGATCGGGCTGCTCGAACTCAGGCAGCGCGACCGGAGGCAGGAGCTGGAGAACCAGCGGCTCCGTAACGACCAGGTCGAACTGCTCGCGACCCTGGCGGAACGCGAACGCATCGCGCGTGACCTCCACGACCTGCTCGGGCATTCGCTGACCGCGGTGGTGATGCGCGCGCAGCTGACCAAGGAACTGGTGCTCGCCGATCCCGAACGGGCGCGCGCCGAGTCCGAGGAGATCGAGCGCAACGCACGGGAGGCGCTGGCCGCGGTGCGCAGCACGGTCACCGGCTGGCGGCGGACCAGCGTCCGGGCGGAGCTGGAGGTGGCACGGCGTACGCTGGCCGGGACCGGGGTGACGTTGCGGGTGAACGTCGACGGCGAGCCGGCCCTGGTCGCGGCGACCGACCACGAGCTGGGGCTGGCGCTGCGCGAGGCGGTGACGAACGTGGCCCGGCACGCGCGGGCCTCCAGCTGCCACATCGGACTGGACACGGACGGGGAACGGGTGCGCTTGGTGATCGCGGACGACGGGATCGGCGGCGACGCCCCGGAGGGCACCGGGCTGACCGGGCTCCGGGAGCGGATCACGAAACTCGGGGGCTCGGTGCAGCGCTCCGGCTCCGCCGGCACGACGCTGGTCATCACGGTGCCGGTGGAGGCGGCCGGATGATCCGGGTGGTGCTGGCCGAGGACCAGGGCATGGTGCTGGGCGCGTTCGCGTCCCTGCTGGACCTGCAGGCGGACATCACGGTGGTGGCGACCGCGACCGACGGCGACGGCGCGCTGGCCGCGGTGCGCGAGCACCGGCCGGATGTGCTGGTGACCGACATCGAGATGCCCGGCCGTACGGGTCTCGACCTGGCCGTGGAGCTGAACCGCCTGGGTGACCCCACCCGGGTGCTGATCGTGACCACGTTCGCGCGCAGTGGCTACCTGCGGCGCGCGGTCGACGCAGGGGTGTCCGGGTATGTGCTCAAGGACGCACCGATCGGTGAACTGGCAGCGGCCCTGCGCCGGGTGCACGCGGGCGAGCGGGTGGTCTCGCCGGAGCTGGCGGTGGCCGCGTGGGACGCGGCCGATCCGTTGACGGAGCGGGAACGTGAGCTGCTGCGCGCGGTCGCGGAGGGGGCGGGCAACGCAGAGATCGCGGCGCGCCTGTGCCTTGCCGAGGGGACCGTCCGCAACTACCTCTCCAGTGCCATGGCCAAGCTGGGCGCGCGCAACCGGACCGAGGCGGCCCGGGTGGCCCGGACCCGCGGCTGGCTCTGAAGGCTGCCCGTCAATCGCGGTCCCGGTTACGGCCGTTGGTGAGCGCGTAGAGGGTTCCGAGCAGTATTCCGCCCACCACGCAGACACCGACCCCCATCGTGGAGCTGATCATGAAGCCGCTCACGACGAGGGCCGCGAAGACCATCGGTGCGGCGGTCCTGAGGTTCCTGTTCATCTGTCGTACTCCTTCTTCCTCTTCTTCTCGGACTCTTCTTCTCGGACTCTTCTTCTCGGACTTCTTCTTGAGGTGGTCTCAGCCGAGCGCCCGGGACATGAATCCCCTGATGCCGATCACCGCGGTGACCGCCATGGCGAACAGCAGCACCAGTGCGTCCGTCCACAGCGGGATCGACGACGGCGGACCGGGCAGTGCCGCGGCTCGCAGTCCTTCGCTCACGTACGTCAGCGGGTTGATCGCGGAGATCACCTGGAACCACCTCAGGTGACCGAGGGACGACCAGGGGTACTGGACGGACCCCGTGAACGTCAGCGGGGCCATGACGAGCGAGAAGGTGACACCGATGCGGTCCGGCGACACGATCGTGCCCAGTGTGAGACCGAGGCCGGCCCCGGTCGCCGAGCCGAGCAGCAGGATCAGCAGCGCGCCCGGCCAGGCGGTGAGCGGCCAGCCGGCGCCGCCCAGCACGAGGAACCCGACCGGCGCCATGACCAGCCCGGCGAACAGGCCGCACAGTGTTCCGAACACCATCTTGGCGACGGCGACCAGCTCTCCCGGCAGCGGTGCGAGCAGCCTGTCCTCGATCTCGCCGGACCACGAGAAGTCCATGATCAGCGGCATCGCGGTGTTCTCCAGGGAGACCAGCAGCGCGTTGAGCGCCATGACGCCGGGCAGCAGGGTCGCGCCGAAGTCACCCCTGGTGTAGCCGGCCTCGCCGAGCACCTTGCCGAAGACGAAGAACAGCAACAGCGGCTGGACGATCACCTGCAGCAGGAACGCGGTCGGCCGACGGGTGGTGGTGTACACATCGCGCCACAGCACCGCCAGGAAGGTCCGCGCCACGGAACCGACGTCGCCACGCGGTCGCCGGGCGGCCTCGACGGCCTCGGCGCCTTCGCTCACGGTGGTCATCGCAGTTCCCTTCCGGTCAGACTGATGAACACGTCTTGGAGGCTCGGCCGGGCGATCGACAGATCGACCAGCTCGACCCCGCGGTCGACGATGGTGCGCAGCACGTCCGGCAGCAGGACCGACGGGTCCTTCTCGGTCCGCACCCGGAAGTACTGGCTGTCGTCGGTCCCGGACCCGCTCGGCGCGTCGTGCTCGGCGGTGCCGGAGCCGGGCAGATCCGTCAGCGCGGCGAGGATCTCGGCGCTCGGCACCTGCGCACCGCGTACCTGTGCGGTGATCGTGGTGCCGCCCTGCAGTGCCCCGGTCAGCGCGCGCGGCGTGTCCAGCGCGAGAAGCCTGCCGTGGTCGACGACGCCGATGCGGTCGGACAGGCTCTCGGCCTCGTCCATGTCGTGGGTGGTGAGCACCACGGTGACGCCCCGGTCGCGCAGTTCGCGGATGCGTTCGTGCAGGAACAGCCGTGACTGGGGATCCAGGCCGGTCGACGGCTCGTCGAGGAACAGCACTTCGGGCGCGTGCATCAGGGCCCGCGCGATGACGACCCGCTGCGCCTGGCCGCCGGAGAGCCGCTCGACCCGTTGGCCGGCCTGCTCGGTGAGCCCCATCAGGTCGAGCAACTCCTCGGCGCGGCTGGTCCGTTCGTCCTTGCCGACGCCGTGGTAGCGCGCGTGGAAGAGCAGGTTCTGCCGTACGTCGAGGGAGCGGTCCAGGTTCTGGCGTTGTGGTACGACGGCGAGCAGTCGCTTCGCCGCGGCCGGCCGGGCCACCACGTCCGTACCGAAGACCAGGCACCGGCCGGACGTCGGCCGTATCCGGGTGGTCAGCACACCGACGGTGGTGGACTTGCCGGCCCCGTTCGGGCCGAGCAGGCCGAAGACCTCGCCCCGGTCGACCGTGAAGCTCAGACCGTCCACGGCGGCCGGTGCGTGCGGGTGGTAGCGCTTGACGAGTTCACTGACGGAGACGGCGTGGGTCACGGTTTCGTCCTTCCTCGGGTTCGTGGGCCGGTCACAGCCGGCCGCCGCTGTCGACGAAGCCGATCAGGTCTTCGATCCGGTCCATCGCGGTCACTCCGTGTACGTCCTCGACGGCGCGGGAGACGACGTGGCAGATCAGGTTGCGTTCCATCTCGCCGATGCCGAGCCGGTACATGTTGAGGTAGAGCCAATTGAGCACGACCCGGTACTGCTGGAAGGTGTTCCAGCCGCCCAGTTGGTCGGCCGCCGTCCGGTGGCCGCCCAGGACCCGGTGGAACTCGCTGCGGTCCGACCAGGCGCTCCAGGTCGAACCCCATGCCTCCGGCTCGCCGTTCATGTCGGTGCTGAGTGCCAACTCGCCCGTGCCGATCAGCTCGTTGGCCCGATTGCGATAGCGGAGCAGGGTGTCGAGGAGGTCGCTGAACGGGACGACGTCGTGGTAGTCCGCCGCCCCGGTGATCTCGACGACCCGCTGCCGGAAGGTACCGGCGTTGGCGTCGTAGACCTGGTCGAAGCGTGCGCGCAGACCGTCGGGCATCTTGGCCAGGAAGGCGTCGGCGTGTCCGCGGTAGGACATGTAGCCGTAGGTCACCGGCGGCAGGAAGCGGTTCGCCGCCCCGATGAACAGGTCCACCGCGAGCGCCATCTTCGAGCCCCCGCCACGGATCCAGCCGAGGATGTCGAACACGAGGTCGTTGGTGTCGACGTAGTAGTCGGCGAGCAGGTCCGCCGCGGCCGGTCCGCCGAGCACGTACTGGCGCCGGTCGTAGGGCTCGGTCTCGACGGTGTTGTTGGGCGCCCAGGGGGTCAGCGGCCCGCGTTCGCACTCCACCTCGGCCAGCCGGACGTGCTCGGCGTGAGCTGCCTGCTCGTCGAGGAGGACGGTCGACGGATGCGCCCGCAGGTACGTCTCCAGCACGTCGGCCACGGCCGGTGCGACGACCTCGTCGAAGACCTCGGCACCCGCCTGGATCGGGATACGCACATGCGGCCCGCGCCGCCAGTGCGGCTGGTAGTACACCCTGGCCGCCGAAGGGGCCACGGCCGTGATGAAGGGGCGTACCGCGTCGAGCAGCAGATCGGTGCGGTCGCCGTCGTGGTGGAACACGTTCACGGTGCGCCACACGGACTCTGTCATTCCTGGTCTCCTCGGCAGTCGAGCTCGATGACGTATTCGGTCACTCTCGGCACGCCGTGGTGGTCGAGGAGAGCGGCCTCGGGCTTCGGTGTGACCTCCTGGAACACCGCCGCGGCGGCCGGATCCCCGGCCAGCCGCTCGAAGGCCAGGACGAGGGGCGGCGATCCGATGTCGACGTACATCGGTTTGCGGCTACGGTCGCCCGCGAACGAACCGGCCGGGACCGCGCCCATGCGCAGCACGGACACGAAGAACCTCGGCGGGAGGCCGTGCCCGGTCAGCCAGGTCGTCAGCGTGAGCAGGAAGTCCGCGTCGGACTGGCCGGCCGCGCGGCGCGGGAGCGTTCCCGGCTGCGCCACCCAGGTGGCCCGCCGGAGCACCACCTGCCCGATGCTCAGCCGCGGCGCGTGCAGGACGCGGCCCTGTCCGCTCCCGGCGCTCGCGTCGTGCAGGAGCGGCTGGTCGGGGCGCAGCAGCAGGGGATTCTCGCCGAACGCCTCGATCAGCAGGGCCATGACCGGCGGGAGCTGCCGCTCGTAGGACAGTCCGCCGTGGACCGGGCGGACGACCGAGCCGCCGTCGAACAGGGCGGGCAGTCCGTCGCCGTCCAGGCCGACATTCAGCCGGGCAGGCGGCGGGTAGTCGAGCCGGTATGGCAGGGCCGCCTCGCGCTGGTTGAGCGAGGTGGCGAGGGTGTGGGTGAACTCCGCGTACATCGGCGTGCCCGGGTACACCGCATCGACCGGGAGCGGGTCGTCCGCGACGTAGCGCAGCAGTCGGCGAACGTGTGAACGGGCCCGGCCGAACCCGGAGTTCACCGCGTTGACGACCAACTTCTCGCCGTCGCGCTGCGCGTACACGGCGACCGAGCCGACCGGGCGCACCCAGGGCGGCAGCGCGTCGAGGACCTGCTCGATCCGCTGCCGGTCCGGCAGCGCGCGCCGGATCTCGGCGACCAGGTCCACCAGGTGGCGCACCTCCGGGACCGGGCTGGCCGCCAGGGTTGCGGTCAGCCCGGTCATGTCGAAGGCGACCGCGGCGGGGTGCAGCCGCCTGGCCTCATGGCCGTCGCGGACGAGTTCGGCGTAGAACCGGTCGAACGGCACCGGCGCCTGCGCGCCGAAGCGCTCCCGGATGAACGCGGCGACCGCCAGTCTGAACGGCAGCGTGTGGTCGAAGACCGCGAGCAGCCGGCAGGCGAGAGCCAGGTCGTCCAGTGCGTCCTGCCAGGACGGCAGCCCCGCCTCGACCAGGACTCCGGGGACGACCGACTGCTCGGTCACCACGTCCCGCAGCTTGCCCGTGATGCCGACGTCCCGCAGCCGTTCGTGGAGCGCCGCCCCGAGCACGACCCGGTCGGCTCCCTTGGCGCTCCCGTACGTCTGCAGCCCCTCCCGGACCGGAACCAGTTCGAGAACCCGTTCGGCCAGCTGCCGCAGCGGGTCGATGCCGTGGTCGTCGAAGTCCGGCTGGAGCAGGAGCAGTCCGCTCGCCACGAGTGAGCGCAGATATCCGGACGCCTGCTCGGGCGGCGCGGGAAGGCCCGCCGCGAGCGCGGCGAGGGTCGGCCGAGCGGCGGCGGCCCGCAGGCAGTGCCGCAGCGGCGGTGTCAGCGGCAGGGTGAGGAGGTCCTCCGCCGGTGCCGGGCCGAGGAACCGGACGGTGTCGGCCTCCAGCCGCGCACTGGGGTTGATCCGGACCGTCGCCCCGGACGACCTTTCGGCCAGGGGGGTGAGGACCGACAGGTCGAGTTCGACGATCGACCGCGCCCCCTCGGTCGCGGTCCAGCGCAGGGCCGGCCCGTCCGGAACGAACCGGCCGAGGCCGCTGGCGGTGAACGTGCTGAACGGGCTGGTCTTGACGGCGGCGCGGGCGACGTAGAGGGCCAGCCGGATCAGTTCCTGCCGGCCGGGCCTGCGCCCGAGCACCTGGTGCAGGGTGGGGCTGGCATGGGCGAGGCCCTGGTCGAACCGGGGATCCGCGCTGGTCTCGCGCAGGGCGGCGTCGATGGACCGGGACGCCTCGGCCAGTACGGCCGGCAACCGCTCACGGTCGGCGCGGTAGCGCCCCAGCCTGCGGCCGAACTCGGCTATGTCCGCGGCGAGTTCGTCACCGAGGGACGCGGCGACCCGGGGGTCGGCGAGCAGCCGGCCGGGGTCACGCTGCTGGTGGACGGTGCGGCGCAGTGCCACCAGCCTGGGCTTGGCCCCGGGGTCGCCGAGCGCGCCGATCACGTCGTGGCAGCGGTCGGACAGTCCCGCGGCGGCGGCCGTCAGCTCGGCCGCGGTACCGGCGAGCGCGAGCAGCTCGCTCCGCAGGCCGTGGTCGACGAGCCGGTCGACCACGTCCGCGGGCAGGCCCGCGACGCGTACTCCGAAGGTGGTGGCGTGGCGGGTCATGGGAACGGGTGGGGGTGGGGGTTGAGGTCGGTGTCGGTCAGTGGGCGCGGCGCGTGGCCGAGCCGGTGGGGCACCTCCCGCAGCCGCGGCAGCCCGGTGGTCCGCCGGTTGCGGTGGCCGAAGGTCATGGACAGCGCACCGGGCGCGATCACCTTCACGCAGTGCAGGTCGGCGGCTTCGTGCAGGGGCGAGGTCTGGTCGACGACCACGACGTCCATGCCGCCCGCCAGCATCCGGCCGACGGCCTCGGTCAGGTCGTCCCGCAGGTCGGTGTGGAGCGGCCACGGGCTGCGGGCGATCACCTCGTCCCAGCCGGTCATGCGGTCGCCGTCGAGCAGGAACGAGAAGCGGTCGAACGCCTCCGGTGTCGCGGCGCACAGCGCGTGGTCGGTCATGATCCGCACCAGTTCGGGGTCGGCGGCCATCCGCCTGGCCCGTTCGGCTTCGGCCGGGTACCTGGTCAGCTCCTGTTCGACGATGGGCGCCAGTTCACCGAGGGCGGTGAGCACGGCGGCGACCGGGTCCAGCGCCGAGCCGCTGGTGCAGACGACCTTCGGCCGCCTCTCGTCACCGGTGCTGTCCTGCGCGAGCACCCAGAACGCACGGATCCCCTCGGTCAGGGTGATGTCGAAGGCCCGCACACGGTAGCCGTGGCGTTCGATGCGTTCCGCGACGAGCCGGATGCGCGGATCCGGTGCGCGGGCAAGGTCCACCTCGGGCACGGGCAGCCTGGCGTACCAGGTCATCAGGAACGCGTCGCGCTCGACGACCTCCAGGATCCCGTGCAGGACCGCTTCCTCGATGCAGCCGCCGAGCGCGCAGCCGTTGGAGATCTCGAAGGTGAACGGCTTGTCCGCCCGGGTGCCCGGCTGCAACGGCATCCGGTAGTACGCGTGGGTCTCCGGCACGAGCACCGGCCGGGCCCGGCCGAACGAGTACGCCCACACCCAGGACACCTCGGCGTCCTCGGTGAACGGCTGGTACTGGCAGTCCGGCTCCAGGTAGCGCTCCGGGGCGAGCAGGCCGAACGTACGGGGGTCCAGGGCATCCTCGGCCAGTTCCGCGTAACTGCCGCGCACGGTGGTCCGCTTGCCCCAGGGCCACTGGCCGCCGAGCCGTTCCAGTGCCTCGGCGACCGCGGTGGCCCGGCTCGACGCGAAGTCACGGGTGCGCCCGAACCCCGCCTCGCCCCGGTAGCCGTACTCGGCCAGGACCGCTTCGGTCAGCGGGACCATCGAGTCGCGCATGCCGCGGGGCGGGGCGACCACACCGGTCTCGGCGTCCACGTAGAGCCGGGTCAGCCGGGACTCGGAGAGTTCGCGGATCCTGCTGGAGCGGGCCCGGGGCTTGGGCCGGGCGAGGGGCACGATCTCGGCTCGTGCGGCCGTGTCGTCGGGCAGCTCGCCGCAGACCGCGCACAGCGGGTCCGGGAGGAACGCGTGCCGGGTCAGCGACAGGTCGCGCAGGCCGAGGTACCAGCAGCGGTCCCCGGCGACGCCCGACTGCAGCACGTCGCACACGGCCTCGGCGGCGAAGCCGGACAGCCAGGCCGAGGGCCGGGTCGCGATCCGCTCGTCCTCGCGCAACTCGCCCGTCCAGGGCGCCCGTTCGGGCGCGCTGGAGCGCCATTTCTGCAGGCACCAGACGCAGCCGGGCTCGCCGGGCCGGACCACCGGGCCGATCACGGCCCGGTCGAGTTCGGTCCACACCGGCAGCCAGGGCTCGCCCCGGTCCTGCGCCGCGGTCCAGTCGCCGGTGTCCCAGCCGTCGCGCGCCACCACCAGCATCGACGGCGGGCGCCGGGCGATGGCGTCGGCCAGCAGGCCGTCGCCGAGTACGGTGTCGCTCACGAGCCGTTCCCTCTCACCAGGTCAGCCGGAACTCGGGGCGCGGCCCGGCGGGGTGCTCGGTGCCGAACTGCGCCACCAGCAGGCTCCGCTTGCGCCCCTCCAGGCCGAACCAGCCGTCCAGCAGGTGCGTGAGCACGTCGTTCTGGATCCGGCCCGCCACCTCGGCGGCTGCGGCGGCGAGGCAGGCCCGGTGCAGTGCGGCACCGGCCGCCGCCTGCTGCACGCGGTACCAGCGGGAACCGAACCGCTCCTCGGCCGCCTCGGCGTCCCCCACCGGCAGCAGCCATACGTTCGCCGTGCGGGCACCCTGCTGGGTCAGCGCGGCAAGGGAGGCTTCGCGCAGCACCTGACGGGGGTTGCCGCCCTCGCCGACCGGTTTCAGCTGGTGCTCGTCGGGCAGGTAGCGGTAGGCGCCGTCCGGGACCCCGGGCACGTCGGCGATGACGCAGTAGAACTCGACCAGGTTCGCCGGGAGGTCCCAGCGCACCGGCCGGCCGTAGGCGGTGAGGATCGCGGCCAGCGTGCCGATGGGCATGCTCGCGCCGCTGAAGCCGCGCATGGCCGCACGACGGTTGCGCGTTCCGGCCCGCAGGTCCGCCTCCGCATGCGGCAGGCTGATCCGTCCGGTCTCCCCAGGGGGCGCGGAGGGCAGCGGCTGCGGGGCTGGGCGGCTCTCGGTGAGCACGGCCGCATGTGCGGCGAAGGCGCGCGGGAAGGCGGACAGCGCAGGGCCCTCGAACGCGGCGGGCACCGGTGCGACGAGCTCGACGACCGCGTGCACCCCTTCGCTGCGCGGGTCGAGCCCCAGCAGCTCGGTGAGGTCGGCGTCGGGGAAGCACAGCCGGGCCGTGGCGTCCTCGTCGGCGGCGGCCACCAGCGCCTGGGCCACCTGGATCCCGGCCTCCAGGCAGGCGAGACGGTAGTACATCTCGCCGTACTTGGCGGCCAGCCGCCAGAACACATTGGTCTGCACGAGGATCGTCGTGGCCGGCCGGGACGCCGCCCAGCTCCGGTGGTCACCCGAACGCAGCCGCACCAGGTCGTGCCGGGCCGGGTCGTAGTAGTAGACGCCGGCGGGCACCTCCGAGTCGGGCCCGGCGATCACATACCACTCGGCGCTGTACCGGGCGCCCCCCGACGGCGTCGGACGGCGGGTCACCAGCCACTGCAGCGGATCGTCGTCCGGGATGGCCTCGAAGCTGTCGGTGAAGGGCAGCATGTCCAGCGGGGTCAGCCACTGGGCCCGGGTGATGCCGCCGAGTTCGGCGAGCTGCCTGCCGAGCCGGTGCTCGGACTTCTCGGGCGGCCAGGGCAGCGGGTGCCGCGGTGCGCCCGGGTAGCTCTTGACCACCCGGGGCGGGTACGCCTCCGGGTTCGCCACCTCGGTCGGCGTGTGCACGTTCTCGTGGTAGCGGGTCGCCTCGTTGCTCATGGGGTCACACGCCGCACAGGTCGAAGGCGGTTCTGGTCAGGAGCAGCCGCAGGTGGGACTCCTGGGCCAGGCTGATGCCCAGCCGGTTGCACATCAGGTGCATGCACCGTTCCACGATCAGCTGCGGGACCAGGTGGTTGATGTGCTGCAGCACATCGGCGGGAGCCTCGAAGTCGGGGTAGGCGTCCAGCTGACCCAGCAACTCCAGTTCGACCAGGGTGTCGTTGGCCTCCCGCACGGTCTTCAGCCAGTTGCTCGCCACCGACGAGTCCGGCAGCGCCACCCCCCTGGTCGCCGCCCACACCGTCTCCAGGCCGGCGCGCAGCTGGGCCTTGTTGGCGTCGAAGTACCGCTCGAAGTCCGACGATTCCAGCAGCTGGGCGGCGGAGCCGCCGCTCTCGACCATGAACCGTGCCTGGTAGGCGAGTTCGGGCAGGATGCCGGTGAAGACCGTACGGTTGGCGGCCATCATGGCGAAGGCGTCCATGGCGCGCTGTCCCGGGGTCCGGCCGCGGGCGATCAGTTCGACCGCCAGGGCGCTTGCGGCCATGAACTGCTTCTCGACGGCCTCCAGTGCGCGGCCGCTGCCGAACACAGAGGTCTCGGGCACGTAGTCGATGAACGCGACCGAGTTGTCCGGGTGCAGCACCGTGTCGTAGTCGGTCATCTGCTCCAGCGCGGCGAGTGCGGCGGCGGACTCGGTGTAGCCCTGCTCGGTCAGTTCGGACTGCGACGGCGACGTGCGGTAGAACTCCGCGGCCGTCGCCTCGATGGCCGAGCGGACCTCCTCGGCCTGCTCCGGGCGGGCGCGCACCCGCAGCCGGACGTGCGGGCCGCCCTCCCAGTAGCGGAGGAAGAAGAAGCCATCGGCCAGCCCGGCCCGGCCCAGCCGTTCGACGACGGGCCTGACGACGCCGACGATCACGGCGTCCTGGTCGCCGTGGTAGAAGAGGTGGGCGCTGACCCAAGTGTGCTCAGACATATGTGACTCCGGGCTCGTTCAGTTCCACGATGTACTCCGCCACGTGCTCGCCGCGGACCTGGCCGGGGTCCGGCAGCATCTCGCTGATCTGCACGATCGCGTCGGGTTCGGCGAGTCGGCGTTCCAGGCCGAGCAGCAGCAGCGCGCTCGCGAAGTCCACGTAGTTCGGTTTGGTGTCGTTGCTCGGCCCCTGCCTGTTCTCGCCCTGGCCGAGAAAGGCCGGGTCGAGCACGGTGACGAAGCACCGCTCGGGGATGCCGTGTTCGGCCAGCCAGGCGGCTGTTTTCAGCATCCAGGCCGCACCGGTCTCGGCATCGGCCCGCCGGGGCAGCCGGTCCGCGCGGGTCATCCACATGGCGCGGCGCAGCACCACGCCGCCCACCATCAGCCGGGGCAGGTGGCGTACGCCGTCGTCCGCCCGCGGGTCCGAGGTCATCCTCAGCTCGGTGTGCGCACCGAACCAGGTGTTGGACTCGCCGAACGCCTCGATCATGAAGCGGGCGGCGGGCGGCAGCAGCCGGTCGGCGCCGAGACCCGGGTGCACCGGGCATATCCGCCTGCCCAGCCGCCGCGACACCAGCGCGAGCAACCCGTCGTCACCGCTGTGCACATAGAGGTCGTTGACCGGTACCCGGTCGTCGTCCGTGCGCGTGCTGCGGACACCGGGGTAGTCGACGACCAGCCCCACGCCCGGCTTGCGGACGTTGACGGCGGAGCGGGCCACGGCCTCGAACTCGGCGAAGAGCATGTCGCCGCGGTGCACGGCCGGCCCCGGTTCGTCCGGGACGTCGGCGTGCAGGTCGAGCACGTCCAGGATCTGCCGTACCCGGTTGCGGCCGCGGCCGAAGCCGCAACCGATGCTGTTGACCACCAGTTCCGGCCCGCGCACGGCGTCGGCGAGCTGGCAGTAGACCGCGAGCGAGGTCGGTGTGCGGACCCAGTCCGGCCATTCCTTGGCCAGCGTCCGCACCTCCTCGGGGTCGACGCGGACCACGCCGTCCCCGTCGGGCCTCCGCTCGCCCAGCAGCCGCTTGACGGCGGTGCGCAGGCGGTGCAGCTCGCGCACGGCCCCGACCGGGCTGTCCGCGGCGGCGAACCGGCTGTGTGCGAGGAGCGACCCCTGCCCGGCCGGGCCCGAGGCGGCGCCGGCGGACTGCTCGGCCAGCACGTCCCGGTAGAACACCAGCAGCGGGATCTGCGCGCCGGCCGGGTAGCGGCTGCGGAACATCTCGCTGAGCGTGAGCTTGAACGGCAGATCGGGACCGATCAGGCCGAGCAGGGTACGCACCGCGTCCAGGTCGTCCAGCAGCGGCCGCCAGCCCGCCCGGTCCAGTACGGCCGTCGTTCCGGGGTGCACGGCGTTCTCGTAGAAGCTGTACCGGGCGAACTCCTGGGCCATCTTCGGGCTGTGGGCGTGGGCGTGGTCGCCCACCTCGCGCAGTGCCGTGTCCAGTCCGCGGACGACGGCTTCGCGGACGGCGACGCGGTCGCCGGGTTCGGTGACCGCCGGGTAGCTCGACAGGGCCTCGGCCACCCCCAGCAGGGTCCGGTCCAGCCGTTCCAGGCCGGGCTGCCGGCGCTGCCGCAGCCAGGCACGCAGGTCGCCGACCGGGTCCGCGGACTGGTCGGCGAGCGGCGGGACCAGTTCCAGCAGGCCCAGCGTCACCAGCCGGCGCAGGAACACGTCGACCTGGTTCCCGTCCGCGGCCAGGGCCAGGAGCTCGCCGCGCAGGTCGTCGAAGGTGCTCCGGCCCGTGGTCAGTTCCAGCACGCGGCGCAGGGTCGGGGTGAGCGCGAGGGTGTGCACGTACTCCCCCGGCCGACGGCCCAGGAACAGCAGGGCGCCGTCCAGGGCCGTGGCGCTGGGGTTGATCCGGATCCGGCAGCCGCCGACCAGCTCGGGGCGTTCGCAGACCGCGCGCGCGATCCGGTGCAGCGATCCGACGCTTGCCTCGGTCGCGGTCACCGCGGTGAGCTGCCCCCCGGCCGGCTGGACGAGGTCCTCGGCCCGGCCCCAGGCGGCCAGGCCGCTGCTGGTGAACGTGGAGTACGGGCTGGTCTTCGCCGCGGAACGGGCCAGGTACTGCGCCAGGCGCAGCACGGTCTGGCGCTGCGGGGCACGACCGGTGTCGAACCACTTCCGCAGGGCCAGGAACATGTCCGGGTTGGCGTGCACGAGACCGAGCTGGAACGCGGGCAGCCGGGCCGCGGCGAGCAGGGACTCGTAGCTCGCGGCCCAGTCCTGTTCGAGCTGCTCCGGCAGTGCCGCGAGCAGGCGGTCGCGTTCGTCGAGCCGCGCCGTCCATTCCCGTACCGGGCCGGCCAGTTCGGCGGGGAGGCCGGCCAGCCGTTCCGGGCCGACGTGCCGACCGCGGTGCACGGCCCTGCGCACCGCGACGAGCCTGGCCTTGAGCTCGCCGTCGCCGGTGGCGCCGACCGCCGCGTGCAGCAGGTCCGACAACTCGCCGGCCGCCACGGCGATCTCGGCGCGCAGCGGTACCAGGCTGGTGGCGGTGCGCCAGCTCCGCACGCAGCGCAGTCCTTCCAGCGCGGCGAGCGGGCTGCCGGCGAGGCGGACCACGGCGGCCGGAGCGAGCACGTACTGCGCCGGCTCGGGGCCGGTTTCCTGCGACCTGTCCCTCACTGAGCCCCCTCCGGTTCGACGGGCACGATCACGCGACCGCCCGGGCCGGTCCTGGCCAACAGGATCTGGAAGACCGGGGCGTGGCGTTGTTCGGTGAGTCCGAGCGCCGCGCGCACTCCGTCGGCGTGGTAGGCGTTGACGATCCGGCCGGAGACTCCCTGCGCGGCGGCCGCGACGCACACGCGGTGCGCGAGCAGTCCGGCCTCCTGGTTGAGCACCCGGTAGCCGCGGTCGCCGAAGGTGTCGAAGGCCCAGTCGCGGTCGACGACGAGATGGACGACGGCGTTCATGTTCCGGAAGACCGGTCCGGGGATGGTGACGCGTTCGATCGCGGTGAGGGCGTCCGTGCCGCCCTGCCCTGTGTCGGGGGTCGCCGGGCGGACCGGGTGCAGCGCGCCGGTGCCCTGGTCGAGCCGGTAGCAGCCCGCAGGTATGCCGGTGAGGTCACCGACGGTCAGGAAGATCTCCACCGGCACCGGCGCACCCGCCGGGACGGCATCGCTGCTGACCCCGGTGCGTACCCGGGCCAGCCGTGCCCACAGTTCGGGTCCGTCGACCTGCGAGGCGACCGGCCGGAAGATCCCGGGACCGGAATCGCGGGCCCGCAGCACCTGCGCCAGGTCCACTTCCGGAGCGGCCGTCCGGGGCGGGGCCAGCGGTTCGGCTGCGGGCAGCGCGGGCGCGGCCGGTTCGGCCGTCGCGAAACCCCCGGTGTCGGTGCGGAGGGACGCGCGGTTGACCGCCGTCAGCGTCGGACATGCCTGCGCGACCCGCAGTCCGCTGCGGACCACGTACGGCTCGATCGGGTCGAGGGTCCCGGCCAGTGCCGCCGCCGTTTGCACCGCCTCCCGGCGCCGGATTCCAGGGTCGGCACCGGCGAGGTGCAGCGGCAGGACCACGAGCGCCGGCTCCTCGTCGGGGTCGAGCCCGAGCAGCTTGTTGACCGGCTCGTCGACGAACTGGTGGTGCACATGGGCCCGCAGGCCCATGGACCGCGCCACCAGGTCGAGGTTCCCGGTGAGCAGACCGGCCTCCTGGGTGCACAGCCGGTAGGCGTAGTCGCGGTAGATGTAGGCGGCCTTGGAGAACAGCCCGGAGAGCACGAGTACGGCCTGAGGCGGCGCACCCGTGGATCCGGTCGCCCGGGCCAGCAGCTCCCGGTGGTCCCCGTCGCGCAGCCGCACCAGCGAGTGGTGCGGGGCGTCGTAGTGGTGGACGCCCTCGGCCAGGCACACGTACAGCTGGACGGCGAACAGGCAGCGCGCCGACGCGACCATCCGGTGGTAGGGCCAGGTCCCGTTGGTGTCGAACTCCTGCCGGGAGATGCCGTAGCCGTAGCGCAGCAACGTGGAGAGCGCCTGCTCGTCGAGCGCCTCGACCCCGGTCAGCCGCCGGGGCACCCTGGTCGTCAGCGGGCGCCGGGGCAGGCCCCGGTAGATCTTGAACTTCAGCGGCTCGTCCGGGTTGGCGTACTCCGACTGCCGGGTCTCCATCGCCTCGGCGAGGTCCTCCAGGCTGACCCGCAGGAACTCCCGGCCCACGCGGGCCTCGTGCTCGATCACGGCTGCCCCGGTCACGGGAAGGGATGCGGGTGCGGGTTGCGCACCTCGGGCAGCCTGGGCAGCCCGGTCACCCGCCGGGCCGTGTGTCCGAAGGTCATCGGCACCGACCCCGGTGCCATCACCTTGACGCATGTGAAGCCTCCAGCTGTCTGTTCCATGGAGGTGGTGTCGACGGCGACGACGTCCATGCCGGCCGCCGCGAAACGCCGGACGCACTCGTCGAGATCCGCGCCGATGTCGGCGTTGACCGGCCACGGCCGGCGTTCGAGTCCCTGCTGCCAGGTCGATGTCACCGGGTCGTCGAGCAGGAACGAGTACCGGTCGAAACTGGCCGGATCGGCCGCGCAGAGCAGGTGGTCGGCCATCGACACGACCTCGTCCGGGTGGCCGGCCAGATGCCGGGCGCGCTCGCTCCAGCCCGGATCGAGCGCGAGGATCGTCACGTACTCGACGGTCTGGCTCAGCTCGTGCAGCGCGGCCAGGATCGCCTCGGCCGGGCGCAGTCCGCTGCCGCCGGTCGACACGGCCCTGGGCCGGCCGGTCCCGGTGACGTCCTCGGCCAGGGTCCAGAACGACGGGATCCCGTGCTCCCGCGTGGAGTCGAACACGTGCACCCGGTACCCCTGGCGCTCGATGCGCTCGGCCACCAGCGGGATACGGCGATCGGGCACCGTGGCGAGGTCGATGCGAGGCAGGGGAATCTGCCCGTACCAGGCCATCAGGAAGGCGTCGCGTTCGGCGACCTCGAGGACGCCGTGCAGCACGGCCTCCTCGTAGCAGCCCCCGAGCGCGAAACCGCTGGAGATCTCACAGGCGAACCTGCGCTCGCCGGCGGGCATCGGCGACCGGTGGTAGACGAAGCTCTCCGGCACCAGTACCGGCCGGCCGCGGCCGAAGGAGTACCCCCACACCCAGTCGGTCACCGCGTCCTCGGTGAACGGCCGGTAGGGGAAGTCCGGGGTCAGGAACCGGTCGTCGGGATACAGGCCGAGCGAGCGCGGATCGATCGCGGCACCGGCCACGTCGGCGTAACCGGCCCTGACGCCGGTCCGCCTGGCCGGCGCGTACGCGGCGAGCCGTTCGAGCGACTCGGCCACCGCGATGGACCACGCGGAGGCGAAGTCCCTGGTGCGGCCGTAACCGGCCGGCTCCATCGGGGCACCGGGTACGGCCAGAACGGCCCCGGTGAACGGAAAGGCGTGCTGGGTGTAGGCGGTGACCGAGGGGATCAGGCCGCTCTGCTCGTCGACGTAGGCCGCCCGGAGTGCGCCCTGGTCCAGCGGGCGGACGCGGCTCGACTCCGGCGACAGCTTCGGCCGCGCCTCCCGGACGGGCCTCGCCGCCTGCTCGGTGTCGGCCGGCAGCACCGAACACGCCGGACAGTGCGGATCGTTGAGGAAACCGTGGCGGGACAGCGCGAGCGTGGCCGTGTCGACGATCCAGAACCGCTGGGCCCCGGGCCGGACCGCGGCCAGTTGGGCGACGGTGTCGGCCAGGAAGCTCGGCAGCTCCCGGTCCGGCGCCACGGCCGCCATCTCGGCGGCGCGTTCGGTGGAGGCCGACGCGGCACGACGCGTGCGCAGGCACTCCGGACAGCCCGGCGCCCACGGTCCCACGACCACCTGATGTGGTTCGCGGAGCACCTGCGGCTGGTCAGCCATGGACGACCACGGCACGCACGACGAACGGACAGGCCCGGGCCACGGAGGCATCGTGGTCCAGCGGGACCGCGACCACCCGGCCGCCTTCCCGGGTCAGCCCGGCCACGACCTCTTCCAGGGGCGCCGAACGGGGCCGCGCCCCGGCCGCATCCTCGGCGGCGGTCCCACGCAGGGCCACAGGCAGCTCGGGCACGGGCGCCGGCGCGTAACCGGGCTGGTCCGTGACCCGGGCCTGGTAGGCGAGCAGGGTCCGCTCCAGCCCCTGCTCCAGCGCCACGCCCGCCTCCAGGTCGCTGACGTACGCGACCGTGCCGGTCGGGGTGGTGAACGCGAACGTGGGCAGGCCGAGCAGGCCGGACAGGTCGTGGACCTCGAAGGACTGCTCGACGATGCCCAGCAGCTTCAGGTAGCGCTCACCGCGCGGGGTCAGCTCAGCGGTGTCCATGTCCAGCCGCGGCAGTGGTCCGGCGGCGGCCGAAAGTGCCTGCGCGACGCGGTCGTTGGCCGCCGCCACCACCGCGGCGCGCACGGCGTCGGACCAGTCCAGCCCACTGGCCGCGGTCCGCGCGGGGAAGACCTCCGCGGCGTCGACCGTGACGTGTTCACCGGTCAGCACGTCCAGGCCGTACAGCCTCTCGCCCTTGCGGGAGTCGGCCATGACGGCCGCGTAGCGCTCGAACGCGTGCCGGACGGCCCGCTGGCGCGACTCGACCACGGTCTCGCCGCAACCGTGGACCGGGAAGGGACCACCGGCCAGGCCGACCGGGTCGGAGACCACGACCTCGCTGACGAACAGCGGCAGTTGCTCGTAGTCGCGCTCGGTGACCTCGGCGAACACACCGGTCCGCGGGTCGACGAAGTCCACCGCGCGCCGGGCCAGTTCGTCGTCGTCGACAGGAGCCGCGGCGGCCAGGGCGGTCAGCCGCGCCGGGTCGTCGGGAACCACGGGCCGGGCGAGTGGGTGCGGCAAAAACGCGTGCTTCGAGGTCTCCAGCGTCTCCAGGTCGAATCGCACCAGGTGAGCGGCCCCGCTGCCCTCGTCGATTCCGGTGAGATGGCGGAACGCCGCGAAGCACAGCTGGTTGGCGACCAGTGCGACGGTGGGTCCGCGCAGGAACTCGCTCGGGGCCACCTCGGGGTGGTCCCGCAGATCCGCACCGGTCAGGTCCGAGGTGAGTGCGGACAGTCGACGCCACGCCGAATCCCACGCGGTGGCCTCGTCGTCCTTGCCGATCACCGGGCCGATCCACGCCTCGTCACCCGCCACCAGCGCCTGCCCGAACGCGGCGCCCGCGGCGATGGCGGCTGCGGGCAGCAGCCGGGCCCGTTCGATCATGGGGCGGTCGGCGACGTGCAGCACCATGGTGGCGTCCGCAGTCAGCAGGTCGAGCGGCCGGGCGTCGGCCTCCAGGTACTCGATCCGCTGCTCCGGGTCCTGTTCACGGGACGCGGCCAGGTGCTCGTCGACGCGGTCGCGGTCGAAGTGCGACTCGGCGAACGGTGCGAGCCGTACCGTACGCACACCGGCGCGCAGCTGCGAGTTGGCCAGGGCCTGCAACAGCGGACCGGATCCGGTCAGCACGAGGGAGCTGTTGCGATAGGTCTCGAAGCGCAATTCCGGCGAATCGGTGAAGTACTCGATGAACGAGATGTTGGCCGCGTAGGTGGTGGCCAGCTCGCCGGACAGGGTGTGCGGACGGTCGTCCAACACATTTTTTACGTAACCCTTGCCCTGCAGGAGCAGAATCAGTTTCGCCAGTGCGCTACGGCTGGATTCCGGCACGGCGGCGCACAGCTCGCCGAGCGTCCTGGTGCCGTCGAGCATCGGCGCGATCCGCTGGATGAATTCGTACGTCGACGCGCCCTTGAGTATTGACCCGCCCAGGTTGCTGCGGATGTACGCACCCTCCGGAACGCGCATGACGTAGACGTCACCGCGCAGTCGTGGCCGTATCCGCTCCACATCGACTCCCATGACCACCGCTTCTTTGCAAATTCATTGACAACTGGCCAGCAGGAAGGGCCGAGAGCCACCCGGTCCCTTTTGGTGAACACGCACCGGCTAGAGCACATGTGCCGAGAATTCAGCGCCCGATCAGGTGCAGGAGCAGCACGGGCAACAGCAGCAGCAGCTGCTCTGGCCCTTTGACGCGGACAGCTCCGTCAGGCCGTAACCGGCCGTCACCGACGCGGGCACCACCTCGCCCAGGTCCACCAGCTCGAAAGCGCTGTCATCCAGCACCAGGCTGTCGAAGTCCTCCATGTCGTTCACCTCCTTCGCCTGTCTCGTGCGGAGCACATGTGCCGGGGCAGGCCCCGGATCAGGTGCAGGAGCAGCAGGGGCAGCAGCAGCAGCAGCTGCTGGCGCCGCCGGAAGCGGACAGCTCCGTGAGGCCGTAGCCGGCCGTCACCGACTCGGGCACCACCTCGCCCAGGTCCACCAGCTCGAAGGCGCTGTCATCCAGCACCAGCTCGTCGAATCCCTCCATGTCTTTCACCTCCTTTCGGCGTACGGCCGATGCGGTCCCGATCGGGACCGGCACCGACGGTCAGAGTGCTTTCACCTCCGGCAGAACCTGGTCACAGAAGAGCTCCAGGGTCTGCCGAGCTTCGGGGAGCGGCATCGCGCCGAAATCGACCTGCCACAGGATCTGGTCGACGCCGCCGATGTCCTCGTTGAAGGCACGGATGCGGTCGATGACCGTGGCCGGCGATCCGACGATCGCACCGCCTTCGGTGTAGAGCTTCTTGGGCTGCATGCCGCGCAGCATCCAGCCGAACCCGGAGTAGCCGCGGTAGGCCGAGGACTCCCGCCTGTCCCAGGGGCTCACTGCCTCCGCCCATACGTCGAGGTAACGACGCAGGTAGGTCTCCGCGATCTCGGCCGCGCGCTCGTCGGTCTCGGCGACCACCAGCGGCAGGCTGGCCGAGACCCGGGGCCGCAGTTCCGAATCACCGTGCGCCGCCTGGAAGGCGTTGCGGTAGAGGGTCAGCTGGGCGCGGAACTCGTGCGGCGAGATCATCGGCGTGATCAGCAGCCCGAGCCCCTCCGTGCCCAGCCAGGTGAAGCTGTCCGGTGTGCGCACCGCGGCACCCCACATCGGCGGGTGCGGCTGCTGGGTGGGCCGCGGCAGTCCGGTCACGTCGCGGTAGGAGAAGAACGGCGTCTGCTCACTGACCTTCTCCTCGGTCCAGATCCGCCGCACCGCGCGGATCGTCTCGCGGAATCGGTCGACGCTCTCGTCCATCTCCACACCCAGCGCGTCGAACTCGTCCGGCAGGTACGCCCGGGCGAACCCCACGTCGAGCCGGCCACCGCTGATCGCGTCCACCTGCGCGGCTTCCGCCGCCAACTGGATCGGATGGTGGAAGACCGGCAGGACGCATCCGGTGATCAACCGGACCGAGCTCGTCCGAGCGGCCACCGCGGACAGGAAACCCAGCGGGCTGGGGCAGTAACCGCCGTAGTGATGCAGATAGTGCTCGGTCATCTTGACCGAATCAAGGCCACCGGCCTCCGCCTGGACCGACAACTCAAGCGCATCACGGAAATAGGTCTGCGGAGATTTCATCTCCGGCGTGCAGTCAGGAAGAAAAGAAAGCCCGAAGCGCACCGATACCACACTCCATATATCCGCCGGATGAATTCCGGAGGTTCACTGCCCGAACACTGGGGCCGGTCGGCACGCCACCAGGTGTTTCGGCGCTGACGCTACATGGGGGCACTGGGGCCGTCAATTACGCCCCGACATTTTTACGAATCTCAAATAAAGCTCAAATCTGGCCCGGTATCCTCGGGGATACTTACGGTGCCTGGGGTGCGTTATTGACGCCAATGCGCGCCGCTGGAAATGTTGGCGGCAATTGGCGGCCATTGACCGTGGCCTTGCGTCGGGGCAACGGCACCGCAAAGCGGAGCCGGGCCGGACGGGACGGACCGGCGGGGACGACTCCCTCCTTCCTCCTCACGCACGAACGGGCGCGCGAGGGCCACTCCGGCGTCCGAAACATTCGTCTTGCTCGATTTATTTGGATGTGACTATGACCTCCGCCATCGAGACGAACGACGTCGCCCGTACCGGCGCGCAGCCGCTGGTGCCCGACGGGCGGAAACCCGTCCAGCTCCTCGAGTTCACCGCGATGCAGGGGGTCCGGTACAGCGTCACCCTCGGCTACCTCAAGGCGGCCGCGATCGCCGACCCCGTACTCGACGCGGCATGCGACTTCCGGATCAGCGTGCGCGAGCAGAGCGGCGGGGAGCAGGCGACGAAGGAACTGCTCGACACCTGGGACGAGCCGTTCGTCGTCGCGCTGACGGTGTTCTTCTGGAACCGCGCCCAGTCCCTGGAGCTGGCCCGCCAGGTGAAGGAGCGCTGGCCGGACTGTCGCGTCGTCGTCGGCGGAAACGACGTCAGCTACCAGCAGGAACCGCTGTTCGCCGAGGCGCCCTGGCTGGACGTGCTGGTGCACGGCGAGGGCGAACTGCGCTTCCGTGACCTGCTGCACGCCTTCCTGACCGACGGGGACCTCGCCGCGATCCCCGGCATCAGCCACTGGCGCGACGGCGCCGTCGTCACCAACCCGGACGCGGACCGCATCACCGACCTCGACCAGGTCGTCTCGCCGATTCTCACCTCCGTGTACTCGGACGAGGAGATCACCGGCTCGTCCATGATCGTCTACGAGACCAACCGGGGCTGCCCGTACGGGTGCGCCTTCTGCTACTGGGGAGGCGCGACCAACTCCAAGGTCCGCCAGTTCGACCTGGAGCGGATCTTCGCCGAGCTGGACCGGCTGATCCGGCTGATGCCCCAGGACGCGACGCTGTTCATCGCGGACGCGAACTTCGGCATCCTCGGCCGCGACCGGCAGATCGCCGAGCACATCGTGGAACTCTGCCGGCGGTACAACAAGCGGCTGATCGTCAGCACCAACTGGGCGAAGAACGGCAACGAGCGCATCGTGGAGATCGCGAGCATGCTGCACGCCGCCGACCTGACCGGTGCGATCACACTGTCCGCGCAGTCCTTCGACGCGGACGTGCTGAAGATCGCCAACCGCGCCAACATCCGCACCGACCACTACCGCCGGCTGCTGTCCCGCTTCCGCGAACTCGACGTCCCCACCTACACCGACCTCATCTGGGGCCTGCCCGGGGAGACGTTCGACAAGTACCTCAACGGCGTCGAGGAGGTGCTGACCGCGGGCGGATCGCCGGTGATCTATCCGTTGCTGCTGCTGAACAACACCGAGTACTCGCGCGACTCCTTCCGGGACGAACACGCGTTGAGGACGCGCTGGATGCCCGCCGACATCACCAATCCCGAACTCGTCGCCGACGTGGTCGTGGAGCACGGGTGCATGACCGCCGACGAGTGGGTGCGGGGCATGGAGTTCCGGGTGTCCATGACGCTGTTCCAGAAGATCCTGCTGCGCTGCGCGCTCCGCGTCCTCCATACGACCACGGGCGTCCGCATGGTCGACCTGTGCCGCCAGCTGTGGTCGTTCCTGCTGGACGACTGTGCCGACCCGTTCATGCGTGCCGTGGCGCGCGATGTCTCCGCCGTCTACCGGGACCCGTCCTCCCTGGACATGGCGATGCTGAAGACGGTCATGGGCAACCGGGCCATCGTGCCCGAAGAGGTGCACTACCAGGCGTTGTTGTGCCGCGCCGTGCGCACCGGGCGTGCCACCGCGGACCTGCTCAAGGCGGCGGTCGACCACCTGTGCACCTGGCTGGCCGGCACCGGGTTCGAGGTCGACCGCGTCCTGGTCGACGGTGCGCTGACCCTTGACATCGCGGCGACGACGATCCTGCGCGCGAGTCTGCACGGGGAGCTCTCCGAGACGGACTTCGCCGTCCCGAGGCGGGGCTGGGACCTGCTCGTCGCTTCGGGGGACGTGCCGTCGAGCCTCGACACCGGCAACCAGGGGAGCATCGTGCGCGGCACGGTGTGGGCGCCACCGCGCTGGATCCACTTCCCGATCAGTGTCTACGCGCTGTCCATCTGGCACGGTACCGGCCGGCCGCTGTACGACCTGCTGTTCGCTCTGCCCGACGAACTGCCGGCCGTCGCGTGACCCGTGCGCACCCGCCGGGCCCTGTCACCTGGGGTGCCACCCCTTATTGACACCTTTTTGTCTGGACAACATCATGAACACATCACCTGCACCACCTGACCAGGGTGCATCATGCGCACTACGCGCAGCCCGGGATGATTCATCTCCGTCTCAAGGCGGCTGCTGCGCCCCATGGATATCAAGGGGGGACCATGACCACCGAACGCCCCGTCCACAGCCCCGACAGCACCTGCCGCGCCATCATCGACCAGATCAGCGACAAGTGGTCGATGACCGTCATGGCGGTCCTCGACGAGCCGAGGCGGTTCAATGAGATCAAGCGCCACATCGACGGCGTGACCCACCGGGTCCTGACCCAGACCCTTCGTCGCCTGGAGCGCAACGGGATGATCACACGCCGAGTGCTGCCGACCTCACCGGTCGGGGTCGAGTACTCCCTCACTCCACTCGGCGAATCTCTGAGGGAACCGTTCAACCGGTTGCACGCCTGGACCGTCGCCAACACAGACCAGATCCGGGCGCACCAGATGGCATACGACCGGCGGGCGCACTGCTGCCCGGACCAGGACTCCTCAGTGCCACACCGGCCGCGGGGACCGGAACCCGCCTGATCCGCCGACGGGCACGCGGCCCCGGCGGATGACACATGGAACACGGACGCGGGTGCGGGGAGGGCGCGGCGGCGTCTCCTGCCGTAGGTGCACCGTGTCCATGATCACGCGGGCGTGGCGGAAGGAAGCGCGACCACGCCTTCGTGATCAGAGGGTGAGCAGCTCCTCGTGGAAGCCGCCGAACTCCCGTTCCCGGTCGATGAGATGGATCTCCAGGATCCAGTGGCAGGTGCGCCCGGCCTTGTCGGTGCGGCGCAGTGGGGTGTCGTTGGCGGGGGTGATGTACGACTCCGCGTCCGCTCCGTCGATCCGTTCGTGGGGGAACTCCCCGACCAGATGCCCGGCGTGCCAGCCGCCCAGCTCCCACCCGGCCGCGGCGGCCATCCGCTCCACCTCGGCGTACAACCGCTTGCCCGTGATGTCGGAGTCTGCCTCGAAGAAGCGGCGGCCCGCGGCGAAGATCTCCGGCAGGTCGTCGCGAAGTCGCTGCTTGACCGGGTCGTCGCCGAGGACGAAGGTCCGGCCGAAGTCGGCCTCGTACTCCTCGAAGATCGGCCCGAAGTCGGCGAACACGATGTCGTCCGTGCCGATCACCCGGTCCGGCGGATTCTCCCTGTACGGCACCAGCGTGTTCGGGCCGGAGCGCACGATCCGCTTGTGCCAGTGCCGGGTCGTGCCGAACAGCTCGTTGGCCAGGTCCCGGATCCGGTCGCTGACCGCCCGCTCCCCCTGCCCGGGCGCGATCAGCCCGCGCTCCTCGACCTCCGCGAAGAGCCGCACGGCCTTCGCCTGGGCGTCCAGCAAGCGCTGCGCACGCGTGGGTTCGTCATCGTCCGCCATGGGCCGAACGTAGTTACCCGGATCGTTCACGGCAACGACCGGTGTAGTGACGGGCCCGCGTCCTTGAGGACGTCGTGCAGGAGTGGGCCCGTGAAGGTGTGCTGCCGGTCGGTCCGGGTCGCCGGTGAGGACGGGTTCCGCCGCGGGTCGTGCGGCCGTACGGGCAGCTGCGAGGGTCGGACTCACGGGCTGCCACCTCCCGCAGGACCGTATCCGGACCACCCTCCCGTACAAACGCACATGCCATGCCAGCAGATCACAGTTCCGGCTCATGCGATGCGACAGCAGACTTTCGCCTTGCATCTGCGGAAGTATCATCGGCGCAGGCCGTTCCGGGTGCCCGGTGTTCCGGCGGTCGCCGTGATCAAGTCGACCCACGTGGTCGTCGAGAGACCGTGGAGAAGGTCGCGAGACCGTAGCTGAGTCCGTCAGGACCTCAAGGGAGTTACCCGTGATGACCCGTTCCGTGCGTGGGACCCGCCGGATGCTGCAGGTGACCGGTGTGAGCGCCGCCGCGCTGCTGGCCCTGAGCGCCTGTTCGTCCTCCGACTCGAACGCCACCAAGTCCGACACCTCGGCGCCGGCGTCCTCGTCGCCGAAGCTGTCGGGCACGGTGACAGTGTTCGCCGCCGCCTCGCTCAAGGAGAGCTTCACGACGCTGGGCAGGGAGTTCGAGAAGGCCCACCCGGGTACGAAGGTGACCTTCAGCTTCGGTGGCAGCGACACCCTCGCCGCGCAGATCACCGGCGGCGCCCCGGCCGACGTCTTCGCCGCGGCGAGCCCCAAGACGATGAAGATCGTGACGGCCAAGGGTGACGCGGTGGGCACCCCGGCCACCTTCGTGCGCAACCAGCTGGAGATCGCCACCCTGCCGGGCAACCCCGACAAGGTCGCCTCCCTCAAGGACCTCACCAAGTCCTCGCTGAAGGTCGTGCTGTGCGACAAGACGGTGCCGTGCGGCGCCGCCGCCCAGAAGGCGCTCGACGCGAGCAAGCTGAAGCTCACCCCGGTCTCCTACGAGCAGGACGTCAAGTCCGCCCTCAACAAGGTGGTGCTGAAGGAGGCCGACGCCGCGGTCGTCTACAAGACCGATGTGAAGGCGGCGGGCAGCAAGGTGCAGGGCGTGGAGTTCCCCGAGTCCGCCGACGCCGTCAACGACTACCCGATCACCCTGCTCAAGGACGCGCCGAACGCCGCGGCGGCCAAGGCGTTCATCGCCCTGGTGCAGTCCGCCGAGGGCCGGCAGGTCCTGACCGGGGCCGGGTTCCTCAAGCCGTGACCCCTCCCTCCCCGGACCAGGCCTCAGCCGCGGACACCCTGACCGGTGGCCCGCGGCGCCGCCGAGTCCTCAGGGGCGGTGCTCCGCTGCCTCTTCTCGTACCCGCGCTGATCGGCCTGGCGTTCCTGGTCCTGCCGCTCGTCGCCCTGCTCGTCAGGGCCCCGTGGCGGAGCATGCCCGACCTGCTGACCAGCACCGAGGTGTGGCAGGCGCTCCAGCTGTCCCTGGTCTGCGCGACGGCGGCGACCGCGGTGAGCCTGGTGCTCGGCGTACCGCTGGCCTGGCTGCTGGCCCGGGTCGAGTTCCCGGGACGTGGTGTCGTACGGGCTCTGGTCACCCTGCCGCTCGTGCTGCCGCCGGTGGTGGGTGGTGTCGCGCTGCTGATGGCGCTGGGGCGCAACGGGGTGCTGGGGAAGTGGCTGGACTCCTGGTTCGGTGTCACCCTGCCCTTCACCACCGCCGGGGTCGTGGTCGCCGAAGCCTTCGTGGCCATGCCGTTCCTGGTCATCAGCGTCGAGGGCACCCTGCGCGCCGCCGACCCGCGCTACGAGGAGGCGGCCACCACGCTCGGTGCCTCCCGCTTCACCGCGTTCCGCCGGGTCACTTTGCCGCTCATCGCCCCCGGTGTCGCCGCGGGCGCCGTGCTCGCCTGGGCCCGCGCGTTGGGCGAGTTCGGTGCGACGATCACCTTCGCGGGGAACTTCCCGGGCCGCACCGAGACCATGCCCCTCGCCGTCTATCTCGCCCTCCAGAACGACCCGGAGGCGGCGATCGCCCTCAGCCTGGTCCTGCTGGCGGTGTCGATCGCCGTGCTGGCGGGGCTGCGAGACCGCTGGATGACCCCCTCATGACCGACATCGACAAGGCCGCCGTGGGCGCCCCCACCCGCACCGGAGAGGGTCTCGACGCCCGGCTGCTGGTCGAGCGCGGCTCCTTCCGCCTCGACGTGACGCTGAGGGCGGCGCCCGGTGACGTGGTCGCCCTCCTCGGCCCCAACGGCGCCGGCAAGACCACCGCCCTGCGCGCCCTGGCCGGGCTCGTGCCGCTCACCGGCGGCCATCTGCGCCTGGACGGCGAGCAGTTGGACGCTGTGCCGCCCGAGTCCCGCCCGGTCGGTGTCGTCTTCCAGGACTATCTGCTCTTCCCCCATCTGACCGCCCTGGACAACGTGGCCTTCGGGCCGCGCTGCCACGGCGCCACCAAGGCCGAGGCCCGCGCCGAGGCCGCCGTATGGCTGGAGCGGATGGGCCTGACCGGACACGCCGGGGTGAAACCCCGCCGCCTCTCCGGCGGCCAGGCCCAGCGCGTCGCCCTGGCCCGCGCGCTGGCCACCCACCCCCGCCTGCTGCTCCTCGACGAACCCCTTGCCGCCCTCGACGCCCGCACCCGCCTCGACGTCCGGGCCCAGCTCCGCCACCACCTCGCGGACTTCGAGGCCGTCGCCGTACTCGTCACGCACGACCCGCTGGACGCCATGGTCCTGGCCGACCACCTGGTCGTCATCGAGGACGGCCGCGTCGTCCAGGAGGGCACCCCCGCGCACATCGCCCGCCATCCGCGCACCGACTACATCGCCCATCTGGTCGGCCTGAACCTCTACCGAGGAGAGGCCGAAGGCCACACGGTCCGCCTCGACGACGGCCCCGCCATCACGACCGAGGAAGACCTCACCGGCCCCGTCTTCGTGGTCTTCCCGCCCGGCGCGGTCACCCTCTACCGGGACCGCCCCACCGGCGCCAGCGCCCGCAACCTCTGGCGTTGCGAAGTGGCCGGCCTGGAGACCCACGGCGACCAGATCCGCGCCGCCCTCACCGGCGAACTCCCCCTCGCCGCCGACCTCACCACGGTCGCCGCGGCCGAACTCGACCTGCACCCCGGCGGCACGGTCTGGGCGACGGTGAAGGCGGCACAGACCCACGCCTATCCTGCCTGAGGCGCCCCGGCGGTGGGTTCGAGCGCGTGCGCGCCGCCGGGCGGGTCCGGCGGCGCGCACGGGTGGCGGTCAGGCCTTGGTCAGGGTGACCTCGTGCCGGTCGTCGGCGTGGATGCGGGGCAGCGGCAGGATCCCCTCGAAGCGGAGTTCCGCGACCGTGGCCTCTACGCTGACCTTGCCCGGGCCGATGGCCGGGGACGGTCTGCTGGAGTTCTCCCAGCGGTGTGTCACCCCGTCGCACACGGCGAGCGTGCCGCCGATGCCCTGGATCAGGGTCGAGGTGCCGTGGGTCGCGGAGGCCTTCGTGGTGCTCACCGAGGAGCTGACGAACGCCGCGCCCGCGCTGTCCGTGCAGCGGTAGGTGCCGGAGAGGGTGACGGTGCCGTCGGCGGAGATGTGGCCCGTCGGGTCGACGGTCACCGTCTCCTCCAGCTCCGCGGCCTTGTACGGGGCCGCGGTCACGGCAGGAGCGGTGAGCAGGAGCAGGGCGGCACCGGCGGCGAGGGCCAGGGCGGGTCGCTTGAACATCGGAAACCTCCAGTGGGTGGGGCTTCCACTGGTACCCGCCGGGCACGCTCCCGGTCGTGACCGTCACCCACTCGGTGGCGAGTCCGCACCGACGGTCGTGGAACCGTCCTGGTGTTGTCCGCGTGTTGTCACGCTTCACGTCCGGGCGTTCCGATGCCCCGCGGCGGAGCCGCATAATCGACACTGCGGGACAAGAGCATGGTCTACCCATGGGGACCGGCGGACGGTCCCGACCTTCGTGGAGGTGCGCCATGTGTTCCCACCGGACTTCGTGCCCTTCCTTCGACGAGCTCGCCGTGCACGTCGTCGCCGCCCACCCCGAACAGGGCTGGAGCCTCCTGTGCGACGGCGCGATCGTGTTCGACGACAGCGGTGAGCTGACGCCCGACGGCAAGGCCGTCGCACCGCACCGGGCACCGGCCGAGCGGCTCGCCGTCGCCGCCTGATCAGCACGCCTAGGGCAGCACCGCGAACCCGTCCAGTTCCACCATCGCCTCCTCGTCCCACAGGCGCACGACCTCCACGACCGCCATCGCCGGGTAGTCACGTCCCGCCAACTCCCGCCACAGGCACCCCAGTTCGGGGGCGTGGGTACGGTAGGCGGCGACATCGGTGGCGTAGACCGTGACGCGGGCCAGGTCCGCGGGGGTGCCGCCCGCCGCGCGCAGGGCGGTGAGGAGGTTGGTGAGGGCCCGTTCGAACTGGGCGGGCAGCGTGTCGCCGGTGACCTTGCCGTCCGTGTCGAGCGCGGTCTGGCCGGCCAGGAAGACGACCCGGGTGCCGGTGGCGACGACGGCGTGGGAGAAGCCGGCGGGCGGGGAGAGGTCGGGCGGGTTGACGCGCTCGGTGCTCACTCGGATGCCTCCACGTCGGCAGACGGTCCGTTGTCCGGCTCGCCGGCCGGCTCCTTGTACAACTCCTTGGCGATGATGCCGCGTTGGACCTCGCTCGCGCCCTCGTAGATGCGAGGGGCGCGCACCTCGCGGTAGAGGTGTTCCAGGAGGTGGCCGCGGCGCAGGGCGCGGGCGCCGTGCAGCTGGACGGCCTGGTCGACGACGTACTGCGCCGTCTCGGTGGCGAGCAGCTTCGCCATCGCCGCACGCTTCGGGACATCGGGGGCGTGCTCGTCGTACGCTGTCGCCGCCGCGTACACCATGAGGCGGGCCGCCTCGGTGCGCAGCGCCATCTCGGCGACCTGGTGGGCGACGGTCTGCAGGTCCTTCAACTTGCCGCCGAACGCATCCCGCCGAGCCGTGTGCGCGAGGGTCGCGTCCAGCGCCGCCTGCGCCATGCCGACCGCGAACGCACCGACGCTGGGGCGGAACAGATTGAGGGTTCCCATGGCGACCCGGAACCCGCGGTCGGCCTCACCGAGCACATCGTCCGCCGTGACGGGCACGCCGACGAAGTCGAGGGCGCCGATGGGGTGCGGCGAGAGCAGGTCGAGGGCCCTGCCGGTCAGGCCGGGACGGTCGGCGGGTACGAGGAAGGCGGTCACACCGCGGGCGCCGGCGCCGGGGGTGGTGCGCGCGAAGACGGTGTAGAAGTCGGCCTCGGGGGCGTTGGAGATCCAGCACTTCTCGCCGGTGAGCCGCCAGCGGCCGGGGCCGTCGGGACGGGCGGTCAGCGACAGCGCCGCCGCATCGGATCCCGCCCCCGGCTCGCTGAGCGCGAACGCGGCGACCGCGCTCCCCTCGCTCACCCGGGGCAGCCAGTGCTCCCGCTGGGCCGGCGTGCCGTACGCATGGACCGGATGGGCGCCCAGCCCCTGCAGCGCGAGGGCCGTCTCCGCCTCCGTGCAGGCGTACGCGAGCGACTCCCGCATCAGACAGAGGTCGAGGGCCCCCGAGGTGAACAGCCGCTCCAGGAGCCCGAGTTGGCCGAGTTCGGCGACCAGCGGGCGGTTGACGTGCCCCGGCTCGCTCTTCTCCGCCTTCTCCACGAGCGGGCGCAGCCGGTCGGCAGCGAGAGCCCGCAGCTCGGCACACCAGGCGGTTTGTACCGGATCGAGCGAGAATACGGGCATTGGCGGTCCCCTCTCTCGACATGACCCCTCGACGATATCGCGCACTGTTGACTGTCGTCACCAACACGATACGCTCCAGACGCGAGCCCACCAGGACGCCCACAACGGCAAGGGGGCGCACCGCCATGAACGTCTCGGCCCACGTCGACACCTTCGCGCGCGACCACCTCCCGCCGCCCGAGGAGTGGCCGGAACTCCGGTTCGACCTGCCGGAGCTGCGTTACCCCGATCGGCTGAACTGCGCCGCCGAGCTGCTGGACCACGCCGACCCCGGCCGCCCGGTGTTCCACACCCCTGCCGGGCCCTCGTGGACGTACGGCGATCTGCGGGCCCGCGTCGACCGCATCGCGCATGTCCTGACGGGGGACCTCGGCATCGTCCCCGGCAACCGCGTCCTGCTGCGCGGCCCGACCACGCCCTGGCTCGCGGCCTGCTGGCTGGCGGTGCTGAAGGCGGGCGGGATCGCGGTCACCGTGCTGGCCCAGCAGCGGCCGCACGAGCTGGAAGTCATCTGTGACATGGCGCTGATCCGGCACGCCCTGTGCGACATACGCGCCGTCGACGACCTCGCCAAGGCCGAGATACCGGGCCTGCGGATCACGACGTACGGCGGCGACGCCCCCGACGACCTCCTGCACCGCCCGGCGCCCGACACCCCGTACCCGACCGTCGCGACGGCGGCCGACGACGTCGCGCTGATCGCGTTCACCTCGGGCACGACCGGCCGTCCCAAGGGGTGCATGCACTTCCACCGGGATGTGCTCGCCATAACCGACACCTTCGCCAAGCATGTGCTGCAACCACATGAGGACGACGTCTTCGCGGGCAGCCCCCCGCTCGGCTTCACCTTCGGGCTCGGCGGTCTTGTCGTCTTCCCGATGCGGGTCGGCGCCAGCGCGCTCCTGCTCGAACAGGCCCATCCCCGGCAGTTGCTGGCGGCGGTCGCCGAGCACCGGGTCTCCGTGCTGTTCACCGCGCCGACGGCCTACCGCGCGATGCTCGACGAGCTGGACGCCCACGACACCTCGTCCCTGCGCCGTTGCGTCTCGGCCGGCGAGAACCTGCCCGCCGCCACCTGGCAGGACTGGTACGAGCGGACCGGGCTGCGCATCATCAACGGCATCGGCGCCACCGAGCTGCTGCACATCTTCATCTCCGCGGCCGACGAGCACATCAGGCCCGGCACGACGGGCGTGCCCGTGCCCGGCTGGCACGCGCGCGTGCAGGACGAGAACGGCCGGCCCCTGCCCGACGGCCGGCCGGGGCTGCTCGCGGTGCGCGGGCCCGTCGGCTGCCGCTACCTCACCGACCCGCGCCAGCGCGTCTATGTGCGCGAGGGCTGGAACGTCACCGGTGACACATACGTCCGTGAGAACGACGGCTACTTCCGGTATGTCGCCCGCGCCGACGACATGATCATCTCGGCCGGGTACAACATCGCGGGGCCGGAGGTGGAGGACGCCCTGCTGCGCCACCCGGACGTGGTGGAGGCGGCCGTCGTGGGGCGGCCCGACGAGGCGCGCGGACAGGTCGTCGTGGCGTATGTCGTCCTCAGGGAGGGGGCCGAGCGGGACGCCGAGGCCTTGCGCGGCTTCGTCAAGTCCGAGCTCGCGCCGTACAAGTGCCCCCGCGAGATCGTCTTCCTGGACGCCCTGCCCCGCACGGCGACGGGCAAGCTGCAGCGCTTCAGACTGCGCACGGAAAGTGACCGGCACTGATGCCGAAGACCTAAGATGATCAACGTGTCCGACCAGCATGCACCACGGTCTCTCATCGTCACGCTCTACGGCGCGTACGGCCGCTTCGCGCCGGGCCCCGTGCCCGTCGCCGAACTGATCCGGCTGCTGGCCGCGGTCGGCGTGGACGCACCCTCGGTGCGCTCGTCGGTCTCCCGCCTCAAACGCCGCGGACTGCTGCTGCCGGCCCGTACGGCGCAGGGCGCGGCCGGGTACGAACTCTCGCCGGACGCCCGTCAGCTGCTCGACGACGGCGACCGGCGCATCTACTCCACCGCCCCGCCCGAGGACGAGGGCTGGGTGCTCGCCGTGTTCTCGGTGCCGGAGTCGGAGCGGCAGAAGCGGCACGTGCTGCGCTCCCGGCTGGCCGGGCTCGGGTTCGGCACGGCGGCACCCGGGGTGTGGATCGCTCCCGCCCGGCTGTACGAGGAGACCCGGCACACCCTCCAGCGGCTGCACCTCGACCCGTACGTCGACCTGTTCCGCGGCGACCACCTCGGGTTCGCGGCGACCGAGGAGGCGGTCGCCCGCTGGTGGGACCTGGCCGCGATCGCCAAGGAGCACGAGGCCTTCCTCGACCGGCACGCGCCCGTGCTGCACGAGTGGGAGCACCGGGCGGACACCCCGCCCGAGGAGGCGTACCGCGACTACCTCCTCGCCCTCGACTCCTGGCGCCACCTCCCCTACACCGACCCCGGCCTGCCCGCCCGCCTCCTCCCCGAGGACTGGCCCGGCGTGCGCTCGGCGGCCGTCTTCCGGGAGCTGCATGCGCGGTTGAGGGACGCGGGGGCCGAGTTCGCGGGCGTATGACCCCCGAGGTCCTCGCACGCGACGGCGTGCTCTGTCAGGTCTCCAGGGTCAGGCGGGGTTTGGGGGCGTCCGTGCGTCCCGTCTGCGGGCGGCGGCTGCCCGCGCGGTACGGGGCCGGCCAGACGACGCCGGGGCCCTCGTAGCCCTGCTCGGCTGCGGCATGCAGGGTCCAGTGCGGGTCGTAGAGGTGAGGGCGGGCGAGCGCGCACAGGTCCGTACGGCCTGCCAGGATCAGGGAGTTGACGTCGTCCCAGGAGGAGATCGCGCCGACCGCGATCACGGGGAGGCCGGTGGTGTGGCGGATGCGGTCGGCGTACGGCGTCTGGTACGAGCGCCCGAACTCCGGGCGGTCGTCGGCCACGACCTGCCCCGTCGACACGTCGATGGCGTCGACACCGTGCGCGGCGAAGGCGCGGGCGATCTCGACGGCGTCCTCGGCCGTCGTACCGCCTTCGGCCCAGTCGGTGGCCGAGATGCGGACGGTCATGGGCTTCTCCTCGGGCCACACGCCGCGTACCGCGTCGAAGACCTCCAGCGGGAAGCGGAGTCGTTTCTCCAGCGAGCCGCCGTAGGCGTCGGTACGGCGGTTGGTGAGCGGGGAGAGGAAGCCGGAGAGCAGATAGCCGTGGGCGCAGTGGAGTTCGAGGAGGTCGAAGCCCGCGCGGGCGGCCCGCCAGGCGGCGGACGTGAACTGCTCGCGGATGTCGGTGAGTTGGGCACGGGTCAGCTCGCGCGGGGTCTGGCTGCCCGGCTTGTACGGCAGCGGTGAGGCCGCCGCCAGGGGCCAGTTGCCGTCGGGCAGCGGTTCGTCCATGCCCTCCCACATCAGCCTGGTCGAGCCCTTGCGGCCGGAGTGGCCGAGCTGCACGCCGATCGCGGTGCCGGGCGACTGGGCGTGCACGAACGCGGTGATCCGTTTCCAGGACTCGGCCTGCCGTCCGGTGTAGAGGCCGGTGCAGCCGGGGGTGATCCGGCCCTCCGCGCTGACACACACCATCTCGGTCATCACCAGGCCGGCGCCGCCGAGCGCCCGTGCGCCCAGATGGACGAGGTGGAAGTCGCCGGGGACGCCGTCGACCGCCGAGTACATGTCCATGGGCGAGACGACGACCCGGTTGCGCAGGGTCAGACCGCGCAGCCGGAACGGCGTGAACATGGGCGGCGTACCGGGCGGGCAGCCGAACTCGCGCTCCACTGCTTCGGTGAAGCGGGCGTCGCGCAGCCGCAGGTTGTCGTGGGTGACGCGGCGGCTGCGGGTGAGCAGGTTGAAGGCGAACTGGCGGGGCGGCTGGTCGAGGTAGAGCCCCAGGTTCTCGAACCACTCCAGGCTGGCGCGGGCCGCGCGCTGGGTGGAGGCGACGACGGGTTTGCGTTCCGTCTCGTAGGCCGCGAGCGCCTCGGCCAGTGTGGGCTGTTCCTCCAGGCAGGCGGCGAGTGCGAGGGCGTCCTCGACGGCGAGCTTGGTGCCGGAGCCGATGGAGAAGTGGGCGGTGTGGGCGGCGTCGCCGAGCAGGACCACGTTGCCGTGGGACCAGCGCTCGTTGACGACCGTACGGAAGGTGGTCCACGCCGACTTGTTGGAGCGGAGCGGGCGGCCGCGGAGGGCTTCGGAGAAGATCTTGGCGCAGCGTTCGACGGACTCCGCCTCGTCGAGGTCCTCGAAACCGGCGGCCCGCCACACGTTCTCGTGCATTTCTACGATCACCGTCGAGGCGTCGGGAGCGTAGGGGTAGCCGTGCAGCTGCATCACGCCGTGTTCGGTCTCGGCGATCTCGAAGCGGAAGGCGTCGAAGGCGAAGTCGGCGGCGAGCCAGATGTAGCGGCAGCGGTGGGTGGCCACCCGGGGGCGGAACACATCGGCGTAGGCCTCGCGGGTGGTGCTGTTGACTCCGTCGGCGGCGATGACCAGGTCGTACGACTGTGCCAGCCAGTCGGGGTACGGGGCTTCCGAACGGAAGCGGAGTTCTACGCCGAGGGCGTGACAGCGGTCGTGGAGGATCTCCAGGAGGCGTTTTCTGCCGAGGGCGGCGAAACCGTGTCCTGAGGAGGCCTGGCGGGTGTTGCGGTGGACGATGTGGATGTCGTCCCAGCGGGTGAAGTGCTTCTGGAGGGCCTCGTAGACCACGGGGTCGGCGTGTTCGATGCCGCCGAGGGTTTCGTCGGAGAGGACTACTCCGAAGCCGAAGGTGTCGTCGGGGGCGTTGCGTTCCCACACCGTGATTTCGCGCTGTGGGTTGAGCCGTTTCAGGAGGGCGGCGGCGTACAGGCCGCCGGGGCCGCCGCCGATGATCGCCACTCGTAGGGGGTGGCTGGTCGCCGTCGGCGGGTGCGGGTTCGTTGTGGCTGGTCGCGCCCCCGCGGCGGTAGCCGCAAATTCAACACAGTCCCGCGCCCCTGGGGTGGGCATGGTCACCGTCCCCTCCATTTGGGAGGGCGTTTTTCTGTGAACGCCGCATGGAACTCCGCGTAGTCCTCGCCGTTCATCAGCAGCGCCTGGGTTGAGGCGTCCAGTTCGACGGAGGCCGCGAGCGGCATGTCCAGTTCGGCGGTCAGCAGCGCCTTTGTCTGGGCGTATGCCAGGGCCGGGCCGTCGGCCAGGCGGCGGGCCAGGTCCTGTGCCGCCTCGTCGGCGCGGCCCTCGTCGGTCAGTTCGCTGATGAGGCCGATGCGTTCCGCCTCGGGGGCGCGGACCGGTTCGCCCAGCATCAGCAGGCGGGTGGCGTGCCCCAGGCCCACGACCCTCGGCAGCAGATACGCCGCGCCCATGTCGCCGCCGGACAGGCCCACCCTGGTGAACAGGAACGCGAACCGGGCGGACGGGTCCGCGACGCGGAAGTCCGCCGCCAGGGCGAGGACCGCCCCGGCGCCCGCCGCCACCCCGTGCACCGCCGCGATCACCGGGAACGGGCACTCCCGTATCGCCCGCACGGTCTGGCCGGTCATCCGGTTGAAGTCGAGGAGCTGGGCGGTGTCCATGGACAGGGTCGCGCCGATGATCTCGTCGACATCGCCGCCCGAGCAGAAGCCGCGGCCCTCGCCGGCCAGGACCAGCGCCCGCACGGACCGCTCGCGGGAGAGTTCGGCGAGCAGGTCGCGCAGGTCGGCGTAGGCGCCGAAGGTGAGCGCGTTGAGTTTCTCGGGGCGGGCGAGGGTGACCGTGGCGACCCCGTCGGCGTGCTCCACGCGCAGATGCCGCCAGTCGGAGGTGCGGGCGGCGGAGCCGGTGAAGGGACTCATGACGTGCGGCCTCCTCGGGGGGCGGGCACTGCCTCACTGAGCTCTACCCTTCGAAGTTATCACCCATCCGTGACTGTCGTCATGAGGGCGCGATAGAGCTGTCCGAATGTGACCCGGCTCGGTCACATCCGTCACGGCTCGTCGACAGAGCGGCTACGACGGGAGCGGCGCCGCGAGGCAAGCCGTTGCTACGGGTAAGCCGCCCGTCAGCGGGGCCGAAGGTCCCGCACGGTGCCCGCCGGGCGTCTCGTCGGGCGGCGCCGTACGATTCGTAAAAGTTGAAAGCAGGACAGCCTGCTCATGAACGGACCCGCCTTGTACGACCGCCCCTCCGCGTCCGCCGCCTCCTGGCGCATCGCACTGCCGCACTCCGCCGCGGCCGTGCCCGTGGCCCGTGCACTCGTGCGCACGGCGCTGGCCGAGCTGGAGCACGGGGCCGACTGCGACACCGCGGAACTGCTCACGGCGGAGCTGGTCGCGAACGCCGTGGAACACACCGTCGTCGGCGACTCCCCGATAGAGCTCGTGGTGGAGCTGCTGCCGAGCGGCTGCCAGGTCGAGGTGCACGACCCCGACCCGGTGCCGCCCTTCGATCTCACCTGGCCGGGCGCGGAGATGCCCGACCCCTGGCAGGAGCACGGGCGCGGACTGCTGCTGATCCGCGCGCTCAGTTCGTCCTGCGGTCACCGGCCGACGACGTCCGGCAAGGCCGTGTGGTTCCGTCTGCCGGTGGTGCCTCTGCAGCGGCGTCCCGCCTGAGCACGGGGCCGGGCCTCACGCCAGGGTCGCGACCAGGACCGCCTTGATGGTGTGCATACGGTTCTCGGCCTCGTCGAAGACCACGGAGTGCTCCGACTCGAACACCTCGTCGGTGACCTCCAGCTCCGTGAGGCCGTGCCGCTCGTGGACCTCGCGGCCGACGCGGGTGCCGAGGTCGTGGAAGGCCGGCAGACAGTGCATGAACTTCACGTCCGGGTTGCCGGTGGCGCGCAGCACGTCCATGGTCACGGCGTAGGGGCCGAGCAGCGCTATGCGCTCGTCCCAGACCTCCTTGGGCTCCCCCATCGACACCCAGACGTCGGTGGCGACGAAGTCGGCGTGGCGCACGCCCTCCTTCACGTCCTCGGTGAGGGTGACCCGGCCGCCGGAGGCGAGGGCGAGCTGCTGGGCCACCTCGACGATCGTCTCGTCCGGCCACAGCACCCGGGGCGCGACGATCCGGACGTCCATGCCGAGCAGGGCGCCGGTGACCAGGTAGGAGTTGCCCATGTTGTAGCGGGAGTCGCCGAGGTAGGCGAAGACCGTCTCGCCCAGCGGCTTGTCGCTGTGCTCGGTCATGGTGAGCACGTCGGCGAGCATCTGGGTGGGGTGCCACTCGTCGGTGAGGCCGTTGTAGACGGGGACCCCGGCGTACGCGGCCAGCTCCTCGACGACGCCCTGTCCGTGCCCGCGGTACTCGATCGCGTCGTACATCCGCCCCAGCACGCGCGCGGTGTCCTTCACGGACTCCTTGTGCCCGATCTGCGAGCCCGCGGGGTCGAGGTAGGTCGTCGAGGCGCCCTGGTCGGCGGCGGCGACCTCGAACGCGCAGCGTGTGCGTGTCGAGGTCTTCTCGAAGATCAGAGCGATGTTCCGGCCCCGCAGGTACTGCGTCTCGGTCCCGGCCTTCTTGGCGGCCTTCAGCTCGGCGGCCAGCTCGATCAGGCCGAGGAACTCCTGCTGGGAGAAGTCGAGCTCCTTGAGGAAGTTGCGGCCGGCGAGGGCGGTCGGGACTGTCGCCATGGGGGCGCTCCAGAAATGCGGGGACGAATACCGCTGGAAGTCTATACGACGATTCGCATTTCTATACGGCATCCCGTTCGACCGGACAGCTCATACAGCGCGGGCCGCCTCGACCCCGCCCCAGTTCGCTGCCGGGGATCTCGATGACCTCGATGCCCTGCTTGCGCAGATGGGTGTTGGTGGTGGCGTTGCGTTCGTAGGCGACGACGACGCCCGGCTCGACGGCGAGGACGTTGCAGCCGTCGTCCCACTGCTCGCGCTCCGCGGCGTGCACGTCCTGGGTGGCGGTCAGGACGCGGATCTCGCTCAGCCCGAGGGCGGCGGCGATCGCGCGGTGCATGTGCTCCGGCGGGTGGTCGGTGACCTTGAGCTCCTTGTCGCCGGCGCCCGGCTCGATGGTGTACGAGCGGAGCATGCCGAGGCCCGCGTACTGGGTGAAGGTGTCGCCGTCGACCATCGTCATCACGGTGTCGAGGTGCATGAAGGCGCGCCGCTTCGGCATGTCGAGGGCCACGATCGTCTGCGCGGAGCCGGCCTCGAACAGCTTGTGCGCCAGCATCTCCACCGCCTGCGGGGTGGTGCGCTCGCTCATGCCGATCAGGACGGCGCCGTTGCCGATGACCAGGACGTCGCCGCCCTCGATGGTGGACGGGTAGTCGGCCTGTCCCTCGGACCAGACGCGGAAGTCCTCGTCGCGGAAGAGGGGGTGGTGGCGGTAGATCGCCTCGAAGTGGACCGTCTCACGCTGCCGGGCCGGCCAGCGCATGGCATTGACACAGACGCCGTCGTAGATCCAGGCGGAGGTGTCGCGGGTGAAGAGGTGGTTGGGGAGCGGCGCGAGGAGGAAGTCGTCGAGGTCCATGACGTGGAAGCGGACGGAGGTGGGCTCGGCGTGGGCGTCCAGGAACTCGCGCTTGGTCATGCCGCCGACCAGGGCCTCGGCCAGTTCCTGTGCGGGGAGGGTCTCGAAGGCGGCTCTGAGGTGGTCGGTGGCGAGGACGCCGTACTCCTTCTCGTCGAAGACGCGGTCCAGGACGAGCGTTCTGGCCGCCGGGATCTCCAGGGCCTCGGTGAGCAGGTCGCCGAAGAGGTGGACGGCGACCCCGCGGTCGCGCAGGACGTCGGCGAAGCCGTCGTGCTCGGCGCGTGCCCGGCGCACCCAGAGCACGTCGTCGAAGAGGAGGGCGTCCTTGTTGCTGGGGGTGAGCCTTTTGAGCTCGAGATCCGGCCGGTGGAGTATGACGCGGCGCAGCCGCCCGGCCTCGGAGTCGACATGCATTCCCATGCCTCCATCCTGACCACCGGGGGCCTTCTTGACCCGCTGGTGGACGGATTCTTCGCCTTCTTGTTTTCGTCCCCTTGACGATAAACACTCACGGCGGTTATCGTCTAACGGACGAGAATCGAGGGGGTTCGATGGCCGACATCACACGGCGTCTGGGCTGGCGCCATCTGCGCGGCGCGCCGACGGCGCACATCCGGCACCAGCGCGCGGGGAAACTGCTGCACGACGGCCCGGGGCTCAGCTTCTGGTTCCGTGCGCTGACCGCGGCGCTCTCCGAAGTCCCGGTCGACGACCGGGAGCTGGCCATGACCTTCCATGCCCGTACGTCCGACTTCCAGGACGTGGCGGTGCAGGCGACGGTGACGTACCGGATCAGTGACCCGGCGCTCGCCGCGGCCCGTCTTGACTTCTCCGTGGACCCGGACACCGGGGTGTGGCGGGGCGCGCCGCTGGAGCAGCTGGGGACGCTGCTGACGGAGACGGCCCAGCAGCATGCGCTGGACGTCCTCGCTCGTACGTCACTGTCGTCGGCGCTGGTGGACGGGGTGGCGGCGGTACGGGAGCGGGTCGCGGCGGGGCTGGGCGCCGAGCCGCGGCTGCCGGCGACCGGCATCGAGGTCGTCGCCGTCCGTGTGGTGGCGCTGCGTCCGGAGCCGGAGGTGGAGCGGGCCCTGCGCACGCCCGCCCGCGAGCAGATCCAGCAGGAGGCCGACCGGGCGACGTACGAGCGGCGGGCCGTGGCCGTCGAGCGGGAGCGGGCGATCGCCGAGAACGAACTGGCCAGCCAGATCGAACTCGCCCGCCGCGAGGAGCAGTTGGTCGAGCAGCGCGGCACGAACGCCCGGCGGGAGGCCGAGGAGCACGCGGCGGCGGACGCGGTACGGGCGGAGGCGGAGGCGGCGCGGACCGTGAAGCTGGCGCAGGCGGAGGCGGACCGCTCACTGCGGCTGGCCGACGCGGAGGCCACGCGGTCCGTACAGCTCGCGGACGCCGAGGCGCGGCGTACCGAGCGGCTGGCGGAGGCGGAGGCGGCGCGGACGGTGCGGATGGCCGATGCCGAGGCGGCTCGTTCGGTCCGCCTCGCCCGCGCCGAGGCCGAGGGCGCGCGCGAGGTCGGGGAGGCGCGGGCCCAGGCACAGGCGGCCTGGCTGCGGGTGCATGGAGAGGTGGACGTCGCGACCCTGCACGCCCTCGCCGGGACCCGGCTGGCGGAGAACCTGCCGAACATCGACAGCGTGACCATCTCACCGGACGTACTTACGGGACTGCTCGCCCGGCTCGGCAACGGTGAGCGGACGTGAGGACGGGAGCCGGACGGGCCGGATTCCCGGGGGTGAGGGCGCTCGGTCCGTCTCCGGCCGACCGGGCCGTGTTCCGCGACACGGCCCCGAGCGCCGGGCAGCCACCGTCCACCGCCGGACCGACGGGAACCCTGTCCCGGCCCGTCCGCTGCGTGGAGTGCGCCGCGTGAGCCTCGCGCCGCGTGTCGTTCTCGTCCATCGGACCACGGAGTACGAGGAGTTGGTGGCCCACCACGGTACGCACGGGCAGGCCGCCTTCTTCCTCTCCTCCCGGGGCCGGGACATCGCGGAGGTGGCCGAGCGGCACCGTCGCACCCGGCGTGCTCTCGCCGAGGTGACCGCCGCGATTCCGCTGACCTGGCGTCAGGCACAGGTGGAGCGGGGCGACCTGGACCGTTTCCTGTTCGCGCCGGAGGACGTGGTGGTGGTCGTCGGGCAGGACGGGCTGGTGGCGAACGTCGCCAAGTACCTCGCCGGGCAGCCGGTGGTGGGCATCGACACGGACCCCGGGCGCAACCCGGGCGTCCTGGTACGGCACCGACCCGCGGACGCGGCGGCGCTGCTCCCTGCGGTGCGTACGAGCGCCGTGGACGAACTCACCATGGTCGAGGCGGTCGCAGACGACACCCAGCGGATCGTCGCGCTCAACGAGATCTACCTGGGCGCCGCCGGACATCAGACGGCCAGGTACCGCCTGGGCCTCGAGGGCGACGGGGGTGTCGTCGAGGCCCAGGCTTCGTCCGGGGTGCTGGTGGGGACGGGGACCGGCGCGACGGGATGGATCCGCTCGGTGTGGCAGGAGCGGGGCGCCGCCCTGTCGCTGCCGCGCCCGACCGACGACCGGCTGCTGTGGTTCGTACGGGAGGCATGGCCGTCACCGGCCACCGGGACGTCGTTGGTCGCAGGCGAACTCGCGGCCTCGGCCCGCCTCACCCTCACCGTCGAGTCCGAGCGGCTGATCGCCTTCGGGGACGGGATGGAGCAGGACGCACTGCAGCTGACATGGGGCCAATCGGTGCGGGTGGGCATGGCGGGGACGTCACTGCGCCTGGTCGGGTAGCACCCCCATCGGGACGCTCGGCCTGCCCGCCACCCGGCCGCGCCCGTCGCGGCCGTGGCGGCCGTGGCGGCCGTGGCGGCGCTGCGGCTCTCGCCGCAGATGGCCGGCTGAGCCTGGCGGTGCGCCCACAGCATGGCACCGGACGCCGGCGCGGCCGCCGGCCACGAGGGGGTCGTTGGTCGCAGGCGAACTCGCCGCCTCGGCCCGTCTCACCCTCGCCGTCGAAGCCGAGCGGTGATCGCCTTCGGGGGCGAGATGGAGGGAGACGCACTGCACCCGACGTGGTGGCGGGGACATCACTGCGCCTGGCCGGGTAGCGACAGCTCCCGCACCGGCGCCCACAGCGTCGCACCGGAGGCCAGTGCGATCGTCGCTGCCGCCAGCAGTACCGGTACGTTGCCCAGCGCCGCTGCCAGTGCCCCGCCGCCCAGGGCGCCGACCGGCACCGTCGTCAGGAGTGCCGCCTGGTTGAAACCCGCGACGCGGCCCTGCATTCCGGATGGCGCGATCAGTTGCTGGAGGGTGGTCAGGGAGATGGTCCAGACGGTGACGGCGAGGCCGTACGAGACCTGGTACGCGAGGAGGAGCGGGAAGGCGGGGCCGGTGGATGCCGCCGGGATCAGGTAGCCCGCGGCGCCCGCCACCAGTCCGCAGATCCTCGTCGTCCGCCACAGCCCCAGACGTGCGCCGAACCGCCTGGCCACCACGATCCCGAGCACGGTCGCCGCACTGAACATGGCGTACGTCGTGCCCAACTGCCAGGCGGGCAGGCCCAGTTCACGGCTCGCGTACAGGACGTAGAGCGCGGCCGAGGCGCCGCTGCCCAGATTGAGTCCGGCGCCGGCCAGCACCATGCGGTACAGCCGCCGTTCCCGCCGTACGACCTCGAGTCCCGTCCGCAGGGCGGAAGTCGGCGAGCGCCCGGGGACTTTGTGCGGTGCGGGCGGGGTGTCGAGAGTGGCGGGCAGGGCGAAGAGCACCAGTGCCTCGACGGCGTAGGCGATGCTTCCGGCCGTCAGTGCGGCGCCGGTTCCGGTGAGGCCCACGAGAACCCCGCCGAGGGCCGGGCCGCCGATCTGACCGATGGTGCGGGCGCCGGTCAGCACGGAGTTGGCGGCGAGCAGCCGGTCGGCGCCGACGACCCGGGGCAGCGCCGCCTGGACGGCGATGGACAAGGTGAAGGTCAAGGCGCCGGACACCGCGGCGACCGTATAAAGATGCAGCCAGGTCAGGTGCCCGGCGGTCCGGGCGAGCGGGACGGAGCCGATGACCAGGGCCTGCAGGGATGTCGCCAGGACCAGCAGTCGTCGCAGCCGTACGCGGTCGACCAGCACTCCGGCGAAGGGGCTCAGCACCGCGCCGGGCAGATAGGTCAGCGCGAGGATCACCGAGGCGGCGAACGGCCCGGCGTCCAGGACCGTGACGGCGAGCAGGGTCAGGGCGAGCGCGGTGATCTGGCGGCCGACGGAGCCTGCCGTCTGTTCCGCGCAGAGCAGGACGAAAGGGCGGTGGCGTCGTAGGGGCCGGGTCTCGGGCGGGGCGGTCACCCTCAGATTCCGGTGCAGGGCACGGGCCAGCGCCCAAGGCGGGGTGGCAGGGCGACCGCCCGGCCATCCGTGACCAGGGCCAGTCCCTCGTCCGCCAGCAGCTTCGCCGCTTCCCGTTGTCTGACGCCCAACTCGGCCAGTGGCGTGGGTTGTTGAAGGGTGTCGAAGGTGGCGAGGAGGTCGGGGTCGTCGAGCGTGTAGCGGGCCGCCACCCCCCTGTCCCTCCGGTCCATGACGATGACGAAATCGGGGCCGCGCCGGTAGTGGAGCATCTCGTAGGCATACCCCGGCTCGTCGAGCCGCACCGGCACGCCCCATGTGGGGAGAGAGACGTATGTCCGCCCGTCACGGAACAACAGGCCGAGGTCGAGGGCACGGCCAAGCCACTCGTCCAGGTCCTCGGCCGTGACACGGTGACCGTCCTCCTGCAGCAGACGGTGCAGCGCCGGGACGGTCCGCCCGTCCTCCAGCCGGCGCAGGGCGGCAGCCCGCCAGCCGGTGAACCTGTGTGTGCGCCGCGGCCAGCCCGCCCGCCGGTCGTGCACCAGCAGGGTCTCTCCGTCCTCGGCGAACGTCAGCCGCGATGTCGAGTGGACGGTGAGCCAGTGCTCGACGCCCTGCTTCAGGCGGGCCTCCGCCTCTCCCCCGATGCCTGCGTCCTCCGTGTCGAACAGATAGACGAGATCGGTGAGTTCGTCCTCGGGCAGGTCGTAGACGTGCCGGTACATCTCGGCCGGGCTGCGCCTGCCGAAGCCGAGGCCGGGGTCGTTGAAGTGGGGGCTGAACCGTTCGAGCTGGATGCGGTGGGCGCCGCTCGGGGGCTGGAGGTGGACCAGGGCCGGGAGCTGGTCGATGACGGCTGTGTAGTCGTCGGCGGTCTCGCCCGGGAAGCCGTAGAGGAAGTTCCAGGAGCAGGTCAGCGCGTGGTTCTCGCACTCGCGCAGGGTGCGGACGTTGCGGGCCCCGGTGACGCCCTTGTCCATGAGGTCGAGGACACGGCTGCCGAGGCTCTCGATGCCCGGCTGGATGTGCACGGTGCCCGAGTCGGCGAGGAGGGCCAGCTGGTCCGGGGTGAGGTTGGACTTGACCTCGTAGTGCATGCGTAGGTCCCAGCCGCTGGCGGCGGCCCGCGGCAGGAAGTCCTTGAAGTACGCCATGTCGATGATGTTGTCGACGGTGACCACGTCGAGGATGCGGTGCCGGCGCACCAGGCGGTCGACCTCGGACCAGAGGCGCTCGCCGGGCTTGGCACGGAAGGCCATGGCCGAACCGTTGAGCCCGCAGAAGGTGCAGTGGTGCTTCTCGCCCCACCAGCAGCCGCGCGCACCCTCCACGACCAGCTTGGGGTGCACGTACTCCGCGACCGGGGAGGCCTCCAGCGCCGAGTGCCAGTCGTCGTAGTCGGGCGAGGGGATGTCGGCGGGCGCCACCGTGCGCCGCGACTCGGGGTTGGCGCGTGAGACCCCGCCCTCCCACCAGCACAGGCCCGGCACGTCCGCGGGAGGTGTGCCGTCGTCGAGGTGGCGCAGCAGCGCGGGGAAGGCGTACTCGCCCTCGCCACGCACCACATGGTCGACGAAGCGGTGGTTGCGGTGCAGGGCGTGCCCCATGGGGCCGTCGCAGTTGCTGCCGCCGAAGACGATCGTCACCTGCGGGCGGCGGAGCTTGAGCTCGCGGGCGAGCGCGAGGGAGGACACGTTCTGCATGAAGGTGCTGGTGAATCCGACGACAGCGGGCTCGTCGGCGAGTACCTCGTCCGCGCAGTCAGCGACGAAGTCGGCCGCGTGCGCGCGCATTTCGCATGCCGTGTCCACGTCGATCCCGTGCCGGACGGCGTAGTCGCGCAGTCGCGCGGTGCCCCAGTCGGGATCGTCGTAGAGGGCTCCGGAGAAGACCCAGTCGCCCAGGCCGTGGAAGATCGAGTCGCTGCCGACCCGCACGTAGTCACCCGGTCGCAGCCGTCCCCCGGAGCGTTCCAGCAGGAACTCCGCCCAGCGCAGGGAGCCGTGGAACTCGCGCACCTCGTCCTGCGGGCGGGTGCGCGAGACCAGAGCGTGCAACAGGCCCAGCTGAAGCGAGGGCAGATCGATCGGATGCCAGGGCATCGTCACGAGCGTGATGCCCGTGCCGCCCCGCCGACCGGTCAGGGCGTCGGCCGTTTCTCCACGATGCGCGGCTGCCGGTTGGTCTTCTCTTCCTCCCGGACCACTACCTTCTTGATCTCCACGCCTGCCCCGCCCTCCTCGAACTCCCCCGATTCGTAAGGTTGTTCAAGTTAGGCGGGGCTGCGCGTGTGACACAAGGTTTCCCTGGCGCTTGTGTGAACACGGCTCACGATTGGCTCAAAGCCGCGGGTCCACCGGCTCCGACTCCAGCGCCAGCACCCCGAACACGGCCTCGTGCACCCGCCACAGCGGCTCGCCCTCCGCCAGCCGGTCCAGGGCCTCCAGGCCCAGGGCGTACTCGCGGATCGCCAGCGACCGCTTGTGGTTCAGGAAGCGGCTGCGCAGCCGGACGAGGTTGTCCGGGCGGGTGTACTCCGGACCGTAGATGATCCGCAGGTACTCGCGGCCCCGGCACTTGATGCCGGGCTGCACGAGCCGCCCCTCCTCGCTCCTCACCAGCGCGCCCAGCGGCTTGACGACCATGCCCTCGCCGCCGCGACCGGTCATCTCCAGCCACCAGTCGACGCCGGCCTGCACCGACTCCGGGTCGCCGGTGTCGACGTAGAGCCGTCGGGTGGTCTGCAGCAGGCCGCTGCCGTCGTGCTCGACGAGCCGGTCGAGCAGTGCGAGCTGCTCGTCGTGCGGGAGCCCGGCGAGGCTGCGGCCCTGGACGGCCAGGATCTGGAAGGGGGCGAGTCGTACGCCGTCCAGGCCCTCGGTCGTCCAGCAGTAGCGGCGGTACGCCTCCGTGAACGCGGCCGCGGCCGACGCCCGTTCACGCTGGCGCGCCAGCAGGTCGGCCACCTCGACGCCCCGGGACGCGGCACCCTCCAGGGCGGCGAGCGCACCGGGGAACACCGCCCCGGACGCGGCGCCGACGGCAGCGTACTGGGACCGCAGAAGCCCCGCGGCCTTCAGCGACCACGGCATCAGCTCGGCGTCCAACAGCAGCCAGTCGGTGGCGAGTTCGTCCCACAGACCGGCCGCGTCAACCGCCGCGCGCACGCGCCCGAGGATCTCCTCCGTCACCGACTCGTCGTCGAAGAACGGCCGTCCGGTACGGGTGTACAGCGCCCCGGTCGGACCTCCCCCACTCTCGGCTTCGCTCGAGCGGGCGGTACCCCCACCGCCGAACCGCTTGCGCGCCGCCTCCGCGTCCCGGCACACCAGGGCCACCGCACGCGAGCCCATGTGCTTCTCCTCGCACACGACCCGCGCCACCCCGTCGGCCGCGTACTGCGCGAAGGCCTCGACCGGGTGCTCCAGGTAGCCGTCCACGTGCGAGGTCGCCGTAGGTGCCATGGTCGGCGGCAGGTACGGCAGCAGACGCGGGTCGACCGCGAAGCGGCTCATGACCTCCAGGGCCGCGGCCGCGTTCTCCTCGCGGACGGCCACCCGGCCGGAGTGGCGGGTCTCCACGACCCGGCGGCCGTGCACGTCGTTCAGGTCCAGCGGCCGGCCGTCGTGCCCGCCGGGCGCCTCGGTCAGCAGCGGCCTAGCCGGCTCGTACCAGACCTGCTCGGCCGGTACGTCGACCAGCTCACGCTCCGGCCAGCGCAGCGCGGTGAGCTTGCCGCCGAAGACGGCGCCGGTGTCCAGGCAGATGGTGTTGTTGAGCCAGGTGGCCTCCGGGACGGGCGTGTGGCCGTAGACGACCGCCGCCCGGCCCCGGTAGTCCTCCGCCCACGGGTAGCGGACCGGCAGCCCGAACTCGTCGGTCTCGCCCGTGGTGTCGCCGTACAGCGCGTGCGAGCGGACCCGGCCGGAGGTGCGGCCGTGGTACTTCTCGGGCAGACCGGCGTGGCAGACCACCAGCCGGCCGCCGTCGAGGACGTAGTGGCTGACCAGCCCGTCGATGAACTCCCGTACCCGGCCACGGAAATCGTCGCTCTCGCCCTCCATCTGCTCGATGGTCTCGGCGAGGCCGTGGGTGTGCTGGACCTTGCGGCCCTTGAGGTACCGGCCGTACTTGTTCTCGTGGTTGCCCGGTACGCACAGCGCGTTGCCGGACTCGACCATCGACATCACGCGGCGCAGTACGCCCGGGCTGTCCGGGCCGCGGTCGACGAGGTCGCCGACGAAGACGGCCGTACGGCCCTCGGCGTGGACGCCGTCGACGTAGCCCAGCTTGCCGAGCAGCGACTCCAGCTCGGAGGCGCAGCCGTGGATGTCGCCGATGATGTCGAAGGGGCCGGTGAGGTGGGTGAGGTCGTTGAAGCGCTTCTCGGTGACGACGGAGGCGTTCTCGATGTCCTCCACCCCGCGCAGGACGTGCACCTTGCGGAAGCCCTCGCGCTCCAGGTGCCGTATGGACCGGCGCAGTTCGCGGATGTGGCGCTGGATGACCCGGCGCGGCATGTCGGCCCGGTCGGTGCGGGCCGCGTTGCGCTCGGCGCACACCTCCTCCGGTACGTCCAGCACGATGGCGATGGGCAGCACGTCGTACTGCTTGGCCAGGTCGATCAGCTGACGGCGGGCGTCCTGCTGCACGCTGGTCGCATCGACCACGGTGCGACGGCCGGCCGCCAGGCGCTTGCCGGCGATGTAGTGCAGGACGTCGAAGGCGTCCCTGGTCGCGCTCTGGTCGTTCTCGTCGTCGCAGACCAGGCCGCGGCAGAAGTCGGAGGAGATCACCTCGGTCGGCTTGAAGTGCCGGCGGGCGAAGGTGGACTTGCCGGAGCCGGAGGCGCCGACGAGGACAACGAGGGAGAGGTCGGTGACGGGGAGGACCCGTCCCCGCTTCTCAGCTGCGTTCTTCGCTGTCTCGGTCATGCTGCCTTCGCCTCCTTCTCCGTTTTCTCCGTCTTGATCTGGAACACGGCCATCTGGGTGGGCGGGCCCACCTCCGGGTCGTCCGGCCCCACCGCCACGAACTCCACGCCGTACCCGTGCCGTTCGGCCACCGTGTGCGCCCAGCTCCGGAACTCCTCGCGGGTCCACTCGAAGCGGTGGTCACCGTGCCGGACATGGCCGGCCGGGAGGGACTCCCAGCGGACGTTGTACTCGACGTTCGGGGTCGTCACCAGGACGGTCCTCGGGCGGGCCGCGCCGAACACCGCGTACTCCAGGGCGGGCAGCCGCGGCAGGTCGAGGTGCTCGACGACCTCGCTGAGCACGGCGGCGTCGTAGCCCTTGAGCCGCTTGTCCGTGTACGCGAGCGAGCCCTGGAAGAGCTTGACGCGCGAGGCCTGGCGCTCGCCCATGCGGTCCAGCTTCAGCCGCCGCGAGGCGATGGTCAGGGCGCGCATGGACACGTCGACGCCGACGATCTCGGTGAACCGCGGGTCCTTGAGCAGCGCCTGCACCAACTGGCCCTGTCCGCAGCCGAGGTCGAGCACCCGGGCGGCGCCGGACGCGCCGAGCGCGGCGATGATCGCGTCGCGTCGCTGCACGGCGAGCGGGGTGGGCTTCTCCTCCGTCTCGGTCTCCGCCTCGACGGCGTTGTCGATGTCCTCGACCTCGCTGTCGTCCGCCTCCGCGAGCCGCACCAGCTCCAGCCGCTCCATCGCCTCACGCGTCAGCGACCAGCGGCGCGAGAGATAACGGCTGGTGATCAGCTTCTGCTCCGGGTGGCCGGGCAGCCAGCCCTCGCCGGCCCGCAGCAGCTTGTCGACCTCGTCGGAGGCCACCCAGTAGTGCTTGGCGTCATCGAGGACCGGCAGCAGGACGTAGAGGTGGCGCAGGGCCTCGGCAAGGGTGAGTGCCCCGCCCTCCAGGACGAGCCGCACATACCGCGATTCGCCCCACTCGGGGAACTGGGTGTCCAGCGCCACCGGTTCCACGGTGACGGTCCAGCCCAGCGGCTCGAACAGCCGTCGTACCAGCTCCGGGCCGCCGCGGGCGGGCAGCGCGGGCACCTCGACGCGCAGCGGCAGCGGCTGCACGGCACGCTCCGGCCGGGCGTTGCACACGCCGCGGATCGCGCTGGAGAACACGCTGCTCAGCGCCACCGCGAGCAGCGAAGAGGCCGCGTACGGGCGGTCGTTGACGTACTGCGCGAGCGCCGCGTCGGGCGCGCCGCCGCGTCCCTTGCCCTTCCCCCGCCGCACCAGCGCCACCGCGTCGACCTCCAGCAGCAGCGCCGCCGTGCAGCGCTCGGCATCGGCCTCGGGGTAGAGGACGTGCGCCGTGCCGTGGGACAGCTTGGTTGAGAACAGGTTGTCAGGGTGCTTGTGGAGGAGAAAGCCCAGGTCAGTAGCCGGGTTGCTCTCGTCGCCAGTAGTGGAGATCGTCAGGAACACATGACCGAGTATGGGTGCCGGTGGGCCAAGTCCGGTACTGGATTACGTGGGCTCGGAGACGAAGTAGCCACGGCCGCTGACCACATACACAACGCCCTCAGCGCGGAGTCTGGCCAGTGCTCGGGATGCCGTTGACTGCGACACGTCGAACTCTGCTGCCAGTGCCACAGTGCCCGGTACGCGCGCACCAGGGGCGTACATGCCCTCTCGGATACGTCGCCGGATCTCCTCCGCAACCTGCGGCCAGTGAGGCTCTGCCCTGTTGATCTCCACCTATTCAGGGTGCGAGAGATTCACCCAACGTGCTATCGAGGTAGTCAGCTACCCAGGTAGTCTGGTCAGCCACAAAAGGACCCCCGCGACCTGGTGAGAGGTCCGGGGGCGTGACCGACTGCGAAGGAGTCGATATGGCAGATCGTAGCGTTGTTCGGCTACTCCCTTGGGGTGGACCAGAGGGCAAGAGGGCACACCTGGTCACCGATGGGACTCCTACACCCCTGGCACTCCTGGCAGACAGGATCGAGAGTCAGCAGATCGAAACGGCAACGGTCATCGTTGAGTTGGCACGACCGATGGTGGGCGAGGAAGCCAAGCTGACAGCAGATGAGCTGAGGTGGATTGCCGGACGTTTGATCGAGAGCCTGACTGACGTACTCAACATCGCAGAGAGCCGGGGACAGAGGCTTCCGGAGTACGAGGAGGAATAGGTCTCCCCTACCCGCCAGAGAGCCCCTGGGCGCGTTCCTGGGGGCTCTCGCATGTCCAAGCGCTGATGTTCCTCTGATGTCCCTCAAGTGAGGGTCCAACGGCCTTGCTGCTGGGCATCCTTGGCCCATGTCGCTTCCCGTCATCGCGATCATGATCTCTGTCGTGAGCGCCCTGTTCACTGCTACAAACGCAGGAATCTCGTATGCCACCTACAAACGCGCTAAACCGAAGGTGGAAATTTCCTGTAACTGGTGCACCGAAGACGGCTGGGTATACGTTCGCATTGACTTTGTCAACAAGGGAATGACTCCGGTTAGAGCGGAAGAAACATCCCTTGAGGCAAGCCCCTACCTGTTTCCTATGCCGTGGAGTACCCGGCGATGGCCCTATAGCCTGCAAGCTGACATCGTCAAAGGAGGCGAGGAACGCTCTATTGAGCCCTTTGATGGCATCAAGTGGATCGTTCGCAGCGCCAGGCCTGTCCCCTACGCAGAACGGGCCGAAACGAAACGCGTACGGATCACCGCGACCCTCACAAATGGGCAGAGCATTCGAACCCAATGGCTGCTATACCCAACACCCTCGGACCTGTGGCGGCGCTTCTACGAGTTCGACAACCAGCCGGAAGCGGAATGACTCATGTCTGTTTGTCAGTGCCTCATGAGATAGTCATAGCTCAAGTAACCGACGCCTCATGAGGAGGAAGCATCAAAACACCAGAACGCAAGAGAGCCGACAAGTTGAAGGTTGGCGATAGCCTGAAGCTCTACAACGGTAAGACTGCTGAGATTTTGTCGATTGAGCCAGCGATCAACCAGGTGGGAAGAAAGGCATTGATCCTCACTCTGTACAAATCGCCCAAGATGGCTATTAAGACCGGTCGCATCATGACCATCGTGTAGATCTACCGATGCACTACCCGGCTCAGCAGTAGCCCCCGACCACACCCCCAGGGGCGGGAGTAGAGCCACCCGTACGCCCCTCATAGCCCCTAGCGCCTACTCCTGGCCCAGATTGCCAGGGAGACGCTGCGGGGCTCTCAGGGAGCCCTGTAGGGCGCAGGGCGCTACTGGTAGACTCCACCCCCTGGACAGTTAAGGAGATAGGGAATATCTAGAGAAAAGATATATTCCTCCTTCGGAGGAATTGATATCTATAAAGAATCTCTTCCCTATATATATCTCTTTTTAAAGAACAGTGTAACCAAGGTTCTATCACGCCTCCAGGCGTGAGGTCAACAGGACCAACTCTAGGCCCATTTTCTGGGTTATTTCAAAAACGGAAAATGCCGAGCCGGCTGAAATAGCCATTACAGGAGTAACTCCAAGAGGGAAAGATACCCATCAAAACCAGGAGTCACAGCGAATTCATTAAATTAATTCCATAATCCGTATCCCCAAAAAGGATACTGTTTTGAAATGCATACCCAGTTTTCATGGGTAATTGGAATTCGTACCACAATGCGCGGGAATACTGTGCATAATGTTGAGTTCCCTTGTTCTCCAGAGGAGATAGGAGCAGAGGCGCAGAGCGCCGATGCGGTCACCAGAGGGAGATACCTAAGCCAGAGGAGCGTAGCGACGATGGCAGGTATCCAAGGGACCAAGGGATTTCCCTAACTCCTGGTCTCTCTTGGAATCTCCAACGTACCGGCCGCCGTAGGCGGTTGGTACGTATTCCTTCTTTCTGTATTTTTCTTCTTTCTCTTTCTTTCTATATATTTAGTAGCTCACTGGTGAACTACCCGGTAGCTCATCCATGAACTACCCCTAGCCCATATTTGAGCTACCCCCTAGCTCATCCATGAGCTACCCCCTATTGAGATGGGGGAAGCTCTGGCAGCTTTCTGCGCTCCACTGAAGGCTTGTAGTTCCCGTCAATAGCCGGGTTTTCAAATGCCTTGTAGTGCACTGCTGGAATGGCGCAGTAGTAGAAGTTCGAAGTTCCGATACGGTTCTGTACCGTAAGCCATCCGTGGCTAATGAGTTCTTCAACGTATCTCTTGATGGACGGCACGGACTTACCCATATCCTCGGCCAGAGTCTTGTGCGATGGGAACGCCTGTCGATTGCTTCCAGCGTAGTCATTGATGATCTCCCAAAGGATCTTTGCATCACTGGATATCTCCTTGGCGTACTTGAGGGCCCTTGGCGCAATGCTGAAATGCCCGGCAGCGTACTGGACTCCCTCTTGGTCTAAGACCATTGCCCATTCTGAGGTCTTTACCCCGTTGACTACTAAGTCCTTGCGCCCGCCTTTGGTGAATTTGTTTGTGTCAGTCATTTCTGTTAAACTCCTTATAGAGATTTTGCTTATGGCTCGCGTTGCTCCTCGGAACATTCAATTCTCGCCCTTTCGCTGGGTCGGTCATCCCTGAGAAGCCCTGTAGGTTCCCCCCTATGGGGCTTCTTCTATTTCCCGGTAGAATATAGGTATATTCCTTTTCTTGGCGAAAAACTCCTCTAGCTGGACCGGCCCTAGAGGAGTTTTTCTATTTAGTAGGCCCGTAGATGTAGCGGGCTCAGATTTGTGAAGCGGACTTTTCTTGATTTCTCCCAGGATATCGAGGCCGGCTCGGGGTACAAATTCGCAGCCTTCAATAAAGCGAGAATTTCATCGTAATCAGCTTCAGGGAATTCTCGCAAAAAGTGTTTCCTCAGATAGACCGAATCAGCTTCGTACCCGTCCTGAAGCATCGTGAGCAGTGCGATAGCTGGAGTGTCTAGCTCTTCCATAGCGGCTCACAGCAAGTGCAGGTGAGTGGTACGCGCTCCCATAAAGCCCTGGGTACTTGAAGTCAGCTCATGCACGATTCCCTCTCGCTTCAATGCTTCCAGCACCTCTCGAAAGTTCACCCCTGGGTAAGACTCGTTGAAGTCGTGCTGAACCTCTGTGGTCACGGCTGGAATGTTCTGTGCGGCATAAGTCTTGATGATGTTGACTAACCCTGGACCGGCATGGCTCGTTAACTCCTGTAGTCGCTGCTCCTCTGCCATACGCGCTACTAGCTGCGCCTTTTCCTCTGCCAGTGCTCTACGCTCTGCCTGTACTTCCGGATCTAGAGTCGTGCTCCACCAGGAGCGCTCTTGTGTTCCAAAACTGAATGCTCTTGTGTCTGTCATTGTTTTTCTCCTCTGTCGATTACTTCACGCGATACCAAAATGGCTTAATGCTGCGATCTATCTCTAGGTACCCGAACCGCTCGGCATCCTCAATTGCTCTTTGGACTGCCTTACTGCCGCTATTGGTACTCACTACTTTGCTCAGGTCTTCCTGGCTGATCTGTATTCCGTCTACTGCTATGCCAAGAAACCAAACCAAGAGTTTGGTGTAGGCCGATAGTCTTTCATCAAACAGGAGCTTGAATACCTCTTGCGGATTCCATCCGTCCTTTGTGGCTAATGGCATTCTCGTCTTCCCTTCCATAAACGGGTTGGTGTTGACTCTATTATCTCACATTCCGCTCCATTAACGGAATCACTCCGACCCGTCAACGGAACCCTAGAAACATCAAAGGCACTCAGCCGGTTAATTCCAGCTGGGCGCCTTCTGATTTTTACAGGAGAATCTACTTACAGAGCTGCCGCAATTGATTCAGCAATAGTCGCAGCCTCGCCTAGAACGTAAGGGGATTGAGCGGCGCAGGAGACTTCTCCTGGTCTGGTGAGGTCACCCCTACTGCGGGCATACCGTTACGTGAGCTGTGGACGCCTTTTAGGAAGCTCTCGTTACGGCTCTCAGGTGTTGGGGGTGTCTCAGGCTTGCCTCTGCCGTTAGATGGCTCAACAGAGCTTTGCCCAAAATGGGCTGTCTGTGTAGTGCTTCCACTGGTTAGATCCATAATCATTGCCTTTCTAGTGCTGGTTTTACTCCTCCCTTTAATTGTCCCATTTCTGGAATCGAAAATAAAGAAAACCCCCGGATGAAATCCAGGGGCTTTCCCAATTGGTTATTTCAGGTTACCACTTGGGGTGTACACAAACACCTCCCCCCGGTATACGCAACACGCTTTAGTCCGGGATTTAGTCCGTACTCCATATTGAAATAGCAGTAGGGTTCATCCTTATGGTCGGGCATGCAAAGACATATTCCTGTCTTTTCCCCATTGCAGGGATAGCGCAAAGTCCTCCCAGGGTACAGACGGTGCTGAAACCCTGTTTTACGAGACTCCCGCCAATTCATGTACTTTTCTATTGGCCATACGAATATGAACAATGCTGGCGCAGCAGCAATGCCGATCCAAGCCCAACCAACGATGGCACCGATAACGGTTCCGATGATTCCCATGGTTCCTGTCTCCTGGTTCCAGTCTGGTTAGGCTTCAGCTCTTAGCGTCGTGAACCGACAGAGCCTGAGAGATGGCACCGACAGAGGGGTTACGGCTCTCTCCGCTCCCTGTCTTGTAGGTGAGGTGCGGCTGAATCTGCCGGATGGTGAATCCCTTGTCCCGGAGCGCCACAGCTTGAGCGGTAAGAGCCTCAGACATGACCGGACGGCGACCACCTACGCGACCACGCTTACGCGCTGCCTCAAGGCCCTTGTGCGTCTCCTTCACGATCTCCCTGCGCCTGTCCTCGGCAAGGGCAAACGCTAGGTCCAGAATCAGGCTGCGCTCTGTGTGGTCGCCCTTGGCAATGCCTTCCAGGACACGCACGGCATAACCCTTCTGGAACAGCTCATTGAGCATCAGCAGTCCCTCAAGGAGGTTCCGGCCGAGTCGGTCTACGGCCTGAACGGTGAGCATGTCTCCCTCGCGCATGTAGTCGAGAGCAGCAGACAGACCAGGGCGCTCCGCAACGGTGAGCTTTCCGGAGATCTTCTCCTCAAAGACCTTCACGCACCCTGCCTCAGTGAGTGCGTCGTGCTGTCGAGCCGTCTCCTGCTTGTCGGTGCTCACCCGAACCATGCCGACCAGTGCCATGACTACCCCTCCGCGTTCATCAAACCCCTGCCCCAACAAGATGAACAGTACCAGATAGATGAACGGGTTGATGAACAGATTCGGCTATCCGCAGGGTCAACCTGGGCCGTGTCGGCGCAGGTTCATCTAACGATCGTTTGATGAACGCTCGCACCAACCTCTGACGCATACTCAGGTGACTTTTCAGCACTCAGTCAGGCTGTGCAATGTCAAGCATCGTTACCAAGATATGACCTGCCCCACCCTTAAAAGTTTCGTTAAGGGAAGTGGCCTGCCTGGTCTGTCACGAGTTAGACGAGTCACTACCCAGACCAGTATCCGGAAGAGGTTCTAGAAGACACAGAAAAGCCCCTATGGCGCCCTCCCGACTCAGGAAGGTACCCAGGGGCTCTCTCGTCCTCAGACGCTCTCAGGGGCGCTCAAGAGCTTCTGATGTAGCTGATCAATAACCTCGGGAACAACCGACGTATCCACCAGCTTGCTTGGGAAGTCCCTGAGTTCCGGGTTCGTCCAGTGCGCCGGTACGTTCCATCCGTGCAACTGCCACCCCTCAACAGAGGCGGAGTCCAGCCCCGCAGCGCTGGCAAGTTCCTGTAGGTCACCGAGGAACACGACTACGCCGTGACTCGCTTTGGATGTTGCACTCTTCCAGACGTAGACGCGTACGTCCCTGCCTGTGAGGTAATCCCTACGTTCCTCGGTGCGCATACCTCCCCACTTCTGAGCCCACGTCAGACCAGTCTCTACGTATCGAGTCACTGAGGGGCGCACAGGCTTGGCTTTCAACTCCTTCTGTTTTCTGGTGAGGTTCCCGTGCATGCGCCAGTAGGACTCTTCCTTCTCTGACTCGTCGTACCGGCCGTTCTCATAGTCCTTCTCCAGCCTGAGCAGACGTGCTGTGACCTGCTCCAGCTCTGCTGTGTGGTCCTCCCCCGGCTCGGTCACCTTCACCACTTCCGGCAGGCCGCCAAGCTTGTCCAGGAGGACTCCCTCAAAGATCTCATTCAGGAAGTCCTCTGGAATCCTCGCCGGAACGGCACAGGGCATTGCCTTGGAGCGTGACGTACAGGAGTAGTGCCGGTAGACCTTGGATTCCCCGGTTGCCAGAGTCTTCTTAAGCCTGTGACAGAACATCCGTGCTCCGCAGCTTCCGCACCGTGCAACCCCTGTCAGCAGAGAGGCTTGGTCGCTGCGCCGGATGTTCGATACACCCCGGGACTTGACTGCCGCTACGGTGGCTTGCCATTCGGCATGAGTGAGAATCGGGTACTCCGTAGCCATGACCAAGTTCCCCTGATCATCCTCGTACGGCTCACCCTTGTACGCGAGGAAGCCAGCACAGGCAGGGTGCTTGAGGATGTTCTGAACAACCCTGGGAGTCCAGTTGGTTCCCTTGGGTTCCGTCAGAGCGTTCCCGTTCCTGCGCTTTGGGTCCTTCCCTCTCAGTACCCTCAGATAGTCACGCCATGTAAGAACTCCCTTGGCGTTCAACTCTCGGGCTATCTGGTTGGTAGAGACTCCAGCACGCACCCGCTCTGAGATCTCTCTCAAGAGCTTGGCGTAGTTGGTTTCCGGGACCAGTACGTAGTGCTTCCCGTCCGGTGAGTCCGCGTATACGTAGCCGAAGGGTGTGATGCCTCCCGCGTACAGGCCGTTCCGGCGTAGGTAGTCCCGTGCGTCAGAGACACGCTGCCGGATCTTCCTCAACTCCGCTGCTGCCTGAGTTGCCTTGGCGTAGGCGATGAGCCGTCCCGTCTCGGTGGAGATGTCGAACGAGGGATCATCCAGGACAACGAGAGTCTTCCCCCAGTCCAGAACGTTCTTCACAAACGCCATGAAGTGGAGGTCATCACGGCTCAGGCGGTCCTGTGTGGTGACTGCCAGCACGTCCCACTTCTCCCGCCCTTCCTCGGTGAGCCACGGGCCCATAGAGGGGCGCTCAGGGAGGTCTACAGAGCCGGACACCGAACGGTCCTCCACCACACCCGCTACGGGGTAGCTGAGCCCTTGAGCCCACGTGTGGAGGTGTTCCAACTGCCGTGGGATGGACGTTGATTCGTCGGTGTCCACGCTGATCCGTGCGGCGAGTAGCGCCCTCTGTGTCTCTGCCATGGGCAGAGCGTAGGGCAGTTTCAACCTATGTATCTACGGAGTGCCGTAGGAGGTGGAGAACGCCTGCGCCCTGTCGGGGTGCTTGTGCAGCAGGAAACCGAGGTCGGTGGCGGGGCGTTCGGGTGTGCCGGTGGTGGTGATGGTCAGGAACATGACGAGGAGACCTCGAAACGGGTTCTGAACTGCGGATACTCGCCGTGCTCAGTGCACATTGAGTGCACGCTCGCCGGATGCCGAAGGAACACGGCTACGGAGAATCGCGCCCTTTTGATCACGGCTCCTGGCCCCTTCTGAAGACGGTAGCGGCGCTGCGCTACGGTCAGTCGGCCACGGGAGCGCCCCTGGTTCGGCGCGCCCGTTCAACGTACATCGACTACGTGGAACAGACTCAGGATTTTCGCTCGGCCGTAGTCACTCGGCATGCGGAATCAGAGCAGAATGCGGCAGCTCAGGAGGCGCCGGGATGCGCGCCGAGCAGTAGCCGGACACTACGGAACCAGGGTTCAGCAGGTCGGTTAAGGTCACCTATCACGTGGTGACCGGCAGTCGGGGTGAGCGGATATGGCGATCGAGCGCGTTTCGGTCATCGGCGGAGCGCAGCCTGTGGAGGCCCGGGAAGTAGGGCTGCCTGACCTGGGGCTGCGGGAGCGGGCCGATCTGCAGCAGTGGATCATCGGCGACCCGTCCCTCATCGAACCTGGTCTCCTCATCCTGACCGAGGAGTACGACAAGTGGGCGACGTCGAGCGGGGACAGGGTCCGCGACCGGCTGGACCTACTGGCCCTCGATTCCGAGGGCCACCTCGTCGTCATCGAGCTCAAACGCGACGGCGCCCCGGACGACGTGCATCTGCAGGCCGTCACCTACGCCGCCATGGTGTCCCGATTCACCGAGGACGATCTGGCCCGCATCCATGCCGAGTTCCTCCGGCGTTCCGGCCGCGAGTGCGACACGCAGGAGGCCCTGCGGCTCATTCGGGAGCACTGCGACGGCGACGAGTTGGACGTCGCGCTGCTCAAGCAGCCTCGGCTCGTCCTGGTCGCCCGGTCCTTCCCCCGGCAGGTGACCTCATCGACGGTGTGGCTGAACGAGATGGGTCTTGATATCAAGCTGGTCCAGTTCCGGCTCTGGGACACCGGCGCAGGTCATGTGATGACCACCTCGGTGCTCTACCCGGTGCCCGGGCTTGAGGAGTTCACCGTGGTCCCCGCCCGCGCCGAGAAGGCCGAGACGGCCCAGCGGGCGGCGAACAGCACCCGCAATCGCAAGGCGGTGCTGCGAATCCTCGACAACGGATCGGTGAAGCCCGGCCAGACACTGCGCTTCCGCGCATTCCCGGAATCTCTGGCCTGGAACAACGACGACCTCGACAAGTGGGTGGCCGAGGACCCCAGGCGCAGCCGCGCGACCTGGACAGGCGACCGCAGCAGGCCCCTGCGATGGGAGTACGACGGTGACGTCTACGCGCCGACATCGCTCGTCAAGGAGATGGTCGAGCAGCTGACCGGGAACCGCCCCCGCTACGCCTTCGGAACCAAGTACTGGGTGGACGACAGCGGACGGGACCTGGCCGAACTCGCGGACCTCCCTCCCGAGGGCGGCGCGGCCTCCGAGTGAACCCGGCCGACGTCACCTGGCCCTCCTCGCCGCCTGACGGGCGCCGTGGACGGCGAGAGCCGCAGCAGGAGCCCGTACCACGATCCGGTGAGGCGGTCGGCACGATCCCAATCAGTCCGGTCACCGGGAACAGCGCATCAGCACGGTGGCGGGGCCCGTCCACAGTAACCACCGAGTCCTGGAGGCCATCCAGCAGTCCCGGGAGACCGGAAGCGCGGACGAACCCGTACCCGGGACTCTGGCCGACGAGTCGGCGGCCGGGGCCTGGGCAGGCCCCGCTGCCCCGCCGCTCTGCGTCATGCCTACATCCACCCCGCGTCGTGTGACCGAGCCGCCGCGAGCTGCCCCTCGGTGAGAGCCGACGGGTCCGGCCTGCTGACCACCGCCCAGTGCTTGCCGACGGGGCAGCGGGCATAGCGCGTGGACGGGGTGAGACGCAGAGACTTGATGCCGACGAACGGTATCCATGTGGCCGTGTAGAGGTGCCCTGCCGCGCACTGCACGATCGACTTCCTGGCCACGTGTCTCCCTTCTCCTTGGTGTCTCAGGCTTCTCATGGGTGTCTCAGGCGGACTCGACCTTGAAGTTGCTGCCGTTGCGCGGGCCGAGTCGCGCTGTCACCCGCGGCTGTGTGCGTGCGTCGCCCGGCACCGTGAGTTCCTCAGTGCCTACGCCCAGTCGCGCCCCGCGCTGGCCTTTGTAGCGGAAGAACACGGCGATCTCGTGGACTCCCGGCTCGATCGACACCTCCGTCGTGCCCCACCTCGCGGGCCACTCGACGCCGTCGATCTCCACCACCGGCCTCGTCAGGGCGCGGTGGAAGGGCAGTGCCACCAGCGACGGACGGATGTCGACGAGGACCTTCACCATGACCATCACCGAATTCCTTGCCTAGTTACCTATCTGCGTACTTGCGTCGAGTTGCTGCCGTACGTCGACGTGCCTCAAGCCGACGACGACAGCACCGACTCCGGGCGGAAGCCTTTCGCGATCCCGATCAGGCTGCCCACCGCGATCAGTACGGTCACCCCGCCCGCGTACAGCAGCAGCCTTGTCGGGCCCAATGGGTCCAGGGCCATGGACATCGCCAGCAGGGCGCCGAAACCCGGCAGCATCGCGGCCAGGCTGACCAGGCCGCCGCCATTGCCCGCAAGGGCGCCGGCACCGGGTTGGGACAGACGCGGAAACAACAGGTTGAGCAGCAGGGCGAGGGCCGCGCCCGCCCAGGTGGCGAGGAGTGGGAGTACCAGAGCGAGCGTCAGGTAGCCGGCGTCCGGCCTGAGGCTGTCGTGGTGCAGAACGCTGGACAGCGCGAGAGCGAGGGCACCGAGCACGCTCATCACCGCCCACTGACCCGTCGTGACGACGAGTGCGTAGCCGAGCAGTCCGCCCGCGATGCTCGCCGGGTTGTAGGGGGCGCCGAGCATCACCTCGAGCGCGCCGACCCCGGCCTCCGCTCCAACCACGTTGCGCACCGCGAGACCGGCGCCCACCGTGCCGTGCAGGGCGACGACGCCGGGCATCAGCACGAGCAACAGCCCGGCCGCGACCGTGTCCCCGTGCGCCCCGTACTGCAGGCCGAGCCGGGCGCTGCTGGCCGCGCCGTTCATGTCCGAGTCGTCGGCCAGCAGGGGCAGGGCGACCATCGAGGCGACCGTCAGCACGAACGGCAGGAACACCGTGGCGAAGTTTCGCAGCCGCTCCCGTCTCATCCGCCACAGCAGAGCGGACGTCAGGATCCTGGCCCGCGTCACATCGAACGGGAGACTACGCCGCGTCACGGGATGTGCCTTCCCTTTGCAGTTGCTGATAGACGTCCTCCAGCGGGTTCCGGGCGGGTACCACCTCTCGTACGCCGATCCCTTCCCTCACCAGGTCGGCGACCAGCGACTCCGCCGCCCCCTCGTCGGGCACCTCCACGACTACGGCACCCCGCTGCTCCTCGTAGCGGTGGCCGAGCCGATCGAGGACCGCCGGTACGTCGCCGGAGCCACGGATGCGCAGCCGGTAGGCGCTGCCGAGCAGGGCGGTGCGCAGCGCGGCCGGTTCACCTCGGCCAACGATGCGTCCTTCCTGCAGCACCGTAACGTCGTCGGCGAAGCGGTAGGCGTCGGCCAGGGCATGCGTGGAGACGACGACCGTGTGACCTTGGTCGGCCAACTTGCGGAGGTGGTCTGCCAGTTGCTCCGTAGTACTCGGGTCGAGGCCCGACATCGGCTCATCCAGCAGCAGAATCGGCGGTTGTCCCAGAAACGCCTTCGCCAGGCCGGCACGCTGGTTCTGGCCGCGGCTGAGGCTGCCGATGCGGCGGTCTGCGAGGTCGGTGAGGCCAAGCAGGTGCAGGACTTCCGCGATCCGCTCCTCGGAAGGCCCCGGCGGCAGGCCGAGGATGCGCGCCCAGTACCGCAGGTTGTCCACGACACTCAGCCGCGGTGCGAGCGCCGAGCGATGTGTGGCCAGGGCGATCTGGGACTTGGCCTCCGTCTGCGCGTTCGGGTCGGTGCCGTCCACGAGAACGGTGCCCTCGAAGGGCGCGAGAATTCCGGCGAGCACACGGAACGCCGTTGTCTTGCCGGCGCCGTTCGGTCCGAGCAGTACGTGAATTCCCGCACCGTATTCCAGATTGACGTCCCGGAGCACCAACCGGCCCCGGTAACCCGCAGAGACATTCAGGACTTCCAGCTTGGCCACCGGCTCAACGTAGCACTGCCGGTGAGCGACCAACTGAGCTGTCATCAGGGCCTTTTCCAGGGGGGAGTTGCTCGGCGGGGGGTTGCTCGGCGGGCGTCGCGTCCGGCGATGTGTGCAGCAGTGGCATCGACGCGACAACCGAGCAGCCGATCATCACGAGGGCGAAGCTCCACAGGCCCATCAGCAGGATGATCGAGCCGTGCAGCAGGATGTCGAGGACCAGGCCCACCTTGCGCCAGCGATCAGAGCCCAGGATGCAGACGGCGATGAGTAGTTCGACGACGAGTGCGCCCCAGGTCATGCCGATCACGATCACCGGATACTTGGAGAGGGCGAGCAGGAGCCCGTCCCAGGGCTTGGCCACGCCGAACATGTTGTCGCGCAGGAAGTAGTACTCAGCCGTGCCGTTGGCCCAGTCGGCGACGCCGAACTTGCTGATGGCGGTGTCGAGATAGATGTAGGCGAGCTGCAGCCGGACCGCCCAGAACGCGGCGTAGGCGACGGCGTGCCCGGACGGGCTGAGCGGTTTCGTCGGCGGGCTCCACTGCCAAGTCCGGTTGTCCGTGAGGAGGATCGGCAGCATGAGGAGAGACATGACCATGCCCACGGACTCGCCACCGTCCGGCACGGTGATGCTCACCGCGATCGAGTAGATGGCCCACAGTTGCGGAATCGCCGTCCAGCGCGGCCGGTACCCGACTGCGGCCACCAGGAGCACGGCAACCAAGGTCCATCGGGCGTACTCCGCATGGGAGGTACCACCCACCAGGCAGTACGCGGACGCGGCGCGTACTCCCCCGCAGCGCGCGCCGTTGCTGATGGTCAGGACCGGGGTGAGCAGCGCCTTCGACGGGGTGATGAGCACCACGGTCAGCTCGGCGAAGCAGATCAACGTGCGCCCTACACCGAACCATCGTGAGCGGAAGTCGAAGGCGGAGAGCCGGCGTTGGAGCCGGGCGGTTTGTTCCTCGGCCATTGTGGAGACAGCGGTACGGGAGGCGGCTATCAGCATGAGACATCCAGGTGGGCGATTCTGATGGTGCGCCGGTCATATGGCACGAGGTTCCGGTACGACCAGGGCACGACGCGTTCCTGAGTGATGAAGGAGTCCCCGCACACGGTCCTTACGGGGTTCCGGTTCTTGACCTTCTCGGCCGGGCGTGCGGCCGCTTCGTGGAGACAGATCTCCAGATTTCCCGCGCACGGCTCCCATCGGGTCACCGAGGTGTTGATGTACGCGATCTCGGGACCCTGAGCGCGCTGGCTGCGGTTGAGTCCGAAGAGGTTCGACGGATTGCCCTGCGGGGTCTTCAGGAGATTCTTGGAGTGCTTTCCGTCGAAGGCGTAGGTGCCGATCTGGATGCCCTCCGGGTCCTTGGTGAAGAAGGCCCAGATCTCTGGGGTGACTTCGTTGAAGTACTGGCGTGCGCCCTTGGAATGGCGACTGCTGAGTGCGTTGCTCGGCAGCGTGTAGAAGAGCGCGACGAGAAGGTAGGCGACCATGACTGCCAGCGTGCTCGCGAAGATGTACAGCTGCCGCCTTGCGACAGGCGTCGACATGCGCGGATTTTTCCTTTCCCCGTGGAACGGACGGGACACTCCCTGCCGTGCTGACGCCCCTGCGGGGGCCTGCCGCGCCGCGGTCGCGGCAGGCCCCCGCGAAGAGACATCAAAGAGACATCAGAGAGCAGCGGTGACCGCCGCGACGAAGTCGTTCGCGTCGAGCTGGTCCGACTGCTTCAGATCGAAGCTGTAGCTGGCTGCGGCCGGAGCTATCACCACGACCACAGCAACCTCCGCGCCCGCGGCGACGTTGGTGCCCACAGCGACGTTGATGCCGGCTGCGACGTTCGCCACGGTCACGATGTTGGACTTGGTCCACACCCAGCCGTTGGGGCGCGCGATGACTGCACTGTCGAGCGTCTTGGCCTTGCTGTCCGCGGCCATGGCTGCCTTGAGGTCGTCGTTCAGCGCCACCATGCCCTGCTGCACCGTGAACGGGTCCTCGGACTGGACCGCCGTCGTCACCTTGGCGTGGAAGGAGGAGTCGACCTGGTGCAGCTTGTTCATCAGGTACGACAGCTGCGCAGGCGTCACCGAGGCATCCGAGCGGCGGCTGCGAATCTGCTTGGCCAGCTCCGGGTGGTCCTGGGCGGCCTTGCCCTGGCCGAAGACCAGGAAAGCGACCACGTCACTGTCCGAGTAGCCCTGCGCCGCCTTGGCCGCGGCAGCCGGGGCCGTGTGCGCCGCCTGAGTGTCCGCCGAAGCGGTGCCGACCAGGCCGGTCGCCAGGGTGGCGGTGAGCACGGCACCGATCAGCGGCTTCTTCAATCTCATGACGGAGTTTCCCCTGTTCATTGAAGAGATTCCCGAGAATTCCCATTGAATTTACGGGCGTTGAGGTTTTCCCTCAGCGACTCAAAAGTTATTCGAGAATCCAATCGGCGACAAGGATTGCCCGACCGGAGGTTGATACAGGGGGTCTATTGGGCAACGTTTCAGGAATTGTTTTCCAGCGCGCGGGCCACATGAAGCCAGGCCTCCGCGTAATCCCGGGCGATTCGCGCGACATCATCAGCGCGATGAGCCGGAACACCAAGGACGAGCTTCTGCCACCCCGCAGGACCTGCCGGATGAATGCTCAGCAGCTGCAGGAACCTGCGCCCCGATTCGGAGTGCCGCACGGAGGGGTCGCGGCGCAGACTGTCGAGCAGCGCGGCACCCGTGAGGCCGGTGGAACCGCTGAGCCCGCCGGAGCCACCGGAACCGCCTTCGCTGTGACCACGCGGCGCGTCACCGTCCGACGGACCGCCACCCCTCAGCCTGGGCGGCAGCAACTCCCGTCCCTGACGGAACCGTTGACGTACGTCGCTCGCCGTCGCCAGGGACGTCCCCGCGCGTCGGGCGAGCTCGCGCAGTGAGATCTGCGGATCCTGCGCCAGTAACTGGCCGGCGAGCAGGCGTCCTTCGGCCGGATTCAGCGGCCGCGCACGGCCGTCGAGGCCCACCCGCTTGTTCGACTGTGGCCCGTCTTCGGTCGAACACCCCCGGAGGGCCGCCACAGCCTTGGCCGACAGACAGGTCATCGAGGCGATGCGCCGGTCGGACCAGTGCGGGTGCGAGGCAATGATACGCCTCGCGGCTGCGGTCCTGTCGTGGAACGAAAGTGGTTTGCCATGAGCCAGGTTGAGCTGGACTGCAAGCAGGAAGGCGGCCTCTTCGTCGCCGTCGAAGTACCGGACCTCGATGTCGCTCTTTCCGCGCAGCTCCGCCGCCCTGATCCGGTGGACGCCGTCGAGTACCCGCATCGTCGGGCGGTGCACAACGACAGGCGGCAGCGGTACACCGAGGTCGGCGAGCGTCCGTACGTGCCGGTCGTCTGCGCCCGACGTGCGGGGCGAACTCACTCCGGACAGCAGGTGGATGGGCACCCGCTCCACGGTCCGATCGAAAACTGCACCAAGTTCCTGCTGCGTTACCGTACCGACCGCTCCCACCACGGTCTCCGGATTCACCGATGTTGCCGACGCCACAGCACCCTCTCCCCGTGAGTGGAGCCAACTGATGGCTCCGCCCGGCGGTCGTCCGTCGCCTCGGAATTCGGAGGCAACGGCTGGGCTTTCACCACAGTTGAGATCATCGTGCGTCAAGACCCTAGCCCAGCCGACTACTTCCTTCAACTGACATGCAGCAGCTGAACCCTACGTGGATTCACCTGAGTGGAAAACTCGGTCAATGGCAGGTGGCGGGGAGACGTGATCACACAGGAGACCAATCGCTGGCCGGCGGCCGAACTCAACTGGCTCTTCGTGACCGCCCGGTACCAGGCAGGCTGCGAGGACGGGCGCCCTGCACGAGCAGGTGGCCAGTGCCATTCGGTGCGCCATCGTCGGGGGAAACCGAGTGCCAGGTGGCCCCCCGGCGGACTCGTTGAGGCACGGCACAGGCAGGCGTGAGTGAAGGGGGCTGCAACTCGATCCGGCCGGGCGGCTCGGGAGAGCCGGTCCTGACTGGACGTCGTTCATGCCTCGCGCCCCCGAAGCCGCCCTCAGACTCCAGCATCCGCACAGCGGGCCTGTTCAGGCGAATGGGGTCGGCCGGCCGCCACCACGAGTCGAATGTCGTGCAGAGCTTTCAGGTCGTCCAGGGGGTTGCCTCCGACCACCACCAGGTCGGCCCGGAATCCTGGGGACAGACGGCCCGTGTCGTGGGCGAGGCCGAGGGCGTCGGCGGCCTCGACAGTGGCGGATGCGATCACCTCGGCCTTGGACAGTCCGATGTGTTCCAGGAACTCCAGGCTGGATGCGAGGCCGTCGAAGCCGGAGCGTGGTATCCCCGCATCGGTGCCGGCGATCAGGCGCACGCCCTGCTCGGCCATTCGGCGGGCGGGGGAAAAAGCCTCTCGGGCCCGTTCAGGTCCGACCCGTTCGGCGAATGACTGCCAGTTGGGGTGGGTGGCCGGACACACACGGATTCCTCTGGCCACGATCTCCGCGACCAGATCCTCGCGGAGATCGACTCCGCCGTCCGCTGTCATCCAGGTGCAGTGTTCGATGGTGTCGACCCCAGCGGTGATGGCCGCGGCGATTCCCGTGGTGCCATGTGCGTGGGCCGCGACAGGAAGGCCGGCCCTGCGCGCCTCTTCCACAGCTGCAGCCAGTTCCTCCGTGGTGAACTGAGGTTCCCAGATGGCGGGACCGCCGCGGGTCAGGCCGCCTCCGGTTGCCATCAGCTTGATCACGTCCGCGCCCTGTCGTGCACTGTGCCGTACGGCTTTCCGAATCTCTTCCTCACCGTGGACCTCACCGCCGAGAAACCAGCAGTGGCCCCTGCGTGACGTCACGGGTGGACCGGCCGCCATGATGCGCGGTCCGGTCTGCCTTCCCGCTGCTATCTCGTCCCGGAGCCGGAGGGCAAGGCCGCCGCGGTCGCCGAGATCGCGGACGGTGGTGACTCCGGAGCCGAGGAGCTTCCGGGCACGCCCCGTCATGTCGTCCAGCAGTATGGCGTCATCACTCGCACGCAGTGAGGCAACCGGATCGGAGCCTGCGTCGAAGCTCAGGTGGACATGACAGTCGATGAGTCCGGGAAGCACAGTGGCGTCGGGGAAGGACAACGTCTGGTGGTCTCGCGTGGCCTGCGTCTCCACATGCTCGCGATGGCCGACAGCGACGATCCGGTCTCTGGTGATGAGGACCGCCGCATCCCGGATGTGTTCATTGACCGGACCGAGCAACATGTACCCGGCATTGATCAGAAGGTCAGCCACGCCGACTCCCTCGGTTCTGTCCGCTTTTCTTATTAGGTGTCACGGGATGTTCGGCGGTCCAGCGCGTCCGAGAGCATGACGAGCTGTCGGACGTCCTCGTCGAAGTTCTGGGTCTGCGGTACGGCCACGGCAGCCGCGCTGTATGGAGCTTCGCGGCCTTCCGCCTGGGTCTTGAGAGCGGCACGCAACCGGTCCGCAAGAAGATCGGCCGCCGAATCGGATTGGACGGGTCCTGTCACATCTGTCTGCTCGAGGTACGGGCTGATGCGCACCAAGCCGTCGCGGCACTCGATGGCGCGACGGTAGTAGCGACGGTCCACCCCTCGCGGCCGCCTCAGAAGTCCGCGTGGGCTGAGTCGGTCGTGGTGCAGGGCATGCTGCGGGTACGCCTCATGCAGCAGGCTCCACAATGGCTGCAGGCGGTGGTACGCCCTCCGTCGGTGCCGACGCAGGCGCATAACCGACAGTCGGGTACGGACAGCCGGGTAGCCGATTCCGATGACGAACAGGACGATCGCCACTCCAATGAGATGTCCGGAGATCTTCGTAATTCCGGGAGAGACCGTGCCGCCACGCCAGCGAACCACCGTCAGCGCGGCGCGGATCGCACTGGCGGCGGCTATGGTCGCGAGCGCGAACCCGATGAGCCGCAGGCCTGCGGCCAGGGGGCCCCGGGATGCTCGCCGACAACGCAGGGTCCAGAGCAGTGCCATGGTCAGGGCGTAGACGAGATACAAATCGGCGAGGAGATAGAAGACCGCGAGGCCGGAAACCCGCATGTCGACAGTCTTGTAGTCGCCTCCCGTGTCCTGTCCGGCGGCGGCAATCGTGGCCAGTGAGGTGCCCAGGATGGTGACCACGAGAGGCAGTGCCTCCCAGCGCGCACGCACTCGTCCTCGTTCGGAATCGGCCGCGGAGTACAGGTAGAAGCACATCAACCAGAAGACCATGCAGAACACGAAGATGTTCTGCACCAGCCGCGGAGCTCCGACCCCGCCGACAGAGCGGATGACGCGAGCCGAAGGGGACAGAGCGAGACCGAAAGAGGCAGCCGCGCATATCAGACACAACGTGACTGCACGCAATGGAGCGTCGTGCGGGGCTCTGATGAGCTGACGGGTTTTCCAGCCTACGATCAGGACGAAGGCCGCGCCGACAAACAGTGTGATCGCGATCACTGCCATCCCTGCCGATCGCTGAGCGCAGCCTGGACCCGGCCGACTGTCGGGTCTGTGGACGACGGCGAGTCGACGAAGTCCAGAACGGAGGCCCATTCGAGGATGATGGTGGCGACCAGCTCAGCCTCCCGCTCGTGTGCCTCTTCGTAGGAGGAACGCCGAAGTGCTTTTCTGATGACGTCGGTTGGCAGGTCTGGAAACTGCCTCTTCAAGAACTCGTCATCAGACTCCGGACCCCTGTGATCCGCGATGATGTGGCCGATTTCGTGCAGGATGATGTGGTCCTGGTGAACTTTGCTGGTTTCGAGCTGGTAAAAGATGTAGTCGGCCGAACCCGACGCGATCCACAGCCCGAACGGGCCGGGCACCGGCAAGGGATAGGGCATCAGCCGGATAGGGCGTCCCCGCTGCTCCCCAAGTAGTCGGCACAGGACTTCGACTTTCAGCGGTGGCTGTATGTCGAGTTGTTGCAGCATGCGCCTGCAGTGTCGGCGCAGCTTCCGTTCGCGCAAGGTGTTCCCCCGGTGTTCCTGGTCATGGTCCGGTGTCACACATACAACACGGTGTGGTTGCGCAGCGAGAGGGGATCAAGTCATTGGCCAGGCGGTTTCTGCCGCTCGGCCTGCTCCAGGCGATAGACGACGTCGAGGAGATCCATGACCTGCTTACGGCGGTCCGCGGACAACTCGCCGGCTCGCATCGCCATGAGCTTCACGTCGCTCGCGGCAGGATCCTCAGCCAAACGTGCTTGGACCTCGGTCAGTTGCTGCAACTGCTGCGTGATGCGATCACCGGCCTCACCCTCGAGAAAGTAGGCTGTCGCGACTCCGAAGAAATCGGCCAGTGCCTCAAGGTGTCTCAGCGTCGGGTTGGTCTTGATGCCCTTGCGCAGCTGCCAGATGTAACTCTGGGAGATCGTCACTCCTTTGCCTCTGATTGCAGCCGCGACGTGTTCATTGCTGTACTCGCGGCCGGCTTCGGATCGGATGGCCGCGAAGAGCCTGTTGAGCTTGTCCGCCAGGCTGTGGTCGGCTTCGTGGGTCATCGAGCCTCCTTGCTGCGCACCCCGACATGGTTCCACTGAGGTGAACACCTGCAAAGTGTAGCCGAGTTACGTCAGTTGAAAAGGGTCACCCGGCGCGCCGGCGCACGGAGTGATGGTCGCGGTTGTCCCCGGCGTAGGCGTAGCTGCCGGAGGCGTCGACGGCCGTCGTCGCCGTGCCCTGGGACGTGGCCGCCTGCTGGGTGACGGAACCCGAGCTCGAGCGGGTCACCTGTGTGCGGTGCGGGCCCGCTTGGTACTGCGTCGCCGAAGAGACCGTAGGTCAGGAACATGCGGAGACAGACTCTCCGACAGGCGGACGGTCTTGGGCGACGTACGCACGAAAGCCCCCAGGTGGTGATCCTGGGGGCTCGGCAGGACGACAGTCTCACCTTCGCATACGGCGGCCGACCTGCGCCCTTGTTTATTGCTACGAGGGGTCGTTACGGCGGTTGCTACGACAGCTGCGACTGCACCTGGGCGGAGATCAGCTCCAGGTGGTCCAGATCGGCCAGGTCGAGGATCTGGAGGTAGAGGCGGCCGGCGCCGGTCTCCGCATAGCGGCCGATCTTGTCGACGACCTCGGACGGGGTGCCGGCCAGGCCGTTGGCCTTCAGTTCGTCGACCTCGCGGCCGATCGCGGCGGCCCGGCGGGCGACTTCCTGGTCGTCCTTGCCGACGCAGACGACCAGGGCGTTGGAGTAGACGAGGTCCTCGGGTCGCCGGCCGGCCTCCTCGGCGGCGGCGCGGACCCGGGCGAACTGGCGCTCGCTGTCCTCGATCGAGGCGAAGGGCATGTTGAACTCGTCGGCGTACCGCGCGGCCAGCCGCGGGGTGCGGGTCGCGCCGTGGCCGCCGACCAGGACCGGGATCTTCTCCTGGGCGGGCTTGGGCAGCGCGGGCGAGTCGGTGAGGTCGTAGTACTTGCCGTGGAAGTCGAAGGTGTCGCCGACCTTGGTCTGCCACAGGCCCGTGACGATCTCGAGCTGCTCCTCGAGCCGGCCGACCTTCTCCTTCGGGAACGGGATGCCGTACGCCTTGTGCTCCTCCTCGAACCAGCCGGCACCGAGGCCGAGTTCGACGCGGCCGCCGGACATCTGGTCGACCTGCGCGACCTGGATGGCGAGCACGCCGGGCAGACGGAAGGTGCCGGCGGTCATGAGGGTGCCCAGGCGGATGCGCTTGGTCTCGCGGGCCAGTCCCGCGAGGGTGATCCAGGCGTCGGTGGGGCCGGGCAGGCCGTCCACGGAGCCCATGCGGAGATAGTGGTCGGAGCGGAAGAAGGCGTCGAACCCCAGCTCCTCGGTGGCCTTGGCCACCGCGAGCAGCGTGTCGTAGGAGGCCCCCTGCTGGGGCTCGGTGAAGATGCGAAGATCCATACCTCCATCCTGCATGCAACGGTGCCGGTCAACCCCACCGGTCCCTCCGGGCACTCCCGTCCACGGTCGGGTGAAAATCCCTCATCGGCGGGCTGGTCCACACCCGCGCCAGTGACCCGCCCCGGTGGTGGTCGTTGGCTCGTGCGGAGCCGGACCGCCCGGCACCCGCGCCGGCGGCCGTCGCCGGGATGTCACCCGATCGGCCTCCTGGCGGGGGCCTGGGGCCGAGGAGGCCGTCATGTCCGAAGAGTCCGTGCCGCAGCAGGGCGGCGGCACCGGCCGGCCGAAGGGCTTGCTGCAGCAGATGGAGGAGCTGATGGCGGCGCTGAACGCGGACCTGTCGGCCCTGGACGCGGATCTGCAGTCCGCGGGGCGGGGCGCGGAGGAGAGCGAGGCCGGCTGAGACACCGGGGCCCCCGGGGCCGTTCTAACCCGCCTCCCGCTCGGGTAACGCCTCTTCCCGGTCCGCGAGTCTGCGCAGCATCTCCCGGACCCGGTCCCTGGACTCGTCCGCCGCGTCGATGGCCTCCATGCACTGCCAGTAGGTGCTCTCGTCGTCCGCGGCGCAGGCGAGTCCCACCAGGGCGATGCCCACCTCGCCCAGGAGGCCGCCGAGGCAGAGCAGGGCCTGGCGGGCGTCGCCCAGGTCGGTGAGCTGGGCCGCGCGCAGGTCCTCGGTGGCGAGGTGCGGGTTGTCGAGGACCCCGCAGCCCCGGCCCGCCAGCTCCGTCAACCCCAGTGCCTCGCCGCGCAGTTCGGGCGGCCCGGAGACCGCGAGGCGGCTGCCTATCGCCTGCGCCAGGGCCTGCGCCTGCCACACCTCGGTCATGGTCTCCGGAGCGTCGCCGCTCCCTGCAAGGGCACGTCTGCTCGTCACGATGAGCCGCACAGCGTCCATGCCGCTGCCCCCGTCTGTCTGGACGCGCTGCCCGCACGTCCGCCCGAACTCCGTTGTCCACTACCCAGAGTGAGGGCGTGCGGGACGAATAGCCAGAGGAAGACCGAAATCTGTGGACAACAAATCGGTTTCGGGCCGGTTTTTGACTCCGGAGAGTGAAAGTGGACTGAACCACTCCCGAAGGCCGCCCTGTTCGACTACGGCGCCGGGAACCTCCGTTCGTTGCGGTCGATCTTCGCGTCGAGCGCCACGAGCGGGTCGATGTCCAGGACGTCGCACAGCTGCAGCAAGTAGGCGAGCACGTCCGCCACTTCGTCCGTCACGCGGTGCGCGGTGTCCGGGTCGTCCATGACGCGGGCGGACTCCTCCGGCGTCAACCACTGGAAGATCTCGACCAGTTCGGAGGCCTCCACGCTGAGCGCGGCGACGAGGTTCTTGGGGGTGTGGTACTGCCGCCAGTTGCGGGCGGCGGCGAAGTCGGCCAGCCTGCGCTGCAGTTTCGCCACGTCGAGATGATCGGTCACGGCTCCAGGTGTACCACCGTGAGGGGCTCCTGCCCGGCCGTCCCGGCGGCCCACGAGGCGTCGCTGACCGCGGCCACGACGCGGATGTGGCCGCGGTCTGCGGTCCGCAGGGCCAGCCGCAGCAGCTCCCGTCGCTGCCGGGGGTCCAGTGAGCGGTCGAAGCCGTCGGCGAGGACGGTGAGCGTCTGCATGGCCGCGGGCACCTCGCCTGCGGTGTCCACCTCCAGGACGCCCGGCCCGGTCAGCAGGACCAGCGCGAGGGCGAGGTATCTCAACTCGCCGTCGCCCAGGCGCCGCAGAGCCGTCCGGAAACCGTCGCCGCGGTCGAGGAGGGCCTGCACCGTCCCGTCGCCCAGCGGCTCGGCGAGAACGTCGGCTACCGGCCCCGCGCAGCCGGCGCGCACCGCCTCGACGAGCAGCGCGTGTCGTCGTGTGCACTCGGCGCGGGTGCGCCACAGGACGTCGGCGAGGTTGTCGCAGCCACCGAGGAGCAGTCCGGAGCCGAGCGGGGCGGGGGCCCGCATCCGCCCGGGGCGCGGATCGCAGGCGAAGACGGACCGCAGGGCGACCACCATCTGTTCGGCGGCGGCGAGCACCCGGCGCTGTCCGTCGGTCTTGCCGGCCACCCGCAGTGGCAGCAGGGCGGTGCCGAGCCGGTCGTCGGGCAGCGGCGCCCGCGTCACCGGCGCCGAGCCCGCGGTGTGCCAGGCGGCCTGCACGGTCCGGCGGGAGGGGTCGCGCAGGGCGGTCTCCAGGAGCACAAGACCGCCCGCGGTCAGCCGCTCGCCCACGATGCGCAGTTCGGGTTCGGCCTGCACGGCGACGTCGAGCCGGACCGGCCCCTCGGGCCCGTCGGCCGTACAGCCGATACGGAAACCGCGCCGCCGCTGCGCATCGGGCCGCGCCCGCTCGGGCACGCAGTCGGCCGCGTCGGGGAACACCACCCCGACCTCGGCGCCGCCACCGAGCCGGGCCAGTGCCTCGTACGCCCGCAGCGCACTCGTCTTCCCGCAGCCGCTGCCCCCGGCGAAGAGGGTGACCGGCCCGAGCACGAACCCGGCCCGCCGGTGTCCGGCGAAGGCGGACAGCCGCAGCTCGGTGACGCAGGGCCGGTCCGGGCGCGGGCGCTCCGCGAGGGTGCGCAGCGGGGACGAGGTATCGGAGTTCGGCGCGGGCGGCACGGATGACACGGTCATGTCCGGACCGTAGGACCGTGCCCGGAAGGTGAACCGTTACGGCGTCGGGAGCTTCCTACGATCGGGGGACCAGGGTCAGGAGCCGGCCACCGAGGCGCTCTCCACCAGGTCGGTGACCTCGGTGTCCGCGGGGGCCAGCAGGAAGACGTTGCGGTCGACGCGGTGCATGCCGCTCGCGAGGCCGAAGACGACTCCGGTGCTGAAGTCCAGGACGCGCTTGGCGACCTCGGCCTCCGCCCCGCTCAGGTCGAGCAGGACGGGAACGCCTGCCATCAGGGTCTCGGCGACCTCTCGGGCGTCGGCGAAGACATTGACCCTGAGGACGACGAAACGCCGCCGGGCCTCCGTCGGGGCTTCCGGGTGCGCGCGGTGGTCCACCGCGGACGGCCAGGCGTCGCGTCCGCGCAGCGGCACGACCTGGGCGAGCCCTTCCCACTGTTCATCGGTGACGTCGTGGCTGTTCACCGGCTCCCCCCGAACTGACTCGCACTCATTGCCTGCACCAGCCAATTCTTACGCCAAGTCACCCGTTCGGCCCAACAGCGACACGGTCCGCGACCGTCACAACCGTTCCGCGGCGACGAGAACCGGTCAGGTATGAGCCGGTTCCTGATCGAACAAGGCCTCTTACCCGCCTCACACCGGATTCTTCACCTCCGGCCGCGTACTGCTCACCGGGCGCCACTAACGTGCCCCGACGTGCACTTGGCAGAAACCCAGCTGGTGACACCCGGCCGGCGGACGCAGTCGGCGGTGTCCGCCGCACCGGAACCCCCCGCGCAGTGGCATCGCGTGCTGACTCTGCTGGCGAACGTCAGCCTGTTCATCGGTACGCGCACGGTGTGGACGCAGGCGGCAAGTCACCGGCCGGCCGTGGCTGCCGTCATCTCGGTGTGTTACGCCTCGATCCTGGCGTGCGGGGTGCTGGCGCTCGTCGTGCGCCGGGCCCGGTCGCTCGCGCGGCTCGACGCGGTCGTGCTGGTGACCGCCGTGGTCCTCGCCCTGTGCGCCTGGGCCATGAACCACGGCGGCTCGGACGAGGCGGTGCTGACCACACAGGCCGCCAAGGAGCTGGTCGCGGGCCACTCCGTCTACGGGCATCCGTGGCCCTGGCTCTTCCAGAAGGGCATCGCCCTCACCACGACCTTCGACGGCGGCTACGACTACACCTACGGCTATCCCCCGCTCGCCCCGCTGCTCACCGCACCCCTGCTGTGGATCGGCCACGGCGGCGCCCCGGCGACGGCGGTCAGCACGGGCGCGCTGATCGTCGGCACGGTCGTGCTGTGGCGGATGCTGCCCGTGCAGTGGCGGTCGGCGGCGACCATGGCGTGCCTGGGCTTCGGGTTTCTGCCGACCTACGGCCGTGAGGGCTACCCGGCGATCATCGCGCTGGCCCTGCTGATCCCGGTGGTGGTGCGCTGGCCGCGGATCGGGCAGGGCGGGCGGCTCGGCGCGGCCGGTGTCGCGCGGGCCGCATGCCTGGGTGCCGCGTGTGCCGCACAGCAGCTGCCCTGGTTCCTGACGCCGTTCCTGCTGGCCGGGATCTACGCGGTGCGCCGCGGCGAGCTCGGCGGACGGGCCGCGACGCTGGTGGTGGCGCGGATCGCCGGGATCACCGCGACCGTGTGGCTGCTGATCAACACGTACTTCGTCGTGAGCGAGCCGAGCAGCTGGATCGGTGGCATCGCGCTGCCGCTGACCCAGGGGGCGACGCTGCACGGGCAGGGCCTCGTGGGCGTGTCCCTGTACTACACGAACGGCAGCGACCGGGTCGACTGGTACGGGCACGCGAGCATGCTGCTGGCCGCGGCCCTGCTCGGGCTGCTGATCCTGTTCATGCGCCGGCTGGGGCCCGCGGCTACCGTCCTGCCCTGGTGCGCCTTCTATTTCGCGACCCGGTCCCAGGACGGCTACTACCTGATGATGACGCCGCTGTGGCTGGCGACCGCCATCACCGCACCGCCGTCCGAGTTCGTACGGGCCTGGCAGCCGCGCCCGCGTCTGCTGACCGGCCCCCGCCGGCGCCCGGCGCTGACCGCGACGGCCGCGCTGCTGGTCGCCCCTGCGCTGGTCAGCGCCATCGTGGCGGTCACCGGGAAGCCGCCGCTCAGGATGGAGGTCGCCTCAGTGCGCCGGACGGCGGCGGACGCGAACGTCCTCAGCCGGCTGAGCCTGCGGGTCACCAACAAGGACGACAGCGCCCTGGAACCGCACTTCATGCTCACCGTCGGCCAGGGCCTGCGCCAGTACTGGACGGTCCTGAAGGGACCGGCCACCCTGCCCGCGCACGCATCGGCCGACTATGTGCTCCGGGCGCCCGACGGGAAGTTCACCCTGCCGGGGCCGAAAGGCCGGCTCCGGCTGCGGGTCTTCACGCCCAGCCCGCAGACGCTGTCCAGCATGGACCTCCACCTGCGGGTGCGCGGCACCCGCTGACGCGCGTCAGGCCGCCGTACGCACGAAGCGGAGGGTGGCGGCGACCGTGGTCAGGCCGCGGATCATGCCCAGCTGGTTCCAGCCCAGGCCGAATTCGCCGCGGTCCACGGTGAACTCCGTGTCCAGCGTGAGCGCGTCGGCGTCCGCACCGGACAGGCGGGCGGTGAGGGTCTGCGGGCGGCTGATGCCGCGCACGGTCAGCTGACCGGACACCTCGACGGTGTCGCCGGCGCCCGCCTTCGCGCTGCGGACGGCGAAGGTGATCTCGGGGTGGTTCTCGGTGTCGAAGAAGTCGGCCGAGCGCAGGTGCTCGTCCCGCTTCTTGTTCTTGGTGTCGAGGGTGGCGGCGTCCAGGGTCAGGGTGCCGGTGGCGGAGCCGTCGGGCTGTACCTCACCCTGTCCGCCGACGGCGTCGAAGGTGCCCTTGACGGTGACGAGGCCCCACATCGTCTTGTGGCGCAGGGCGACGGTGGAAGCGGCGGCGTCGAGCTGCCAGACACCGGTTTCGACGGCGACGGTCATGATCTTCTCCAGTGAGCGTGAGCGGGGATCCGGGGGATCTGAGGGAGAACAAGTGCTTCAAATTTGGATGACTACGACCGTAGACCATTATCCAAATCTGGACAACCCTTCGGTCCAAAATTGAACAACGGGTAGACTCGAACCATGGCCGACCCCGAGGAGCACCCCACCGACCTGCCCGAATGCCCGTCCGCGCAGGGTGGCGGACTGCTGCCCAAGGAGCTGCGGGCCTGGATGGTGATGCTCGGAGCCGTGGGGGCGGTGGAGCAGGAACTGCGGTCGGTCGTGAAGGAGCGCCTCGATGTCTCGCACGACGAGTTCCTGATCCTGTGCCTGCTCGCCGAGCAGCCCAGGACGGGGCTGCGCATGACGCGGATCGCGGAGCTGCTCGGCCGCCCCAAGACCCGGCTCACCTACCAGATCGCCTGTCTCCAGCACGCCGGTCTTGTCACCCGCCAGTCGGTCTGCGGCGACAAGCGGGGCATCGAGGTGGCCCTCACCGACAAGGCCCGCCGGCTCCTGGAGGAGGCCTCCGGCACCCTGGCCTCGACGGTCACCCGGGCCCTGACCCATGTCATGGGCCCGGACCAGCACGAGGCGATGTGCGGCCTGCTGCCCGAGCTGGCCAAGGAGGCCGCACTCGCCGAGAAGCCCGGACAGCACACCTAGCGCGTGCTGACCCGCCCCCTCCTGGGTACTCGGCGGTCCCGTGCCGGCGATCGCAGGAGGGATCCATGGGCGCACTGGACCTGCCCGAACCCGTCGTCCGCAGCGGAGCCGCGCCGCCGGTCGACACGGCGGGCCTCGAGGCCGCGCTGCGTGAGCGGGTCGACGGCGAAGTCCGCTTCGACGCCGGGAGCAGGGCCGCCTACTCCACCGACGCCTCGAACTTCCGCCAGACCCCGATCGGCGTCGTCGTGCCCCGCACCCCGGAGGCGGCCGCGGAGGCGGTGGCCGTCGCCCGCGAGTACGACGCGCCCGTCCTGTCGCGCGGCGGCGGGACCAGCCTCGCCGGCCAGTGCACCAACGCGGGCGTGGTGATCGACTGGTCGAAGTACTGCCACCGGCTCGAGTCCGTGGACCCGGACGCCCGCACCTGCATCGTCCAGCCGGGCATCGTCCTCGACGACCTGAACCGGCAGCTCGCCCCGACCGGCCTGCGCTACGGCCCCGAGCCCGCCACCCACATGAACTGCACCATCGGCGGCATGATCGGCAACAACTCCTGCGGCGCCACCGCGCAGGCCACCGGCAAGGTCGTCGACAACATCGCCCGTCTGGAGGTGCTGCTCTACGACGGCACCCGGTTCTGGTGCGGTGAGACGAGCGACGAGGAGTACGCCGAGATCGAGCGCCAGGGCGATCTGCGGGCCGCGCTCTACCGGCAGTTGCGGGCCCTGCGGGACCGGTACGGCGACGAGGTCCGCCGCCGCTACCCGGACATCCCGCGCCGGGTCTCCGGCTACAACCTGGACTCGCTGCTGCCCGAGCACGGCTTCGACGTCGCGGGGCTGCTCGTCGGCAGCGAGTCGACGCTGGTCACCGTCCTGCGGGCGGAGCTGGAGCTGGTGCCCGTGGTCAAGGAACGGACGCTGGTCGTCCTCGGGTTCCCGGAGATCTCCGTGGCCGCCGACGCCGTACCGGCGATCCTGCCGTACGAGCCGATGGCGCTGGAGGGCGTCGACGCGCGGCTCATCAAGGACGAGCGGATCAAGCACCTCAATCCCAAGGCCCGCGCCCAGATGCCCAAGGGAAACGCCTTCTTGATGGTGCAGTTCGGCGGGGACACCCTTGAGGAGTCCGACGAGCGGGCGCACCGGATGCTCGACGGGCTGCACGAGTCCGAGCACGACGCCGAGGTCGCCTTCCTCGACGACCCCTCCCACGAGGAGGAGCTGTGGCAGGTGCGCGAGTCCGGCCTCGGCGCCACCGCGCACATCCCGGGCAGGCCCGACACCTTCGAGGGCTGGGAGGACTCGGCGGTGGCGCCGGAGCGGCTCGGCGACTATCTGCGCCGACTGCGCCGCCTCTACGACGAGTTCGGGTATCTCAGCGACACCGGACCCAGCCTCTACGGCCACTTCGGGCAGGGCTGTGTGCACACCCGGATCCCCTTCGACCTGTACTCGGCCGACGGGGTGGCCACCTACCGGCGGTTCATGGAACGGGCGGCCGATCTGGTCGCCGAGTTCGGCGGGTCCTTCTCCGGGGAGCACGGGGACGGGCAGAGCCGCGGTGAGCTGCTGCCGCGGATGTTCGGCGAGGAGCTGGTCGAGGCGTTCGGGCGGCTGAAGGCGGTCTTCGACCCGCTCGACCGGATGAACCCGGGGAAGGTCGTGGCGCCGTACCGGCTGGACGAGAATCTGCGCCTGGGCGGCGACTGGGCCCCGTACGCCCCCCGTGACCTGCACTTCCGCTTCCCGCACGACGGGGGCTCCTTCGCCGAGGCCGCCAACCGGTGCGTCGGCGTGGGCAAGTGCCGGCAGCTGACCAACCAGGGCGGCTCGGTGATGTGCCCCTCGTACCAGGTGACCCGGGAGGAGGAGCACTCCACGCGGGGGCGGGCGCGGCTGCTGTTCGAGATGCTCGACGGGCACGGCGACAGCGCGATCCGGGACGGCTGGCGCTCGGAGGCGGTACGGGACGCGCTCGACCTCTGTCTGGCCTGCAAGGGCTGCAAGAAGGACTGTCCGGCCGATGTGGACATGGCGACCTACAAGGCGGAGTTCCTGTCGCACCACTACGAGGGCCGGCCCTGGCACAGGCCCCGCTCCGACCTGTCCATGGGCTGGCTGCCGGCCGTCGCCCAGGCCGTCGGCCGGGCCAGGCTCGGGCCACTCGTCAACGCGCTCACCCACACCCCGCCGCTGTCCCGGGCGGCCGTGGCGGCCGCCGGGGTCGAGAACCGGGAGATACCGCTGTTCGCGGGGCGGACGCTGCAGCAGTGGTTCGCAGGCCGTGGTGAGACGTACGGCGACGGGTCCCGCGGCAGTGTCCTGCTGTGGCCGGACACCTTCACCAACTTCTTCCACCCGCATGTCGGGCAGGCGGCCGTGGAGGTGCTGGAGCACGCCGGCTGGCGGGTCGAGCTGCCGCGGGAGCCGCTGTGCTGCGGCCTGACATGGATCTCGACCGGTCAACTCGCCATGGCCGAGCGGGTGTTGAGCCGCACGGTGCGTCGTCTCGCCGGGCATGTCCGGGCGGGCGGGCTGGTGGTCGGCCTGGAGCCCAGTTGCACCACCGTGTTCCGTTCGGACATGAGCGAGCTCTTCCCCGGCGACCGTGACGTGCGCAGGCTCCGCGACCAGACGGTGACGCTGGCCGAGCTGCTCACCGAGCACTCCCCCGGCTACCAGCCCCCGCAGGTGCCGGACCGTTCGGCGCGGGCGCTGGCGCAGGTGCACTGCCACCAGCATGCGGTGCTCGGCTGGGACGCCGACCGCGAACTGCTCGGCCGGGCGGGCGTCGACGCGGAGCAACTGGAGTCCGGCTGCTGCGGTCTGGCCGGCAACTTCGGCTTCGAACGCGGTCACCTGGACGTCAGCGAGGCCTGCGCGGAACGCGTGCTGCTGCCCCGGCTGCGCGAGACCGACCCGGCGACGGTGCTGCTGGCAGACGGCTTCAGCTGCCGCACCCAGGTCCACGAGTTCGACAGCGGCGGCCACGAGGCGGTGCACCTCGCGGAGTTGCTGGCCTCGGCGCTGCCCGACGGTGCGCACGGCAGCGCCTACGGCGTCGGCGCGGGCGTACGGCCGGCCCCGCCGGGCCGCCGCGCCCAGTCCCTCGCCCTGGCCGGGGTGGGGCTGGGCGCGGCGGCCGCCGCAGCGGGCGTGACCCGCCTGCTGCGGCGGTGAGGAACCGCGGTCAGGAGGTCTTGGCGGAACGGTTGCGGACGAGCGCGAACGCCGCTGCCGCCAGGCCAAGCACGCCCACGACCAGCCCGGCGACACCGAGCCCGCGGGCGGTGGAGTCGCTGCCGGCCGCGCTCGACGTGGAGCCGGCGGCGCTCTTGGGCGCCGCCGACGAGGCCGAGGCGCTGCCCTCCTCGGCGCCCTTGGCGGTCAGCTTGAGGACCGGTGCCGGGTTCTCCGGCTCGTCCGCACCGGGCTGAGCCACGTCGATCCAGCGGACGGTCTTGCCGTCGGAGTACGTCTGGAGGGTCTTGAAGGTCAACTGGTCGGTGTCGTCGGGCAGTTGACCGAAGGCGACGTTGAAGTCCTGGTACTGCCCGGCTCCGATCCTGCCGCCCGTCCAGGTGATCTCGGAGACGGCGTCGGTGATGGTGCCGTCGTCGGTCTTGACGGGTGTCTTCAACTTGGTGTTGGTGACCTTCGCCGTCCAGCCGTTCTGCGGCGGCGACACGAGCACGCCGAGCACGGGGTGGTCGGTGGGCAGGAACACCTGCACCTTGGTGGTGCTCGCGGTGTCCTCCTCGTTGGGGACGCGGAAGGTGAGGACGCCGTCCGTGGCGCCCTTCGCATAGCTCTCGGGGTGGACGGTGACGTGCGCGGAGGCGATTCCCGCGGCGGCCAGGAGCCCGGCAGCGGTCAGCGCGCTGACGGTGCCGACGCGGCGCAGGGCGGTGCGTGCAGTGGACATGGGTGAGCTGATCTCCGTACTGAGGAAGGGATGTCGAGGTCAGATCGCGTACGACATCCCCGGCGGCGGACCGCGCCGCTGCACCGCGTGCCGCAGCAGCAGCCCCCGCAGCGGTCGCGGACCGTCGGCACCCGGGCGTACGGCGTCCGGCGCGGCCGGCACGGTCTTTGCCCCGCCGCGCACCCGCCACCAGGCCGCCAGGCCCGGTACGAGCGTGACGGCCCGCCGCAGCAGCGACCACAGCGCGGCCTCACCGCGCCGCAGCCACCAGGTCAGCACCACGGCCGCGCCGGCATGGGCGGCGGTGGCGTGCGGTGTCAGGGCGTGGGAGTGGCCCATGTGCATGGCGCCCATGCCCTGCATGCCGTGCATGAGCATCAGGGGGTGCGGGCGTACGGCGTCGAAGGCGAGGTGCAGTCCGCCCTGGGCCGTGAGCGTGCCCGCGCCGATCGCGGCCAGCGAGCGCTCCCGGGCGCCCAGCAGACAGCCGGCGCCGAAGACCGGTACGAACCCGGCGGCCTGCACCCACACGGGCGGAGCCGTCCCGGTCGCCAGTGCGTGTCCCCCGGCGGCGAGCAGCACGCACAGCGCGGCGAACACCGCCGCGCGCAGCACGCGTACCGAAGGGGACGCCCTCATGGCGCCCGATCCTGCCACGCGCCGGGGTGGCTGCACCCGGCGGATCCCCAAGCACACAGGTGCAGACTGGAGACCCGCGAAGAAGTGCCGAGCGAAGGCGGTGACGGGGTGACGGCCGGACTGCGCATCCGTATCGACGGCGTCGACCTGCCGGGCCGGGCCTGCGGGCCCGGCGGTGACATGCCCTCGTACTCCAACATCCATGTGGCCGTGCAGCGCCGGGACCGGCCGGGCGAGCTTCTCGATCCGCAGCCGGGCGACGCCGTGTCCGCGAGTTGGACGCTGGAGTGCACGGTCACAGGTACGGACGTCAAGGGGCCGTATGTTCAAGGGCGTCCGGGCGGGCGCTTCGTCTACCTGTCCTGGGGCACGGTCGACGACTCCGGTGCCTTCGGCATGTTCCGGCGGGCCAAGCTGATGCTGGACGCCGTGCCCGCCGAGGTGCTCGGCGCCGCCGTGCGCGAGGGACTGCTGGTGGGGCGGCTGCAGCTGACCGACGCCCGCGGAAACCCGCTGTGCGCACGGGTGGCGCCGCCGCACATCGCCTGGAGCGCGGGACGGGGGTGACGGCCCGGGGCCCGCGGCGGTCTGCGTAACATGGGCGCCGTGACAGCCCTTGCACACCATCGCGATGCGCCGCCAAGCGCTCCGCGGGCTGTGCGGGGCGCTGCGCCGGCTGTGCCAATGAGCGGCTTCGCGACGGGGCCGCGATCGGCCCTCGATCGTCTGCGGCGTCGTCGTGGCTGGTCGCGCCGTTCCCCGCGCCCCTTCGGGGCGCTGCCGAACCGTGGGGGACTTCCCTCGGTCTTCTTGATGCTCGGGCTGCTGGCCGGGCTGCTCGCCATGCACGGCCTGGCGCCCGGCGGCGCCCTTCACGAGCACCCCGCTCCGCGGCACGTGACGGCGGCGGTCGCCCTGCACGGCGACTGTGCGGGCGACGACTGCGGTGGTGGCCACGCCCAGCACGCCGACCGGACCTGTGCGTCCGGCGCCCTGAGCGGCGGGCCCACGCTGCCCGCGCTCGTCGCCGACCCGGTGGCCGCGCCTGCCCTCTCCGACGCCCCCTGCCCCTACGCGGGCACGGCCCCGGACGGTGCACGCGCGCCGCCCTCCCTGGCGGAACTGCAACTCCTGCGGATCTAGACACCACGCGGCACCGCGCCCCCGCACGACGGCGACGCGGTGCGCCTCGGCACGTACAGATCCCTTTCACGCAGCAACGCAGGAGTTCCAGCATGCGCAACACCCGTACCTCCGTGGCCCGTCGCACCGCCCTGGTGGCCGCGACCGTCACCGCCGGGCTCGTCCTGGCCGCCTGTGGCGGCGGCAGCGACAGCGGGAGCGGCGGCCAGGACAGCCACAGCTCCGGCTCGTCCTCGTCCTCGCCTTCGTCGAGCGCCGCCGCTCACAACGCACAGGACGTGTCCTTCGCGCAGGGCATGATCCCGCACCACCAGCAGGCCCTGGAGATGGCGAAGCTGGCGGCCGGCCGGGCCTCGTCCGCCAAGGTCAAGGATCTCGCCGCGCGCATCGAGAAGGCGCAGGACCCGGAGATCCGCACCATGAGCGGCTGGCTGAAGTCCTGGGGCCAGTCCGTGCCGTCGGCGATGCCCGGCATGGACCACTCGGCCCATTCCGGCATGGCCGGAATGATGGACACCAAGGACATGGACAAGCTGGCGAAGGCGTCCGGCGCGGAGTTCGACACCATGTTCCTGACCATGATGATCGAACACCACAAGGGCGCCGTACAGATGGCCGGCACGGAGAAGACCAAGGGCGCCTACACCCCCGCCACCACCATGGCGGACGCCATCATCACCGGCCAGACCGCCGAGATCAAAGAAATGAACAAGCTCCTCGGCAAGGCCTGACGTCCCGGGGAGGGGCCGGTGTCCGGTCCCTCCCCGCCGCCCTGAAGGGGCGTGCCCCTGAAGGGGCGCGGGGAACTGCGCGACCAGCCACAACGACGCAGCAGACAAAAACACTCAGCGCCCCCACGAAGCTCACCGCCCAAGCGCTGCAAGCACCTCCGCACAGACGGCCAAGGCCGTCTCCGCCGGCGTACGCGCCCCGATGTCCAGCCCGATCGGCCCATGGATACGCCCGAGTTGCCCCTCGTCCAGGCCCGCCGCCATGAGCCCGGCGGCGCGCCGCTCCTGTGTATGGCGGGAGCCCAACGCACCGACGTACGGGATACCGGAGGTCAGCGCGGTGTGCAGGGTGGGCACGTCCACATCGGGCTCATGGCTCAGCATGATCAGACAGGCGGCGGCCGGATGCGAGACAAGTAGCTTGCCCGCGTCCCGGGCGACCGACGTCACCGTGGCCCGCCAGCCGAGCAACCCGGCCTGGGCGACGAGGAGTTCGGCGAGTTCGCCGCCGCCGACGATGACGAGGTGGGGGACGGCGGGGCAGGTCTCGACGAGGCAGAGTCCGGCCTCGGTCGCGTGCACCTCGCGCCCGGCGCGGTGGCGGGCGAGCAGGTCGCGGGCGCCGGCGGCGGCCTGGGGCGGCACGTCCGGGCCGTCGGCCCGGTCGTCCGGGGTGACGACGACGCTGACGGCATGGGTCCGCCGCTCGTCCAGCCAGGTGACCAGCGCCGCGTCGGCACCCGCCGCGAGCAGTTCCCACCAGCGGGCCGGTACGGCGGCCAGGGGCTGGAGCAGGATCTCGGCCTGGCCCCCGCAGGTCAGCCCGGCCTGCTGCACACCGTCGTCGTGCACGGCCACCGCGACCACCCGGGCGGTGTGACCGGGCGGGAGCGAGGCCGCCTCGGCGGCCAGTTGCCGGTCGAAGGCGCCCCGGTAGAGCCGGCCGTGGCAGTGTCCGTCCTCGTCGACGAGGATCGCGTCGGCCGGATGCCGCGGCCCGAAGCCCCGCTCGCTGAGCGGCCGCGCAAGGACCGCCGCACGGCTCTGCGCCGTCCACTGCAGTGCCCTGTCCGCCAGTTCACGCATGTTCACCTCGCGATGTGCGCGCCGGCCAGCGTCGCCGCCCGCTCTTCTGCCGGGGGTCCGGGGGCCCGCGGCGGAGCCGCTGACGTCTCAGCCCCCGGAATGATGCAGCACGCATGGATCCAGCGTAGTCCGCAGGTCAGTACACGTCCCTGACGTAGCGCTTCTCGCTCGCGAGCTGTTTGACGTATGCCGCCGCGCCCGCCTCGTCCAGGCCGCCGTGCACCACGGCGATGTCGCGCAGGGCCTGGTCGACGTCCTTGGCCATGCGGGAGGCGTCGCCGCAGACGTAGAAGTGGGCGCCGTCCTGGAGCCAGGACCACAGCAGCGGGCCGTGTTCGCGCATGCGGTCCTGGACGTAGACCTTGGCGCGCTGGTCCCTGGAGAAGGCGGTGTCCAGACGGGCCAGGGTGCCGTCGGCGAGGAAGGCGGTGAGCTCCTGTTCGTAGTAGAAGTCGGTGGCCCGGTGCTGCTCGCCGAAGAACAGCCAGTTCGGGCCACGGTGGCCGAGGGCGCGGCGCTGTTCCAGGAAGCCGAGGAAGGGGGCGACGCCGGTGCCGGGGCCGACCATGACCATCGGGGTGGCGGGGTCGGCGGGCGGGCGGAAGTGTGCGGAGCGCTGGACGTGCACCGGTACGGGGGTGTCCTGCTCGGCGTCGGCGAGGAAGGGCGAGCAGACGCCCTGGCGGGGGCGGCCGTGCAGGTTCTCGTAGCGGACGACGGAGACGGTCAGTGAGACCAGGTGGGGGTCGGTCAGCGGGCTGGACGATATGGAGTACAGGCGTGGCTGCAGGCGGCCCAGCGCGTCGGCCCACTCCTGGGCGTCGGCCCCGACCCGGTGCTCGGCGATCACGTCCACGGCCTGCCGGCCCCAGGACCACTTCGCCAGCTCGCCCTTGTTGTCGGGGCGCAGCAGTTTCTTCAACTCCCGTGGGTCGCGGGCCCGTTCGGCGACGAAGCGGAGCAGGTCGGGGCTGACGCGGGTGATGTCGAGATGCCGGAGCAGGGCCTCGCCGAGGGGGACCTCGCCGGCGCCCTTGACCTCGACCGCCGTCTCCGCGTCCAGGCCGGTGACGGCCAGCCACTCGGCCACCAGTTCAGGGGAGTTGAGGGGCCGGACGCCGAGCGCGTCGCCCGCCTCGTAGAGCAGCGGGCTCTCGCTGTCGCGGGTGTCGAAGGTGAACCGGCGGACCTCCTTGCCGGCGCCGGGGAGGCTCAGCAGGCGGTTGCCGGTGAGGCGGGCGGTGACGGGGGCGGGTTTCCTCGTGCGCGGGGTGGGCGGGGTCGGGGGCGGGGCCGCCGGTGCGAGGGCGGGGCGTTCGGGCGTACCTGACAGGGCGGTGAGCACCTGGTCGAGCCAGGCGTGGGCCGCGTCCTCGTAGTCGGGTTCGCAGTCCGTGCGCGGGGCGAGGCGCAGTCCGCCGAGCTCGTCGAGGCGCTGGTCGAGGCGGCGGCCGTGGCCGCAGAAGTCGTCGTAGGAGGAGTCGCCGAAGGCGAGGACGGCGAAACGCCTCCCCTCCATGCGCGGGGTGTCGGGCGCGGTCAGGGTCTCCCAGAAACCGCTGCCGTTGTCGGGCGCGTCGCCGTCGCCGAAGGTGCTGGTGACCAGGAGCAGGTCCGCGCCGGACGGCAGCGCGGCGGGGTCGGCCTCGTCCATGCCCAGCAGCGAGGCGGCGTGTCCGTCGGACTTGACCCGCTCGGCGACGGCGGCGGCGAACTCCTCGGCGTTGCCGGTCTGCGAGGCCCAGAGGATCACGACCTCACGGCCGGGTGACGACGTGGTCGGTACGGCGGTGTCGGCGGCCCGCGAGTACATGCCGGCCAGCACCCCGTTGACCCACAGGGCGTGCTCGGGGCTGAAGGGCGCGGAGGGCGGCAGCACCGGCACGCCCGGGGCACCGGAGGGGATGCCGGCGAGGAACCCGACGAGGTACTGCCTCTCCTGCGCACTGAGCACGGGCGGCGGAGCGGGTGCGAGCCCGAAGGGATCGGAAGCGGCAACCGCGACCGGTGCCGTCTCAACTTCCGTTTCCCCGCCCGGATTTCGTACGGTGACCGGAGTCGACACCTTGGTCAGCGACACCGCGCACACCTTCAGCTCGGGCTGGAAGGACAGCGGGTCGACGGCGTCGCTCGTGACGGCGTTGACGCTCAGGTACTCGCCGAACAGGTCGTTCCAGTGGAACGGCGCGAAGCAGTTCCCGGGCCGCACCCGGTCGGTGACCACCGCGGGCAGCACGGCCCGGCCGCGCCGCGAGGCGACCTCCACCGAGTCGCCGTCGCCGACGTCGAGTGCGGCGGCGTCCTGCGGGTGGAGCTCCACGAACGGCCCGGGGTTGAGCTTGTTCAGCTTGGGCACCTTCGCCGTCTTGGTCAGCGTGTGCCACTGGTGCTGCAGCCGCCCGGTGTTCAGCACGAACGGGTAGTCGTCGTCGGGCATCTCGGCGGCCGGGAGGTGCGGGCGGGCGAAGAAGGCGGCACGGCCGCTCGCGGTGGGGAAGGTGAGGGAGCCGTCCTCGCCGATGTAGCGGATCGGGTTGCGGTCGGGCCCGTCGCCGCTGGCGGCGGGCCACTGCACGGGGGTTTCCCGCAGCCGCTCGTACGTCACCCCGCGCAGGTCCCAGCCGGTCCTCGGGTTCCAGGCCTGCTTGATCTCCTCGAAGATCTCCTCGGCGCTGTCGTGGGCGAACCCCTTCTCGTAGCCCATCTCCCGGGCGACGGCCGCGATGATCCGCCAGTCCGCCGTGGCCTCGCCGGGCGGGTCGGCGGCGGGCCGGGCCAGGGTGAGGTTGCGCTCGCTGTTGATGAGGACGCCCTCGGTCTCGGTCCACAGGGCGGCCGGCAGGACCACGTCGGCGTACGCGTTGGTCTCGGTGTCGGCGAAGACGTCCTGGGTGACGACGAACTCGGCGGCCTCCAGGCCCTCGATGACCGTCTTGCGGTTGCCGACGGAGGCGACCGGGTTGGTGCAGATGATCCAGCAGGCCTTGATCTCGCCGTCGGCCATCTTCTGGAACATCTCGACGGTGCCCTTGCCGACCCCGTCGGCGCGGATGGTGCCGGGTTCCAGGTCCCACAGCTCCTCCACGAACGCGCGCTCCTCGTCGACGAGCACGGACCGCTGGCCGGGGAGACCGGGGCCCATGTAGCCCATCTCGCGGCCGCCCATGGCGTTGGGCTGGCCGGTGAGGGAGAACGGGCCGCTGCCCGGCCGGCAGATCGCCCCCGTCGCGAGATGCAGGTTGACCAGGGCGTTGGTGTTCCAGGTGCCGTGCGTGGACTGGTTGAGGCCCATGGTCCAGCAGCTGGTCCACTCCCCCGCCTCGCCGATCAGCCGGGCGGCCTCCCGGATGTCGTCCTCGGGGATGCCGGTGATCCCGGCGACGGTGGCGGGCGGGTAGTCGGCGAGGAAGGCGGGCATATCCTCCCAGCCGTCGGTGTACCGGGCGATGAACTCGGCGTCCGTGTGGCCGTTCTCGTACAGGAGGTGCAGCAGCCCGTTCAGCAGCGCCAGGTCGGTTCCCGGCTTGATCTGCAGGAACAGGTCGGCCTTGTCGGCGGTGGCGGTGCGGCGCGGGTCGACGACGACGAGCTTGGCGCCGGCCGATTTCACCCGTTCCATCATGCGCAGGAAGAGGATCGGGTGGCAGTCGGCCATGTTGGAGCCGATGACGAAGAAGAGGTCGGCCCGGTCGAGGTCCTGGTAGGAGCCGGGCGGTCCGTCGGCGCCGAGCGAAAGCTTGTAGCCGGTGCCCGCGCTGGCCATGCACAGCCGCGAGTTCGACTCGATCTGGTTCGTCCTGACGAACCCCTTGGCCAGCTTGTTCGCCAGGTACTGCGCCTCCAGGCTCATCTGTCCGGAGACGTAGAAGGCGATCGCGTCCGGCCCGTGCTCGTCGACGATGGCGCGAAGGCGCCGGGCCGTCTCGCTGACGGCGGCGTGGACGGCGTCCGGTACGGGCTCCTCGCCCCGCTCGTGCCGGACGAGGGCCGTGGTCAGCCGCCCGGGAGCGGCGAGCAGGTCGGCGGTGGTCGCGCCCTTGGTGCACAGGCGGCCGAAGTTCGCGGGGTGCTCCTTGTCGCCGGACGCCTTCAGGACCGTGCGGCGTCCGTCCGGTCCGAACCCGATGTCCAGCACGATGCCGCAGCCCACCCCGCAGTACGAGCAGACCGTCCGCACCTTCGGCGCCGTCGTCGTGTTGGCGTTCCGCGAGTCCGGCGCGGCCACGGGCACCCCCTGCCTCTCATGATCGTCCCGTACGGGTGGAGCTTCCGTGACGGTACGAAATGCCCATTACACCGATGTCTCCTGGGCCGGTCATCAGGGGTTACGCCGGGCGCACAGGGGTCGGGAGGGCGGTGTGAGAGGTCCTTCGGGGAGCGGATCGGGGGGTGAGAGGTCAGCTGCCGACCCCGATGGCCGCCAGCAGCACCAGCACCAGGGTGGTCGCGGCCAGCAGGCCGTGGGCGCCGACGACCGGCACGGGCAGATGCCGTTCGGCGGGAGTCGTCGCCTCGGTTCCGCCTGGGGCCATCACCTCGGTCACGGCGGGGGCCGCGCGGTACACGGGGATCCAGCGGGCGAGCATGGTGAACCCGAGCAGGGCGACGGCGACGAGCACGCCGAAGGACGCCCAGGCCAGGGCGGTCCTGTCGGCGGCGAGATAGACGATCCACACCACCAGTCCGGCGGCCGCCAGCAGGAAGTGCCCGAAGACCAGCGGCGCCGGGAACCGGGTGGTCCCGGTCTGCTGCTGGCGCAGGCCGCCGCCGGAGATCCAGCGGACGAGGAGGAAGAATCCACCGAGGGCGGTGACGATCCAGGCGACGAGAGCGGCGATGTCCATGTCCGGCTCCAGTGGCTCGGGCCCAGTGGTTCTGGTCAGGGCGTCGTACGGGTACTGCGGTACCCCTCCGTCTGCACGGACTCGGCGGCCACGCGGACGCCGTAGCGGTAGGCGAGCTTGCCGCCCAGGTATCCGGAGACACCGAGGGCGGCCAGGGCGACGGCGGAGAGTGTCAGCTGCCCGTTGCCGACGCTCTGCCCTCCCGCGTAGCCGTCGCCCTGGCGCCAGGCGAAACCGGCCGCGTAAGCCGCGGTCACGGCGAGGTTCAGGGACATGTGCACCAGCGCCGTACGGAAGGCCGGTGTCCCGGTGGGGATGGCGAACAGGTCGAGGAAGCCGACGCCTGCCGCGGCCAGGGCGCCGAGCACACCGATCGCGATCAGCCAGGCCGAACCGTGGGTCAGGAAGCCCGGCCGGTCGACGATCTTGGAGGCGATGTCGAAGACCAGGCTGCACACCCAGGCCCCGATCGGCACGGTGACCAGGATCGGATGGAACGGATGCCCGTACGGGCCCGCCAGCGCACCGCTGACCGGCTGCTTCGCCTGACGTAGCTCACTGTCGACCGTCATGGCCCACCTCGCCTGAGAGGCATTTCACCCACAAGTGTTGGTCTTATTCGCGCGGAGGTCAACCGCAAGCGCCGAGTACCCCGAATCGGAGTTACCGTGAGCCCGTGACCTCCGGCTCCGACCCCATCTCCGCGCTCGCCGTCCTCGGCGACGAGTCACGGCGCCGACTGCTGGACTTCGTACGGCGGGCCCGGCGGCCGGTGACCCGCGAGGAGGCCTCGGCGGCGGTCGGGATCTCCCGCAAGCTCGCGGCCTTCCACCTCGACAAGCTGGTGGCTTCGGGCCTGCTGCAGTCCCGGCACGGCGGCCACGGCCCGCGCCGGGTCGGCCGCGCGCCCAAGGTGTACGAGCCCACCCCGCACACCCTCTCCCTGAGCCTCCCACCGCGCCGCCACGACCTGCTGGCCTCGCTTTTGACCGAGGCCCTGACGGCGCAGAAGCAGGGGGAGAACGCGCAGGAGGCGGCTTTGCGCGTGGCCGGGGAGAGGGGCGAGGCCGTGGGCGCCGAGGCGGGGGCCGGCGACCTCATGGCCACCCTGGAATCGCTCGGATTCGAGCCCGCCGAGGAGGGAGCCGGGCGCACGGTGCTGCACAACTGCCCCTTCCATCCGGTCGCCGCGCAGGCACCGGATCTGATCTGCGGCATGAACCACGCCTTCCTGCGCGGCTGTCTCGCCGCGTCCGGCCACCCCGAGACGACTGCCGTGCTGACCCCGCAACCCGGTATCTGCTGCGTCGAGTTGCGAACCGAGCGATAACAACCGGCGGGAGCCGGCAGGGAAATGCCGTGTGCGTTCGAATTCACGGTCCCTTCGTTTTCTCCACGGAATACCACCGGAATGCAATGCGTGCATTGGGGCGGTGAGGTCCGTTCTCACAGCGACCCCCCGGTCGGAAATGAGGCAACGAAACCATCGATTAACTGACGCGTAGCGGACGGGAATCGTCACACCTGTGCACTCCTCGTCACCGCCGTTCACGCACAGCGTCAGGAGGGACCATGTCCTTCTTTGCCAGGGGGTCCTGGCCAGCAGACCATCGCGACGAGATCGTCGCGGGCGCGCTCGTCGCGGCCGTCGTCGTGGTCCTCGGATACGCCTCGGGCATTGGCGCCCAGGCACCGACGACCATCGACACCGCGTCCCCGCCAGCGTCCGAGACCTCTCCCCAACCGCACCAACCCACGGCCCGCTCCGCAACCGGACCTCCCGACACCGCCGTCGGGAATTACGGCGCCGGCTCGGCGGGCGGCTATTGGCCGGGCGGCAACGACGCCGGAATTCCCGTGGGGGGCGGTATGCCGTCCACCGGCGGGGAAAGCGGCCACGGTCACGGTACGGGCGGATCGCACGGCGGACCGGGGGGCGGATCCACCACCGGCCCCTCGCCCTCCCCCACTCCGACCCCCTCGCCCTCGGGCAACTGCGACGAGGGTGAAGTCCACCTCGTACAGCCGCTGTTGAACGGCGTGGTCACTCCGGTCACCGGCCTGCTGGACGGGCTCCTGGCCCCGGCCTCCCCGAGTCCGTCGCCCTCTCCGTCCCCGTCGTCGTCGGCCGGCGCCCTCTCCTCGCTGTGCGTCGGTGTCGCCGCCTCGCCCTCGGTCGTCCCGGAGGTACTGCCGTGAGACGCCGCGCCGCGTCCCTGCTCGCCCTGCTCCTGACCGCGCTCGCGGCCCTGCTGTTCGCGGCACCGCCTGCCTCGGCCCACACGGAGCTGAAGTCCTCCATGCCGAAGGACGGCGCCCGGCTCCTGCACACCCCCGCCACCGTGCGGCTCACCTTCAGCGAACCGGTCGAACCGGCCGACGTGCACATCAAGGCGGCGGGCAAGCCACTGGCCGTGTCCCGGGGCGGCCACGGCAACGACACCATCGAGGTCACCGTCCCGAAGATCTCGGCGCAGGAACAGAGCAAGGACCGGGGTGACCTGAGCCTGATCTGGCAGGTACTTGACATGGAGGACGGGCATCTGACGTCCGGGACGCTCTCCTTCCGCCTCACCGCGAAGGCGGGCCGGTCGGCCGAGGCGGCGGCGCTCCCGGAGCCGTCCGAGGCGGTGCACTCCGCCTGGGTCGCCGTCCGCTGGGCCGGTTATCTCTCCCTCGCCCTGTTCGTCGGCGGTCTGGCGTTCCTCGCGCTGCTCTGGCCGCAGGGCGCGTGGGACCGTCGTACCCGCCGCGTCCTCACCCTCTCCTGGGCCGCAGGTCTCGCGGCGAGTCTGCTCGCGCCCGGACTCCAGGCCGCGTACGGAACGATGGGCACGCTCGGCGCCGTGTTCCGGCCCGGCACCTACACCGACCTGTTGAACACCGAGGTCGGCGTCGTGGCCGCCTGCCGGATGCTGATGTGGGTGCTCGCCGCCATCGCGCTGGCCGCCCTGCTGCAGGGCGGGGACCGGGCCGCACGGTCGCCCGGCTGGCGCGTCGGCGCACTCGCCGTCACCCTCGGACTGCTGCGGACGACGAGCATGACCGGCCACAACTCCGAGGGCACGCACCCCGGTTGGGGCGCGGTGGCCGACCTGGTCCATCTGCTCGGCGTCTCGGTGTGGCTCGGCGGCCTGACGGTGCTGCTGCTCGGGGTACTGCCCCGGCGCCGCCCCGACGAACTGTCGGCCGTCGTGAACGGCTACTCCCGGCTTGCCGGGGTGTCGGTCGCGGCGATCGTGGCGGCGGGGGCGGTGCTGACCTGGCAGGTGGTCGGGTCCTTCGACGCCCTCTTCCACACCGGCTACGGGCAGCTGCTGCTGGTCAAACTCGCCGTGCTGGCCGCCGTGTTGCTGATCGCCCAGCGCAGCCGCGGCTGGGTGCGGACGCGGCTCGACATCGCCGTACTGCTGCGCGGCGACCGCGCCACCGTGCGGCCCTTCGTCCACTCGGTCGCGGCCGAGACGGGGCTCGTCCTCGTCGTACTCGCCGCGACGAGTCTGCTGGTCACGTCCGCTCCCGGCCGCTGACCCGCACCCCTGTCCCACCCCTCTCCCCTCACCAGGGAACTCACAAGGGAGAAGCACCACCATGCACACAGAGGAAACCACCGCACCCGCGCCGCACCACCGGCGCTCCCGTGCGGGCAACCGGGTGCTGCTGGCCACCGGCCTCGGCGCCGGCCTCGCCGCCGTGGCCGGCCTGGGCCTGCTCCAGGCGTCCGCCGGGGCCGCGACCCCGCAGACCGCCGCCCCGGCGGCCGAGGCGCAGTCGATGCCGGACATGAACCACTCGGCCACCAAGGCCGCGGCGGCCAAGTACACCATCGAGATCAAGAACTACAAGTTCGCCCAGCCCAAGCTGACCGTGAAGGTCGGCGACACCGTGAAGTGGATCAACGAGGACTCCGCTCCGCACACGGTCACCACCACCAGCGGCCCGGCCAAGTTCGACTCCGGGACCCTGCAGAAGGGCGACAGCTGGTCGTACACCTTCACCAAGGCCGGGACGTACCAGTACTACTGCGCGGTCCACCCGGACATGACGGCGTCGATCACCGTGGTCGCGAACAGCGGCGGCGGCTCGGGCGGCTCCACCGGGGGCGGCACGGGCGGCTCGACCGGAGGATCCACCGGCGGCTCCACCGGCGGCTCCACCGGCGGCTCGACGGGCGGCTCCACCGGCGGCTCCACGGGTGGCTCGACCGGCGGCTCCACCGGCGGTTCGACCGGCGGGGGCAGCAGCTCCGGCGGTACCGGAGGCGACGGCGGCGACTGCGTCAGCGTCCAGCAGGTCCTGCTGCCGATCCTGCAGCACATCGACAAGGCGCACCTGGAGGAGTCCCCGGGCCAGCAGGTCCAGGACGCGCTCAAGCTCGACAGCTACCTCAAGATGCACACCGTCTGGCTGGAGTCGATCCTCACCCCCGCGGTGAACGGCACCGGCAGCGTCGCCGACGACACCCTCGGCGTGCTTCTGCAGCACATCGACAAGGCGCACCTGGAGGAGTCCCCGGGCCAGCAGCTCGCGGACATCCTCAACCCGGACGCCTACGTGAAGATGCACACGGTCTGGGCCGAGCACCTGCTCGCTCCCACCGAGAACTACGTCACCAACTCCTGCTGAACCAACTCCTGTTGGCTTCGTCCAGCAGGACGCGGCGGGCCGGCCGAGTCGCAGTCGGCCGGCCCGCCGCTCGCTCCATTCTCCCCGCCCGTCACTCCGCTCGCCCATCGAGGTGCCGAGATGACCACCGAGACCCAACCCACCGCCGTCCTGCCCCCGGCCCGCCCGGGCCCCGACTGGCTGCCCGACCCCGGCACCTACGGCGCCGTCCCGGACCGGTGCATCGTCGAACTGACCGCCCGCTTCGGCCCGTTGACCACCTTGCGCCGCCGCCTCACCGCCCTGGACGCGACCCTCACCGTGGCGCCCGACTCCGACGACTGCGTGCTGAGCCTGGAGCTGGCCGGCCGGCCGCTGGGCGGCAGGGTGCTCACCTTCGTCAGCACCAGCCTCACGCCCACGGACGAGGCCACCCGGCTGCACGTCCCCGGCGAACTGGCCCTGGCCGGTGAACCGGCCCCGGCCCTCTTCGGCTTCCGTGTCGTCGAGCGCACCACCGACCGGCTCCTGGTCCTCGGCACGCTCCGGCTGCCGTACCGCCCCCTGCGCCGTACGACCGGCCTCGCCCTGCCCCGCATCCGTCCCGCAGACCGCATCCGGCTGCTCGTAGCCGCGGAGTTCACATGCCCCGTCTGACCGCCTTCCTCGGCGCCCTCTTCCTGGCGGGCGCCGCGCTCGTCCTGCCCGCCCCCGCGGTGCAGGCGGCCGCCGGCCACCAAGTCCTCATGTCCGGCTACGCGTTCTCGCCCCGCACCCTGACCATCACCGCCGGGGACACGGTCACCTGGACCAACCAGGACCAGGCGCCCCATGACGTCGAGACCACCTCCGGGCCCGCCTCCGTCCACTCCCCGATGCTCAGCAAGGGCGGCAGCTGGAGCCACACCTTCACCACGCCGGGGACCTACGGCTACCTCTGCACCGTGCATCCGGGCATGACGGCCCAGCTCGTCGTGCAGCCGGCCGCCGCGCCCGCGCCCACCGTGCAGCAGCACCAGCACCAGACGGCCGCCGCCCCCGCCACCCGACCCGCCGGCGCGATGCCGTCGTCCATGCACATGGGCCACAGCGCCGAGGCCGCCGCCCCCGGAACCACCACGAGCCCGTCCCCCTCCCCCACGGCCTCCGCCTCCGCCCCCGCGGCGGCACAGCCCGCCGTGGACAACGCCGCCTCCGCCATCCGCCCCCTCAGCCCCCTCCTGCTCCTCACGGGTGTCGTAGCAGGCGTGGCCGTCCTGTGCCTGCTCCTGGTCGGCTCCCGCTCGGCCGCCGCCGCGTCCCGGAACGAGGAGGCGGGTACGGGCTGACCTCGCGCCGGGCCTGTCACGCCCGGCGCAGCACCACCAGCACGACCAGCAGCACGGTTGCGCCCGCGCTCGTCCCGTGGGCGACGACCGCCGTCAGCGGAAAGTGGCGCTCCGCGGTCCGTGCGCCCCGGGAGTGCCGTCCCGAGCTGGGCAGCCAGCGCAGCAGCATCATGAAGCCGAACGCGGCGACGACCAGCACCACGGCGCAGGCCGCCCAGGCCGTGCCCCGGACCGCGCCCGCGAGGTAGGCCGTCCAGCAGGCCAGACCGGCGACGGCCAGCACGACATGCCCCACGACGAGCCACAGCGGCAGCCGCGTCACCCCCGGCGTGCGCTGCCGCAGGCCGCCGTGGCGGATCCACACAGAGGCCAGATAGCCGCCGAGCCCCGCGGTCAGCAGCCACGCGCACAGTACGAAGACACTCACGCGCTCCAGCACAGCGCAGGGAACGAGCGCAGAACGGACATCCATTCACTGATTCACCCGTAGGCGTGAACAGTGGTGCGAACCCCTTGCCAGCCATTGATCTGCGGGGGTTCCCCCGGAGGTCATCGAGCGGCCATCAAACCTGTCTCGTTCGTTTTCTTGAATCATTCGTGTTTGTGCGGGTAGCTTGGGCGCCATGACTTCACCCCAGACTCCGACCACCGCCGAGGAGCTGCGCGGTGCCGGCCTGCGGGTGACGGCCGCCCGCGTCGCGCTGCTCGAGACCGTCCGCGAGGGTGATCACCTCGGCGTCGAGGCGATCGCCTCGGGTGTGCGGGACCGTGTCGGCCACATATCCCTGCAAGCCGTGTACGAGGCGCTGCACGCCCTCACCACGGCCGGACTCGTACGTCGCATCGAGCCGCCGGGCAGCCCGGCCCGGTTCGAGGGCAGGGTCGGGGACAACCACCACCACCTGGTGTGCCGCTCGTGCGCCGCCGTCCTCGACGTCGACTGCGCGGTCGGTCATGCCCCCTGCCTCACCGCTTCGGACGACCGAGGCTTCGCGATCGACGAGGCCGAGGTCATCTACTGGGGCCTGTGCCCCGACTGTTCCACCGCTCGCACGGCCTGAGCACCAAACCCGGAAGGATTCGCATGTCTGAGAACACCCCCGCCGAAGGGGCTAAGTGCCCGGTGGCGCACGACCGCGCCCTGCACCCCACCCAGGGCGGTGGCAACCGTCAGTGGTGGCCGGAGAAGCTCAACCTGAAGATCCTTGCCAAGAACCCCGCCGTGGCCAACCCGCTCGGTGAGGAGTTCGACTACGCCGAGGCGTTCCAGAGCCTCGACCTGCCGGCCGTGAAGCAGGACATCGCCGAGATCCTGACGGACTCCAAGGACTGGTGGCCGGCCGACTTCGGGCACTACGGCCCGTTCATGATCCGTATGGCCTGGCACAGCGCGGGCACCTACCGCATCAGCGACGGCCGTGGCGGCGCCGGTGCCGGTCAGCAGCGCTTCGCCCCGCTGAACAGCTGGCCGGACAACGGCAACCTGGACAAGGCCCGCCGTCTGCTGTGGCCAGTGAAGAAGAAGTACGGCAAGAGCCTGTCCTGGGCCGACCTGATGATCCTCGCGGGCAACGTGGCACTGGAGTCCATGGGCTTCACGACCTTCGGCTTCGGCGGTGGCCGCGAGGACGTATGGGAGTCGGAGGAGGACGTCTACTGGGGTCCCGAGAAGGTCTGGCTCGACGACCAGCGCTACACCGGCGACCGTGAGCTGGAGAGCCCGCTCGGCGCGGTCCAGATGGGTCTGATCTACGTCAACCCGGAGGGCCCGAACGGCAACCCGGACCCGATCGCCGCGGCCCGCGACATCCGTGAGACCTTCCGCCGCATGGCGATGGACGACGAGGAGACCGTCGCCCTCATCGCCGGTGGTCACACCTTCGGCAAGACCCACGGCGCGGGCCCGGCCGACCACGTCGGCGCCGACCCCGAGGCCGCCCCGATCGAGGCCCAGGGCCTCGGCTGGAAGAGCACCTACGGCTCCGGCAAGGCCGGCGACGCGATCACCTCCGGCCTGGAGGTCACCTGGACCGCCACGCCGACCCAGTGGAGCAACGGGTTCTTCAAGAACCTCTTCGAGTACGAGTACGAGCTCACCGAGAGCCCGGCCGGCGCGAAGCAGTGGGTCGCCAAGGACGCCGAGGCGATCATCCCCGACGCCCACGACGCGTCGAAGAAGAAGCTCCCGACGATGCTCACCACCGACCTGTCACTGCGCTTCGACCCGGTCTACGGTCCGATCTCGCGCCGGTTCTACGAGAACCCGGAGGAGTTCGCGGACGCCTTCGCCCGCGCCTGGTACAAGCTGACCCACCGTGACATGGGCCCGAAGTCCCTGTACCTCGGCCCGGAGGTCCCGGCGGAGACCCTGCTGTGGCAGGACCCGCTGCCGGAGGCCGAGGGCGAGCCCATCGACGCCGCCGATGTCGCGGCGCTCAAGGCCAAGCTGCTCGACTCGGGTCTGTCCGTGGCCCAGCTGGTGTCCACCGCGTGGGCGTCGGCCTCGACGTACCGCAACAGCGACAAGCGCGGCGGTGCCAACGGCGCCCGTATCCGCCTTCAGCCGCAGGCCGGCTGGGAGGTCAATGAGCCCGACGAGCTGGCTCAGGTGCTGCGCGTCCTGGAGGGCATCCAGGCGGAGTTCAACGCGAACTCGGGCGCCAAGAAGGTCTCCCTGGCCGACCTGATCGTCCTCGGTGGCGCCGCCGCCGTCGAGAAGGCCGCCAAGGACGCCGGTCACGACATCGAGGTGCCCTTCACCCCGGGCCGTGTGGACGCCACGGAGGAGCACACCGACGCGGAGTCCTTCGCCGCGCTGGAGCCCACCGCCGACGGCTTCCGCAACTACCTGGGCAAGGGCAACCGCCTGCCGGCCGAGTACCTGCTGCTCGACAAGGCCAACCTGCTGGGCCTGAGCGCCCCCGAGCTGACCGTCCTCGTCGGCGGTCTGCGCGTCCTCGGCGCCAACTACCAGCAGAGCGCGCACGGCGTCTTCACGGACACCCCCGGCAAGCTGACGAACGACTTCTTCGTCAACCTGCTCGACCTGGGCCACACGTGGTCGCCGGTCTCCGAGGACCAGACGGTCTTCGAGTGCCGTGACGACGCGACCGGCGAGGTCAAGTGGACCGGTACCCGTGCCGACCTGGTGTTCGGCTCGAACTCCGAGCTGCGTGCGCTCGCCGAGGTCTACGCGGCCGACGACGCCAAGGAGAAGTTCGTGAACGACTTCGTCGCGGCGTGGGTCAAGGTGTCGAACGCGGACCGCTTCGACATCGCCTGATCCGCCCGGCCACCCAGCTCGGTCACCGGGCAAGGCCACTGACGTCCGGGCCGTCCCTCAGGGGGCGGCCCGGGCGTCGCCTTCTGCGCCCGTACGTCTTCCGCCACCGCGCCAGGTGACGGGCATCGCCCTGTCCGTGACCGCTGACCCCCATCAGCGAGGGCAACGAGGCACCGCTGTTCCATGCCCCGAGCAGGTCGCGGTTGACGGCGACGATGCCGTTCCTGACCACGACGTCCATGGCTTGCTTGCTGAACCGGGTCGTCGTCACGAACACCGCGACGTCCGCCCCGAAGTGCACCTTCGACCCGAGCAGATCCCGTACCTCCCGGCTGGCGATGACGGCACTCGGCGTGTACCGCTTGCACTGCACGACCATCGCCCGCCCGTCCGGCAACCGCCCGACCACATCGGCCCCTTGGTCACCCGATCCGCCGACCCGCCGCACCGCACGGCACCCGTCCCGGCGGCACAGCGCGGCGACCAGCTCCTCGAACTCCGTACCGCTCATGGCGTCCACTTCGGCCAACGACCGATGCCCGGCGGCGACCGCGTCCCGCTGCCGCCACGCCCGGTCCCGGCCGCGCAGGATCCGGTCCGTACGCCACAGCCACCAGCCGAGGCCGCCAAGAGCCGCCGCGACGACGACCCCGACGACGTACATCCAGATCGCCGACCAGAACACGGCCAGCACCAGTACGCCGGCCAGACCGGCACCCGCCCGGCGCGAGAGCGCGTCCCGCCGCGCCGCCCGCCGCCGCTGCCGTCCCTTGCGCCGCGCGGCCATCCGCACCACCCCCCGATCCCTCACGGGCAGTGTGAGCATGGCCGGGAGCGGCGGAAAGACCGCATACCGGCCATGACGGCCAGAACGGTGCGGGCCCCGCACGACGGCGCAGTGCGCCCGGCTGCGTAAGGTGAACCCGTGACTGCCACGCAGCCCGCCCCGAGCACGGCCGGGGCCCGCCACCGCCAAGTGGTGCGGCCGGCCGTGCTGGTTGCGGTGCTGCTCGGGCTGTTCCTCATGCACGGCGGCCCGGCCGCGGCTGAAGGCGGCTGCCACGGGGCCATGGCGGACACCGCGGTCACGGCGGTCACGCAACCGGCGCCGGCCGCCATGGCAGCGCACCCGGCCGACCACTCCAGGGCGGGCGACAAGGCGACCCCGCGCACGGACGAGACCATGCGGGGCGCGCTGTGCCTGGCCACCCCTCCCCGCTCGGCGAGCCCGCTGCCGCCGCTCGCCACGGCCGTCCTGGTCCTGCCCGTCGCCGCCCTGCTGCCACGGGCCCCACGGGCGTACGTGGGCACCCGCCGCAGGGGACCACCCCTGGGCGGACGCGAACTCCTCCTCCAGGCGTGCATCGCACGGACGTGACGAGACCCCGGACACCGGCTCACCGCCGCGGTCCGGCACCGGTCCCACGTCCGTCACTCGCGCCGTATCGCGGCGCCCACCTGGAAAGACACCTTATGTCCAAGCGCTCTCGGACGCCCCGCCGCCTCCTCATGGCGGCCACCACCACCTCGGTACTCACCCTGGCGCTGGCCGCCTGCGGCTCGGGCACCGGCTCCGGCCACAGCTCCGCCATGCCCGGCATGGACCACGGGAACACGCCGTCCCCCTCCGCATCGGCCGACGCCATGGCGTCGATGCCCGACATGGACACCGCCGCCACCGGCAACGGCCTGGCCGCCGCCCGGGACGGCTACCGCATGATCTCGAGCACCACCGGCCTCCCCGCCGACCGGTCGGCCGACTACCGCTTCACCGTGACCGGCCCGGACGGCAAGCCGGTCACCGACTACACCGTCGACCAGACCAAGCGGATGCACTTCTACGCCGTCCGCACCGACCTCACCGGCTTCCAGCATGTGCACCCCGCCATGGCCGAGAACGGCACCTGGACCGCGCCGCTCGCCGCGCTGAGGCCGGGCACCTGGCGGCTGTACACCTCCTTCACCCCGGCCACCGGCTCAGGCAAGGGCAAGGACTTCGTCCTCAGCCGCACGGTGAAGGTGTCCGGCAGGCCGATGACCGCAGCCCTGCCCGATGCGTCCGGCACCACCACCGTCGACGGCTACACGATCGCGGTGAAGGGCGACCTGCTGGCCGGCACGGCCCGCCGGCTGACCGCCACCGTCACCAGCAACGGCAAGCCGGTCACCGACCTCCAGCCCTACCTGGACACGTACGCCCACCTCACCGCCTTCCACCAGGGCGACCTGTCCTTCGCCCACCTCCACCCGGAGACGAAGGTCAACGGTGACCATGGCGGACCGACCCTGACCTTCCACGCCGAGTTCGCCCAGTCCGGAAACTGGCGGCTCTTCCTGCAGTTCCAGACCGCCGGCAAGCTGCACACCGCAGCGCTCACCCTCCACGTGAACTGACCGCCGCACCCGTCTAACCCCGGCCCGTCCCCCTGCCGGAGGGAGGGGCCGGCCCTTACGGGCGCCCGGGGACGGCGACCTCTTTCGAAACGAGACATGAGGGCCGCTGCCCGTGCCTGATCGTGCGGGAGGGTGCCGTCCGCGCGTACTCGGCGGAGTCGCGCAACCAGTACTCGCAGTCCAAGGTCCGCGGCCACCTGGTCCTGCTGGTCACCGATCAGGCCCGCAATCCGGAGGCCTTCGGCGGCCGGCCGAAGCCGGTCGGCGCCGAACCAGATCTTCGTAGAACACCCGGCCGGCAGCTCAGACTCCGATGAAGCTCACTGTTTCCGTGATGTCGGCCCGCGCGGTACGCAGCCGCGACACGCCTTCCTTCTCGTATCCCACCGAGAGGCCGCAGAACAGCACGCGCCCGTCGTCGGCGCCGACGGTCTGGCTGACGGTCGTGCGGTACATCGTCCACATCACCTGGGGACAGCTGTGCAACCCTTCCGCCCTCAGCAGCAGCATGACCGTCTGCAGATGCATCCCCGCGTCCGCCCACTGCCCGGGCCCCATCGTCCGGTCGAGGCAGCAGAACAGTACGACCGGCGCCCCGAACGCCTGCGAGTTCAACGCGGCGATCTTCCTGGGCCTGTCGGGGTCGTCGCGCTCGATCCCGAGCGCTTCGTACCGTTGGGCGGCCGCGGCGGAAAAGCGGTCCAGATACGGTGAGGTCAGTTCGGCGGGGTACATCGGATACTCCCGCTCATCCTCCGGGTCTCCCGCCAGCGCCCTGGCCGCCGCACGCCTCTTCAGCTCGGCCAAGGGCTCGCCCGTCACGACATACAGATGCCACGGCTGGAGGTTTCCACTCGACGGAGCCCGCGCCGCCGCGGCAAGCACTCGTTCGAGCACCGCTTTGGACACCGTTCCCTACTCGTACCGGATAGCTGTACGCCGCGTCCGGCGGTCGGCCGGAGGTGCGCCCCTTCACGGACGGCCAGCGCAGAGCCGCACCCGCCTTGCCAGCAAGATCGCCTGGGCAGCGGTGCGCCTCGCCGCGCCTGATCGGCTACTGGCAAGGTGACCGTGAAGGCGACCGGCCGCCCTGACAGGTGGGCGACCGGCCTGACCGCCCACACCGCCGCCCGGCTCCTGCTGGTGACGCCCGCCACGGCCGCTGCCCTGACCGCCCTGCGCCTCCTGACGGCCCTGTTCCTGCGCCTGCGCTCTCACGGCACCGGCCTCGGCCGGGACCTCTTCATCACGCAGAACACCCCCAACGTCTTCCTGTGGCTGGCGATGACCGCCACCCTGGCCCCCACCACAGGCCACCACCCCTCGGTGATCGCCTCAGCGTCGCACTCGTCTTCTTCACCGCGGGCGGTCCACGCCGACGAACAGATCTTCCTCCACGCCCACCGCCGCGACCTGCCCCCGTGACCGAGGAGGTGCTGGACCTCGTAGAGCGAGACTCCCTTCTGGACCAGCCACGAGGCGCAGGTGTGGTGTATGGAGTGCGGCGGGTGGTGCGGGACGAGCCGCTGCTCGCCGTCGGTGTCGAAGTAGTGGGCACCTTCGAGGGCGGGCCACCAGGTCTGCTGACGCCAGTTGGCCCCTTCTCGACAGGGTCCGGATCCAACTCTGGACGTCCATGCCGGTGGTGGCCCGCATCTCCAAGTCCGCCCAGGAGGGCATGACATGGTTCTTGATGTTGGCTGCATCGCCGCGCAGTGCGTGGGGCTCAACGATGCGGGCGTTCCACCAATGGTCGTGGCACTACCGCGCAGTCGACGCCGGTAGATGCCGTGGTCGTGGCCGCGGTCGGCCCTAGGGTGCCAGGCCCATGAACTTCAGGGCCAGCAGCGCCATGCCAGGTTTGGGCAGCTCGTGGCCGTACCCCTGGAAGCTGTTGGCCTCGACCGGTGGTCTCGTGCTGGCGCTTCCGTAGCGGGTCCTGGTCCAGATCGACTGGGGCTGGTCGGTGAAGACCGGGGTTTGGCTGACACCGAGAACGTTGGTCCACTGTTTGATCTCTTCGCCGAGGTTGTGGTGGTTGAGGGCGGCGTCCTGGGTGCCGTGCCACAGTTGCATACGCGGCCGTGGCCCGGTGTAGCCGGGGTAGGCGGCGCGGGCCAGGTCGCCCCACTCCTGCGGAGTCTTGGTGATGTTGCCTGTGGAGCAGTCACTGTTCCAGCCGCGGAAGGTGCCGGTGTAGAAGCAGTGGTACGGCACGCCCATGAACGCCGATCCGGCTTTGAACACGTCCGGGTAGTCGGCGAGCATGACGTTGGTCAGCATCGCGCCAGAGGAGATGCCGGTCATGTAGACCCGGTGCCGGTTGGCGCCGCGGTTCGCGATCTCCCACCGCACCATGGACATCACGCCGGCCGGGTCGCTGGAGCCGTCGTGTTTCAGCGCGGCGTCCGATGCGACGTCCCAGCACTTGATGTCACCGGTGATCGAGGGGTAGACGACGATAAATCCGTACTGGTCGGCCAGGGACGCGAATTCGCTGCCGTTGAACATGTCAGGGCCGGAGCCTGTGCACCAGTGCGCCGCCACGAGCACTGCCGGATGACGGGGCAGCTTGGCCGGCACGTATTCGTACATCTGCAGGTTCGTGGGGTTGTAGCCGAAGTCGTCGACCTGGGTCAACGTCGCGGCGGACGCCGGTGATGCGAACGCCAGGCTGCCCGCTATGACGCTCAAAGCCATGGCCGCCGCTGTCGCTGCCTTCCTCAACCGCCCTCCCGTCCTGCCGACGTGTGTCGACCGCGCCAGGCTGCCGGCCGCGACCGTGAATCGACGTCGTTGTCTGCCCATGCTTCCTCCCACGTGCGGATGCGTTTACTGGCCCCCCACTGCAGCGGCCTTCCTTCATCAAGGTGTCGAAGCGCTTCAACTGACTTCAACCGACCGCGAGGCTAGCGGCGCACTTCCCGTTCGACAAACACTTCGATGAATCAAATCCTCATCCTTTCAAGGGTGTTTGCGTAACAGGTGCCGCCTGCCCACTATTCGAAGCGCTTCGATACTGGACCTGACCGAGGGGCCGCCGTGTGAATGACCCGTCCCTGTTGCCCACCGCTGAGTGGGTGCCGTACCGCAACCTTGCGCTCCCGGTGGACAAGCGCATCGACGCTCCCGGCCGGGGAGGTGGCACCCGGCGGACACCAGTTACGAGGCAGTGACAATCGGGGGCCAACTTCTCAGCGCGCCAACTGCTCTTCTTCGGTGGAAGCGCGCCAATCAGGCAGCTACGAAGCCCAGCCGGCGCAAAGGGCACCAAGGAATCCAGGGAGACCCGAGCATGAAGCTTGGTATGAAGCGGCTCGCGGCAGTCGGCGCGGTGGGTGTGGTCTCAGCAGTGATGGCGGCGTCCCCGGCATTCGCGAAGAGCGACATCTCGATCGAGGCCACCCCCCACACCGTGCATGCCGGCCACGTGGTGAAAGTACACGGCCAGGGTGACGACGACGCCCACTGGGAAACCGTCCTCGTCATACAGGAGCGGTCCGGCAAACCCGGCCGGTGGGGCCACTGGCACGCCGCCACGCGGACCTTCAAAGCCGATGCGTGGGCAAATGTGAAGGCCACGCGCCCGGGCGAGCTGCAGTTCCGTTCGGTGCTCTACGCGACCGACGAGCACCACAAGCACCCGAAGACGGACCGCATCTCCGCGCCGGTGACCATCCGCGTCGTCCGCTAGCCGACGCAGGAGCACCGCACGCCGATCGACCGCCTACGCCGGAGCGGCACGGCCTGGCCGACGGTGGTCAGCCGCGGCCTTCGTCCGTCATGGTCCCGGGTGTTTCTCGCTCCGGCCCACAGGACGTGACGAAGGCCGCTCTGACGTGTGGCGTTTTACCCGGCGTGGACACGTGCCAGTCGGGTTCGACGCCGGCAGGTGAAAGATCGAATTCAGGCTGCCTCGTCAGCTCGCGGGAAGGCTGAACCTGTAGCCCTGCCGGGTCAGCCAGGGAAGCAGTTCGCGCAGGGCCGCCACGGTCTGGCTGCGGTTGCCGCCGCCGTCGTGCATGAGGACGACGCCGCCGGGACGCAGTTCCCGTTTCACGGTGGCGACGATCGAGGCGACACCGGGGCGCGACCAGTCACGGGGGTCGACGGTCCAGCCCAGCGGGCGCAGACCGTCCTGCACCGCTATCCGGCGGTTCTCGGGGCTGAAGTCGCCGCCGGGTGCACGGAACCACCCGATCCGGGTGCCTGGCCCACCGGCCTTGCTGATCATTTCCTTGGCTGCGGTGATCTCGTGGACCTGCGTGGCGTGCGGGAGGATACGCATCGGCTGGGGGTGATCCACGGTGTGGTCGCACAGCCGGTGGCCGTCGGCGAGGATGCGCTTGACCAGGGCGGAGTTCGCGGCGGCCTGGTTGCCTATCTGGCAGAAGGTCGCCTGCGCGTGGTACTGGGCGAGCAGGTCCAGGACCTGACCGGTGAACGGCCCCGGGCCGTCGTCGAAGGTGAGTGCCACAGTCCGGCCGTACGTCGCCGCACTGTGGACGACCGAAGCGCTCGGGGCGCCTGCAGGGGCGCCCTGCGCGCTGACGTCGGTTGCGGCCGCGCTCGCGCCGGCACCGACACCGGCCAGGGCGAACGAGACGGCCACCGTGCTGCCGAGAGCCGCACGGCGCAGCAGACGGACGGACTTGGAGTTCGGCATTCTGTTCTTGCTCCTGGCATGGCTGGCCATCTCGGGATGGCGATGGCGGGACCCCACGACGATGACCGAATGCCTATCCAAAGCAAAGGATTCACCGGTATTTGCAGCCTTTGTCACAAACCGGTCGATGGTGACTCTTCGTATCAGGTGCTGCCGCTCTCCCCGACTGGGCGTCATAGGCCGCGCGCTGGACCGCCTGGCATGAGCGCGAAACAGCCGAAAGGTCATCCACGCAGGTCAGCGCCCCACAGACGTCCAACACGGCAGGTCACGGTCCACACCGGTCTCTTCCGGGACATGTGACCAGCAGGGCTCCGAAGCTCTGCGCGCAGCGTCGCCGGCATTCGGCACACCCTCGGTCAGCGCCCACACCGCACATCATGCGCACGCCCGAAACCGCAGGCCAGGAGCCCTTCGTGGCCGGTTCAAGGAGGTCGGTGCATTCCAGGTGATGCGTCATCGGAAAGACACCAGAAGGGGAAGGACCTGACGTATTCGCAGGTCAGATGCCATTTGCAGCCCCACCAAAAGGCCCTACAGGCGCTCGGAGCGTCAAACGAGCGGCCCAGTCCAGGATCCGCGGGCCCTGGCGGGAAGCTGCTGTTACCTCACTCCACGGCCTTCCGTGGCGGTGGTCACGGAGGACCTCGCGATCGCCGTGGCCGGCCGCCGACCGACTGCGCTGACGTACCAGGCGGGCTCGATACACAAGGGCGAACCCGGCAGAGGCGCCGCAGACCGGCTGACGTGGCGGTACTGCGGGTGATCAGCGATCCGCGTCCATGTGGTCCACGTGCCGTGCCAGGCCGGTGGTGCCAGGCGTTTTCCCGCCCGCCATGGGGCACGTCATCCGCCCGCGGCGTCCTCGGCCTCCCAGCGCAGCAGGTCGCCCGGCTGGCACTTGAGCACCTCGCAGAGCGCGGCGAGCGTCGCGAAGCGCACCGCCTTGGCGCCGCCGTTCTTGAGTACCGCCAGGTTGGCGGGCGTGATCCCGACGCGGTCTGCGAGCTCGCCGACGGACATCTTCCGCCTGGCCAGCATCACGTCGATGTCGACGGCGATCGGCATCAGATCACCTCGTCCAACTCGGCCTGCATCTGCGCCGCTTCGACGTCCCGCGCGACGGCCTGGGCGAGCAGCATCCGCAGCACGAGCACGATGAGCGCGACACCCAGGATGGCCACGCCAACCCCGCCCATGATGACGGTGACGCCCGGGTCGTCCCGCTGGCCCGGCGCATTGAGGGCCGTGACCGTGAACAGGAGGGCAGCCGCCACGATCGCGCCGATCACGGCGTCGACGTAGCGGAAGGCGGCGTGGGAGAACACGGTTCCGCGTCGCACCATCGTCACCAGCCGCCATATGCTGACCAGGGCGACCTGCGCCGAGATCATGCCCAGGATCGTGATCACTCGCAGAGGGGTCAGCGGGAGCGACCCGTCCTCCGGGTCGCTCCGGGTGACCAACACCCACACCAGTGATCGGATGGGCGCTGTCCCTGCTGTCGGCGGCGCTTCTGTGGTGGTGGTCCCAGCATCTGTTGCTGGGCGGCAGGATCGGCTGGCGGAGCCTGCTGCCGGGAGCGCCGCTGGCGGGCACGGGCACGGTGGTGCTGAGCTGGGCCGCCGGCCTGTTCGTCCCCAAAGCCATGGAGCGCAGCCTGGAGGAGTTCGGCCCGTTGGGGCCCGTCTTCACGTTTCTGTCCTGGCTGATCGCCGTGTTCCTGGTGGCCGTTTCGGGCCTCGCCCTCGGCGAGTACGTCGCCTCCTGCGAGTAGTACCGGACGGCCGCCGTACCCCGCCACCGTACGAAGGCCGACCCCTGATCCGACCTCGGGAACGTGTCGACCGGGCGGGCTGGACGGCCCGCACGCTCACCCCCGAAGGGTGAGGCACCGGGCCCGGCCCGTGCGCACGCTGAAGGGAGCACAACGGCGGCCGGGCGAGCGCCCGGGATGGAGGAGAGACATGAGCGCGCAGACGTACCTGGCGTACGACTACCCCATGCTGAGCGTCTTCTGGAGCATGCTCCTGTTCTTCCTGTGGATCATGTGGTTCGTCCTGCTCTTCCGCATCGTCGTCGACATCTTCCGTGACGACGAAATGAACGGGTGGGCGAAAGCCGGCTGGCTGGTGTTCACCATCGTCCTGCCCTTCCTGGGCGTCTTCGTCTATGTGATCGCCCGCGGCAAGAACATGGGCCGCCAAGAGATAGCACAGGCCCGGGCGCAGCAGGACGCCTTCGACGCCCGCATCAGGGAGGCCGTGAGCGACCAGGGTCAACGCAGCAGCGTCGAAGAGCTCGCCAGGCTGTCCGAGATCCGCGCTCGCGGCGACATCACGGACGAGGAGTTCAGCAAGGCGAAGGAACTGGTCCTGACCGGCCACGGGCCGGCCACCGGCTCGGGCACCACCCCCTCCGCCTACGGACGCTGAGCACGCGCAGGACGACACGAAAAGGGGTACCGGGGCGTTGTCCTCCCGTGCCGGGCTCACCGGGCCTCTTCACCTCTTACCGCCCACCCGGAATGCCCCCTGGGGCCGTCAACGACGGCGCGGTCCGTACCGATGTCGACGGACCACTGGGCCCCGGCAACCTGCTGACGCACGGTCACCGACCGGCCGGTGCCCCTGGCTGCGTCGATCACGACGGCCATGGCCCGCCGCTGCTCCCGGGCGAGGGCCGTCCGTCCCCGGATCCGCACCACCGCGGCGGCCAGACCGCACAGGATGCCACGGCCCTTGAGTGGCTCGCGGCCTTTGGACTGCTCACGCTGTTCGCCCCGGCGCTCACCTGGATCACGGTCGGGATGGGCCTGATCAGCCCGAACACCGAGGCGGCCAGCAACACCGCCATGCCGCTCGTCTTCCTCCCGCTCATCTCCAGCACCTTCGTCCCCCTCCACGCGATGCCGGGCTGGTTCCAGCCGATCACCGAGTACCAGCCGTTCACCCCGGCCATCGAGACCCTGCGCGGCCTGCTGCTCGGCACCGGGATCGGCCACAACGGCTGGCTGGCCGTCGGCTGGTGCCTGGAACCGCAGGTCAGGAGCCCTTCGCGGCCGGCTCAAGGACGGCAACACACTCCAGGTGATGCGTCATCGGAAACAGATCGAACGCCCGCAACGACCGCACCCGGTACCCCCCGTCCCGGAAGTACCCCAGGTCCCGCGCCAGCGCCGCCGGGTCGCAAGCCACGTATGCGATTCGGCGGGCGCCCAGGGATGACAGGTGGGCCACCGTCTGGCGGCCGGCGCCCGAGCGTGGGGGGTCCAGGACGATGAGGTCGACCTCGGTGATTCCGGTGCGCGGCAGTACCGCTTCGACCTTGCCCTGTTCGATCCGCACCCGTTCGAAGTCGGCGAGGTTGTGCCGGGCGTCCTCGACGGCCCGCTTGCCGGACTCGATGCCGAGGACCGCGCCCTTGTCGCCGAGCCGGTCGGCGAGGGCACCCGCGAACAGGCCCACGCCGCAGTACAGGTCGAGTGCCATCTCGCCCTTGCGCGGCAGCAGGCCCTGCATGACCGCGGTCACCAGGGTGTCGGCGGCCTTCGGGTGGACCTGCCAGAAGCCGCCGCTGCCGACCCGGTGCGTACGGCCGTCCGCGCGCTCTCGGACGAAGGGACGGCCATGGACGCGGTGCACCCCGCCGTCCTTCTCCTCCACCCGCATCACGGACACCGGCTTGTCCAGCTCGACGATCGGAAGGCGGGCGCCCGGCTTCGGCGTGAGGATCACCTGGCGGTCCTGCGATCCCGTCGCCGCGATGGCGTCGATCGACGCCATGCCCGCCCAGTCGCGCTTCTCGATGCCCAGCTCGCTGACGCCCTCGGCCGCGATCATGCAGTGGTCGATCGCCTCGACCTCGTGCGAGCGGTGCCGGCGCAGACCGGCACGGCCGTCGGCGTCCACCGCGTACTGCACCCGCGTCCGCCAGGCAGGCACCTCGCCCGCGGGCAGCTTGTCGCCCTCGGCCGGCATCACCGTGCCGTCCCAGCCGGCCTCCTCGGGCGTCAGGCCCGCGAGCCGCTGCAGCTGCTCGGCGAGCACCTCGCCCTTCAGCCGCCGCTGCGCCCCCGGCTTGGCGTGCTGCCAGTCGCAGCCGCCGCAGCGGCCCGGACCGGCGTAGGGGCAGGGCGCCTCGATGCGGTCCTTGGAGGCCGAGAGGACCTGGACGGCGTCCGCGCGCAGGAAACGGGCCCCCTCCTCGCCCTCCGTGACCCGCGCCACCACCCGCTCACCGGGCAGCGTGTGCCGGACGAACAGCACCTGGCCCTCGGCGGTACGGGCGATGCAGTGCCCGCCGTGGGCGACGGGGCCGATCTCGACCTCGTACTCCTCCCCGACCAGCGACTTCTTCGGTTCTGCCTGCATGGCGGGGTGACTCCACAACATCGAGAGGGAAACGGCCGGACAACAGCCCACCAGTCTACGTGGGTGTCGTCCGGCCGTTGACCGACGTGGTGTCAGCCCTTGGAGCCCGAGGGCTGCTTCGGCCGGCCCTCCTGGGCCGGACCGCGGCGCACCGAACCCGGCGCGTTCCACTCCTGCCGCTTGCGGGCCCTGCTCTTCGCCGCCTCCGAGGACTGCAGCTGGTAGGGCACGGACGTCACCATGATGCCCGGCGTGAACAGCAGCCGGCCCTTGAGCCTGAGCGCGCTCTGGTTGTGCAGCAGATGCTCGTACCAGTGACCGACCACGTACTCGGGGATGATCACGGACACCGCGTCGCGCGGCGACTCCTTGCGCAGGCCCCTGACGTACTCGATGATCGGCCGCGTGATCTCGCGGTACGGCGAGTCGAGCACCTTCAGCGGTACGTCGATGCCGCGCCGCTCCCACTCCTCCTTCAGCGCCTTCGTCTCCGCCGCGTCGACGTTGACGGTGAGCGCCTCCAGGCTGTCCGAGCGCATCAGCTTGGCGTAGGCCAGGGCACGCAGCGTGGGGCGGTGGATCTTCGAGATCAGGACGACCGAGTGGACGCGGGAGGGCCGTACGCTGTCGTCGCTCGGGCCCTCGGGCGCCGCGATCTCGGCGGCCACACCGTCGTAGTGCTTACGGATCGCGGTCATCGTCGCGTAGAAGATCACCATGCCGAGCAGGGCGACCCAGGCGCCGTGCGTGAACTTGGTGACCAGGACGACGACCAGCACCAGGCCCGTGAAGAAGGCGCCGAAGGCGTTGATCGCGCGGGAGCGCACCATGTGGCGGCGCTTGGCCTGGTCCTTCTCGACCGCCAGGTGGCGGTTCCAGTGCCGGACCATGCCGGTCTGGCTGAGCGTGAAGGACACGAACACGCCGACGATGTACAGCTGGATCAGCCGGGTCGAGTCGGCGCCGTAGATCACGGTCAGGAAGGTGGCCGCGCCCGCGAGGAGCACGATGCCGTTCGAGAACGCCAGGCGGTCGCCGCGGGTGTGCAGCTGGCGGGGCAGATAGCGGTCCTGGGCGAGGATCGAGCCGAGCACCGGGAAGCCGTTGTAGGCGGTGTTGGCGGCCAGGAACAGGACCAGGGCGGTGGCCGCGGCGAGCACCACGAACAGGAAGCTGCCCTTGCCGAAGACGGCCTCGGCCACCTGGGTGATCACCGGGTTCTGCACATAGCCGGAGCCGATCGCGACGCCGTGCTTGAGCAGGTCGGTGGCCGGGTTCTCGGCCATGCGGACCTTGGTCGTCAGGGCGAGGACGATGATCCCGCAGAACATGGTGACGGCGAGCAGACCCATCGCGGCCAGCGTGGTCGCCGCGTTCTTCGACTTGGGCTTGCGGAAGGCCGGCACACCGTTGGAGATCGCCTCGACACCGGTGAGCGCGGCACAGCCGGAGGAGAAGGCCCGCAGCATCAGGAAGACCAGCGCGAATCCGGCCAGCCCCTGGTGCTCGGCCTTGATCGTGTAGCTCGCCGTCGGCGCCCGCATGGTGTCGCCCAGCACCAGCCCGCGGAACGCACCCCACGCGATCATGATGAACACGCCGCCGACGAACACATACGTCGGGATCGCGAAGAGCTTGCCGGACTCCTTGACGCCGCGCAGGTTCATCAGCGTCAGCAGCACGATCACGGCGACGGCGCACAGCACCTTGTGCTCGACCACGAACGGGACCGCGGAGCCGAGGTTCTCGATGCCGGAGGCGATCGAGACGGCGACGGTGAGGACGTAGTCGACGAGCAGGGCGCTGGCCACGGTCAGTCCCGCCTTGGCGCCCAGGTTGGTGGTCGCGACCTCGTAGTCGCCGCCGCCGCTGGGGTAGGCATGCACGTTCTGCCGGTAGGAAGCGACCACGGTGAACATCAGCACGACCACCGCGAGGGCGATCCAGGGGCTGAAGTGGTACGCCGACACGCCCGCGATGGACAGGACCAGCAGCACCTCTCCCGGGGCGTAGGCCACGGAGGACAGCGGGTCGGAGGCGAAGACGGGGAGGGCGATGCGCTTCGGCAGGAGCGTTTCGCCCAGCCGGTCACTGCGCAGTGCGCGCCCGATCAGGATCCGTTTGGGCACGTCGGTCAGTTTGGACACAACAGGTAATCGTAGGCGTTCGAACGGGCACCCATCCACCCTCCCCCACCCATCTGCCCTCCGAGTGAAAACAAAGGGGGCTCCGGCGACGGATTCCGCAGGTCGTCCCGCCCTCATGCCTATATGACAATCACCGCCCCAGTTGCCGCCCCTTGGAGGTTCCATGCATGCCACCGCAGAGCTGATCGGCGCCGCGGCGGCCCTCGTCGGCCTCGGAATCCTGACTCTTGCCAGCGTCCGCAGCATCAGCCGTCGCTGAGGTCACACGCGGCGCGGCAACCGTGCACAGGGGTGCCGACGTCCTACCGCGCGTGTGTAGCTTGGGCGTCTGTCTGAGACCCTGATGTGGCTGAGCAGTAACTCTTGACACCGGAAGGACGGTCGTGCACATCGTCATCATGGGCTGCGGAAGAGTGGGTTCCGCGCTGGCCCAGACCCTGGAGCAACAGGGGCACACGGTCGCAGTGATCGACCAGGACCCCACGGCCTTCCGCCGCCTCGGGCCCGGATTCGGCGGCCGTCGGGTCACCGGGATCGGCTTCGACCAGGACACCCTGCGCGAGGCCGGCATCGAGGAGGCCGGTGCCTTCGCCGCCGTGTCCAGCGGGGACAACTCGAACATCATCTCCGCGCGGGTGGCCCGCGAGATGTTCGGCGTGGAGAACGTCGCGGCCCGTATCTACGACCCGCGTCGTGCCGAGGTCTACCAGCGCCTCGGCATCCCCACGGTCGCGACGGTCCGCTGGACGGCCGACCAGATGCTGCGCCGACTGCTGCCCTCGGGCGCCGAGCCGCTGTGGCGCGACCCCACCGGCGGTGTCCAGCTCGCCGAGGTGCACGCCTCCGCCGCCTGGGTCGGCCACAAGATCAGCAAGTTGCAGGAGGAGACGGGCGTCCGCGTGGCGTTCCTGACCCGCCTCGGTGAGGCGATCCTGCCCAGCTCGCAGACGGTGCTGCAGGAGGGCGACCTGGTGCACGTGATGATGCGCACCGACGAGGTCGACAAGGTCGAGGCGTCCTTCGCCAAGGGTCCCGAAGAGGAGGGCGGTCACTGATGAGGGTCGCCATTGCCGGTGCCGGCGCGGTCGGCCGCTCGATCGCGGGCGAGCTGCTGGAGAACGGTCACGAGGTCCTGCTCGTCGACAAGGCGCCGACCGCCATCTCGGTCGAGCGCGTCCCGCAGGCGGAGTGGCTGCTGGCCGACGCCTGCGAGATCACTTCGCTGGACGAGGCGGCGCTCCAGCGCTGCAACGTGGTGATCGCCGCGACGGGCGACGACAAGGTGAACCTGGTCGTCTCGCTCCTGGCGAAGACGGAGTACGGCGTCCCGCGTGTCGTGGCCCGCGTCAACAACCCCAAGAACGAGTGGCTCTTCAACGAGTCCTGGGGCGTCGACGTGGCGGTCTCGACCCCCCGTCTGATGTCGGCCCTGGTCGAGGAAGCGGTCTCGGTCGGCGACCTGGTACGCCTGCTGCGCTTCAGCCACGGTGACGCGAACCTGGTGGAGCTGACGCTGCCGGAGGAGTCGGCCCTGGCCGGCACCCAGGTCGGCGACGTCGAATGGCCCGAGGACACGTCCCTGGTCACGATCATCCGCGGCACCCGAGTCCTCACCCCGTCCCGCGACGACTCCCTGGAGCCGGGCGACGAACTCCTGTTCGTCGCCGCCCAGGCCCGGGAGGAGCAGCTGGAGGACCTGCTCTCGGTGCGGCGCGAGGACACGGCGGGCTGATCGCTCGTCCGGTACGACGAAGGGCGCCCCTGAACCCGGGGGCGCCCTTCGTTTTGTTTTTTGCAGCGCGTCCGGCGTTCGAGTCTTTCAGCCCGTCCGGCGTTTGAGGACGAGGCCGCCAGGCCGAAAGCGGGGGTCTGGGGGCGCAGCCCCCAGGGACTACGCCTCCCGCCGGTGCCGCCCGCCACTCGGCTCAGCCCCCGCGGCAGCGGCATCGGCAGCGGCCCGCTCCTTCTCGGCCTGCTCCTCCGCCTCCATCTCCGCGAACACGTCGATCGGCGCGGGCGCCTTCGCCAGGAACACCCAGGTGAGCCACACGGCCAGCAGGAACGGGGGAATCTTCAGCGCGACCAGCACCCAGCCCAACTGCGCCGTGTTCGCCCACCAGTACAGCGGGAAGAGAATCGCGCACTTGGCGAGCAGGATGAGGCCCCAGGCCCAACTGGCCTTCGCATAGGCCTTCTTGCGTCCCGGATTACGCGTCCGCCAGGAGAGGTTCTCCTTGAACACCGGCCCGAGGATCAGCCCGAGCAGCGGCACCCCGCACAGGGTCGTGACGATGTACGCCAGCGCCAGGCCCAGCGTGTAGAGCATGCCGGGGAGGTAGAAGTCCTTGGCGTTGCCCGTCATCATCGCGAAGACGACACCGAAGGCGACACCGAAGACACCGCTGAACGCGTGCTTGACGGTGTCCCGCATGACCAGGCGGACCACCACGAGCAGCAGGGACACGGCGAGGGCGGCGATGGCCGACCAGTGCAGGTCCTTGTTGATCGTGAAGATGGTGACGAAGAGGAGGCCGGGCAGCACCGTCTCGACCATGCCCCGCACTCCGCCGAACGCTTCGAACAGGGCGGCCTCGGTCACCGCCCGGGCGTCGTCGGCTTGAGTGTCTTCGGTCGGCTTGTCGAGCGACGTCACCGGCTACTCCCGTCCGAGGGGTCTCAGTTCGTATTTCGGATTGAACAGCACCCGGCGGCCCCGGCTGAGCGAGACGCGGCCCGATGCGATCAGCCTGCGCCCCGGTTCTATGCCCACGATGGAGCGCCTGCCGAGCCACACCACGTCCAGGGCGGCGGAGCCGTCGAACAGCTCGGCCTCCAGGGCCGGGACGCCCGCGCGCGGCCGCAGGGTGACCGTGCGCAAGGTACCAGTAACCGTGACGATCTGTCGGTCGTGACAGTCACCGATCCGGGTGCATCCGGCGGTCTCGGTGTCCTCCCGCAGCTCCTCGGACTCCAGGTCCTCCTGCGAAGAGGAGAGCCGGTCGAGCATGCGCCGGATCCGGCCCACCGGCTTTTCGGATTGAGGAACAGCACTCATATCTGAAGCGTACCGGGGTGCACTGACAGCTACGTACCCGCGACCCCGGCGCCCGAACCGACGCTCTCTACCTCTCGAACCGGTACCTCGTGTCACCTCTCGAACCGGTACCCCATCCCAGGCTCCGTGATGCTGCATCCCCCGGGGGACAACCCCCGGACCCCCGGCCCACCGCGCAGCTCACTTCTCAAAGCGGTACCCCATCCCAGGCTCCGTGATGAAGTGCTCAGGGTGCGACGGGTCCGCCTCCAGCTTCCTGCGCAGCTGGGCCATGTACACCCTCAGGTAGTTCGTCTCGGTCCCGTATGACGGACCCCACACTTCCTGGAGGAGCTGCTTCTGGCTCACCAGCCGGCCCGTGTTGCGCACCAGCACCTCCAGCAGATGCCACTCGGTGGGCGTGAGCCGTACGTCCTTGCCGCCCCGGTTGACCTTCTTCGCGGCCAGGTCGACGGTGAACCCCTCGGTCTCCACGGTGGTCACGTCGTCCTCGCCGGCGCCGACCGGCTCGGCGCGGCGCACGGCGGCCCGCAGCCGGGCGAGCAGCTCGTCCATGCCGAAGGGCTTGGTGACGTAGTCGTCGGCGCCGGCGTCGAGGGCCTCGACCTTCTCGTCGGAGGTGTGCCGGGCGGACAGCACCAGGATCGGCACGCGGGTCCAGCCGCGCAGTCCGCGGATCACCTCGACGCCGTCCATGTCGGGCAGGCCCAGGTCGAGGACGACCACATCGGGGTGGCGGGCGGCGGCGAGCTGCAGGGCGGTGGCGCCGTCGTGGGCCGCGTCGACCTCGTACTTGCGCGCCTTGAGGTTGATCACGAGGGCGCGCACGATCTGCGGCTCGTCATCGATGACCAGCACACGGGTCATGTGGCCTGCCTTTCGGGTTCCGCCGGGTGGAGAAGCTCGGGCGCGCGCGGTCCCGCCGCGCGCAGGGTGAGGACCATGCTGAGGCCGCCGCCGGGTGTGTCCTCGGCGGTGAGAGTGCCGCCCATGGCCTCGGCGAAGCCGCGCGCCACGGCGAGGCCGAGGCCCACACCGGCCCCGCGCGGGGCGTCGCCGTAGCGCTGGAAGGGCTCGAAGATGCGCTCCTTGGCATCGTCGGGGACGCCGGGCCCGCGGTCGACCACGCGCACCTCGACGCGGTCGGCGATGGCGCTGGCGGCGACCAGTACCGCCCGGCCCGGCGGGCTGTACTTGACGGCGTTCTCGACCAGGTTGGCCACCGACCGCTCCAGCAGGCCTGGGTCCACGTCGACCATGGGCAGGGTTTCCGGCACGTCCAGCTCGACGCTGTCCTCGGGCACTCCGACCAGCGCCATCGGTACGACCTCGTCGAGGTCGACCTCGCGGATCAGCGGGGTGACCGTGCCGGTCTGCAGGCGGGACATGTCGAGGAGGTTGCCCACCAGGTGGTCGAGCCGGTCGGCGCCCTCCTCGATGCCTTCCAGCAGCTCCGCCTGGTCCTCCTCGGACCACGCCACGTCGTCCGAGCGCAAGGACGACACGGCCGCCTTGATCCCGGCCAGCGGGGTACGGAGGTCATGGCTCACGGCGGCCAGCAGCGCCGTACGGATGCGGTTGCCCTCGGCCAGCGTCCGGGCCTGTTCGGCCTCCTCCTGGAGGCGCCGGCGGTCCAGTACGACCGCCGCCTGGGCGGCGAACGCGGCCAGCACCCGGCGGTCCTCGGCGGGCAGCACCCGCCCGGTCAGCGCCAGCGCCATGTGGTCCCCGGCCGGTACGTCCACGTCCGCCTCGTCCGGCCGCTGCACGGCGGGACCGAGGCCCGCGCGGCCCGCGCAGGTCCACGGGTCGTGGTCGCCGGCCCGCTCCAGCAGGGCCGCCGACTCCATGCCGAAGGTCTCCCGGACCCGTTCGAGGAGCTCCTCCAGGCCGGTCTCGCCGCGCAGCACATTGCCCGCGAGGAACGACAGGATCTCCGACTCGGCGCGCAGCCGGGCCGCCTGGTGGGTGCGCCGGGCGGCCAGGTCGACCACCGAGGCCACCGAGACGCCGACGCCCACGAAGATCACGATGGCGACGATGTTCTTCGGGTCGGCGATGGTCCAGCGGTGCAGGGGCGGTGTGTAGAAGTAGTTCAGCAGCAGCGAGCCCAGCGCGGCCGAGGCCAGCGCGGGCAGCAGGCCGCCGAGCAGCGCCGCCGCGACCGTCACCGCCAGGAACAGCAGCATGTCGTTGGCGAGTCCGAGGTGGACGGCGTTCAGGAGCACCGCGAGGATCGCGGGGCCGAGCACGCCGACCAGCCAGCCCGCGATGATCCGCGACCGGCCCAGCCGCGCCCCCCGGGCCACCGGCAGCCCGCGGCCCTTGCCCGCCTCGTCGTGCGTGATCAGGTGGACGTCGAGGTCGGGCCCCGAGTCGCGGGCGACCGTCGCGCCGACGCCAGGGCCGAAGACGTACTGCCAGCTCTTGCGCCGTGAGACGCCGAGCACTATCTGGGTGGCGTTGACCCCGCGCGCGAAGGCGAGCAGCGCCGCCGGTATGTCGTCGCCGACCACGTGGTGGAAGGTGCCGCCGAGGTCCTCCACGAGGGTGCGCTGCACGGCCAGTTCCTTCGGCGAGGCGGCCGTCAGCCCGTCGCTGCTGGCTATGTAGACGGCGAGCACCTCACCGCCCGCACCCTTCTCGGCGAGGCGCGCGGCCCGCCGGATGAGGGTGCGGCCCTCGGGTCCGCCGGTCAGTCCGACCACGATCCGCTCCCGCGAACCCCATATCTTCGACACCCGGTGGTCGCTGCGGTACTGCTTCAGATACTCGTCGACCCGGTCCGCCACCCACAGCAGGGCGAGCTCCCGCAGGGCGGTCAGGTTGCCGGGCCGGAAGTAGTTCGACAGGGCCGCGTCGACCTTGTCGGGCTGGTAGATGTTGCCGTGCGCCATCCGCCGGCGCAGCGCCTGGGGCGACATGTCGACGAGCTCTATCTGGTCCGCCCGCCGCACCACCTCGTCCGGCACGGTCTCCCGCTGCCGTACGCCGGTGATCGACTCGACGACGTCGCCGAGCGACTCCAGGTGCTGGATATTGACGGTCGAGACGACGTCGATGCCGGCCGCGAGCAGTTCCTCCACGTCCTGCCAGCGCTTGGCGTTGCGGGAGCCGGGGACGTTGGTGTGGGCGAGCTCGTCCACCAGGGCCACCTGGGGGCTGCGGGCGAGGACGGCGTCGACGTCCATCTCGGTGAACGCCGTGTCCCGGTACGCCAGCTCCTTGCGGGCCACCTGCTCCAGGCCGTGCAGCATCACCTCGGTGCGCGGGCGCCCGTGGTGCTCCACGAAGGCCACCACGCAGTCGGTGCCCCGCTCCACCCGCCGGTGCGCCTCGGAGAGCATCGCGTACGTCTTGCCGACGCCCGGTGCCGCACCGAGGTAGATCCGAAGCTTGCCGCGTCCCATGGCCCCATTGTCTTCCGGTCACTGCTGCCCACGCAGCGTCGACCTTACGGCCGGCGATCGCGACAAAAGGTCCCGTCAGCGGCGTCGGAGCCGTCTTTGACGGAACTCTGACGCCGTGCCGCTCAGGTCTCGACGATCTCCCCGTCGCGCAGCTCCAGCACCCGGTCGGCGAGGTCCAGCAGGGTGGCGTCGTGGGTGGCGACCAGGGCGGTGACCTGTTCGCTGTCGACGACGGCCCGCAGCAGCTCCATGACGGCGTGCCCGGTCTCGGCGTCCAGCTGGCCGGTCGGCTCGTCGGCGACGAGGAGGGAGGGGCTGTTGGCGAGGGCGCGGGCGATGGCGACCCGCTGCTGCTGGCCGCCGGACAGCTCGCCGGGTCGCTGTGTCGCGTGGTCGGTGAGGCCGACGAGGGCGAGCAGCAGGTCGACGCGCTCCTCGCGCTCGCGCACCTCGGCCCGGCGCAGCCGCATGGGCACACCGACGTTCTCGGCGGCCGTGAGGATGGGGATCAGCCCGAAGGACTGGAACACGAAGCCGACGCGGTCGCGCCGCAGGGCCAGGAGTCCGTCCTCGCCGAGCTGCGACAGGTCGAGGCCGTCGACGCTCACCCGCCCCTCGTCGGGCACGTCGAGTCCGCCGACGATGTTGAGGAGCGTCGTCTTGCCCGACCCGGAGCGCCCCTTGAGGGCCACGAGTTCGCCTCGCGGCACCTCGAAGGAGACCCCGCGCAGGGCGTGCACGGCGGCCGCTCCGTGGCCGTAGGACTTGTGGATGTTCTCGACCCGCACCATGGTCTCGGTGACCACCTGGCTCATGTGCCCTCCCCCGTGCAGCCGTCGGCCGGGCGTCAGTATCGTCACTCGCCGCCCGGTTCTTCAACGGTCGGTCAGCTCGGATTGTCCCCGTGGGTGAGGGTCTCCCAGGCGACGAAGAGGCTGTTGGTGCCGGCCGGGCGCTGCTGCTCGGTCAGCGTTCCGGTGTTGCTCATCGCGATGCCGAGGCGGTTGTGCAGGGCGTTGTAGCCGACCTCGGTGACGGGCCCGAGCCCGAGTTTCAGCGAGCCGCCGCACAGCCAGCCCGGGACGGCGGCGCCCAGCTGGTACTTGGCCTGGAACCCGAGCGCCTGCCGCAGCCGTTCGCCGACGTCGGTGCCGTACAGGTCCTGGCCCTGGATCCGGCTGGTCTCGGCGACGTGCGAGATCGCGGAGATGCCGTATCCCGTGTGGGTGAAGTCGCGGCAGGTCTCCTGGGTGAGCCCGGTGACGAAGGTGGACTGCCCCTGCCAGTAGCTGACGATCTTCGCCTTGGTGTCGAGGTGCTGGCCGGGCACGGTCTTCGGCAGATCGCCGTCGGAGGAGAGATAGACGTACGCGGCGGTACGGGTCCGGAACTTCGCCATGGCCTTGTCGTACGACGCCTTGTCCTCGAGGAAGACGGAGATGCCGACCGCGGCCTCCGTCATCGACAGTTCCCAGTTGCCGTTGGAGTCGGAGCCGTTGATGATCTCGGGGAGGTAGACGTTGCGGAGCATGGTCGCGAAGCGGCCGGAGTTCGCCCAGCCGCCGGAGTACGTGTACTTGATGATCTCGGCGGCCTTCGGCCAGGAGGAGCCCGCCCAGCCGGTCTGCAGGGGCGCGTTGCTGTTGGTGTGCTCCTTGATCACGGCGGACCAGGCGTCCATCAGCTCGATGGACTTCTTCGCGTACCGGTCGTCGCGGGTGATGTACCAGGCGAGTGCGTCGGTGTACGCGGCGATCGCGTCCTGGCGCTCGTCCGTGCAGCCGTGGTCGGGGTTGGAGTAGGAGCCGCATTCGACGGTCGCCCGGGGTTTCGGCGTGCGGTTCAGGTCGGCGTACCTGCTCGCCATCAGCTGGTCGAAGGCGCCCTTCCAGGGCTGGGCGCCCGCGTTCACCTCGGTCCGCGCGAAGTCCAGTTGCGCCTTGGAGACGGTGACGCCGGGGTGCACGAAGACGGTGGGAGCGGCGTCGGCATGACGGGCCGCGGGCCAAGTGATCATGCACACGACAAGCGTGGAGGCGGTCGCGAGGAGTGCGATACGACGCATGGTGGGGGTCATCCGTTCTCGTATGTGAACGTTAAGTGCCTTTATGAACAGACGCGTTGAGCGGAGACCGTAGGTACAGACCAATAAGCCGTCAAGAGTTCACGCACACAAAAGAGCCGCACCCCAAGGGGTGCGGCTCTCGAACAGTCTCGCCCCGAAGGGGGCGCGGGGCTGTGTCTGATATGCGGCTCAGCCCAGCGGAGCGCTCAGCGGACCTCGGTGATCTCCGGTCCGCGCTGCAGCTGCCCCATGCCGCCGGAGAAGCGCGAGCCCTCCTCCTGCTGAACACCCTCGGGGACCATCTGGGCGTCGTTCGGCAGCTTCAGGACGATCGGGTCGCGGGGCGCCATCGGGCCCTCGCCGCGGACCACGACCGTGTCCCGGAAGATCTGCTCGAGCAGGCCGGCCGCCTGCGGCTGCACCGCGCCCTGGCCGGAGATCACACCGCGCAGGAACCAGCGGGGACCGTCCACACCGACGAACCGCACGACCTGGAAACCGCCCGTGCCGTCCGGCAGCTGCACCGGCACCTGGGCACGCAGCTCCCAGCCCAGCGGGCCCTCGACCTCGTCGATGATGCCACCCTGCTGGGTGATGCCGGAGCCGATCTCCTCGCGCACCTCGGCCCAGATGCCCTCGCGCTTGGGGGCGGCGAAGGCCTGCAGCTGGATGGCGCTGTCGCGCAGCACGACGGTCGCCGCGACGATCGCGTCGCCCGCGACCTCGACCCGCAGCTCCATGCCGTCGACGCCGGGCACGAACAGCCCGCCCAGGTCCACCCGGCCCTCGGCCGGGTCGCGCACCTCGGAGTCGTCCCAGGGCCCGTCCGGCCGCGGCTCGGGCTCGAGCCTCACACGCTCGCGCTCGCCCTCTTCGTCGTCCGCCTCAGTGTCGACAAAGTCGACGACCTGCTCGGCCTCGCCGGCCGCGTCCTCGGCGGCACCCTTCTTCTTGCGACGTCCGAACACGTCACTGTCCTTCCCGGTCGGATACGACCGAAGCGTATCGATTCCCACCCGTAGTGCCGCCCACGGCGGCCTGACCGCTTGTGCTGCTCGTTCCGGCCACCGCCGCATGACCTCCGGTGGACCCGAAGCCCCCTTCGGCCCGCGCCGAGCCGGGAAGCTCCGCGACCTCCTGGAAGCGGACCCTCTCGACCTGCTGGACGACCAGTTGGGCAATCCGGTCGAAGCGCTCGAACCGCACGGCCTCGCGCGGGTCGAGATTCACCACGATCACCTTGATCTCCCCACGGTACCCGGCATCAACCGTCCCCGGGGCATTCACCAGGGCGACACCGCAGCGGGCGGCGAGCCCGGACCGCGGGTGCACGAAGGCCGCGTACCCCTCCGGGAGCGCGATCGACACCCCCGTGGGCAGCACGGCCCGCTCGCCCGGCTGCAGTTCACACGCCTCGGTGGTACGCAGATCGGCGCCCGCGTCACCGGGATGTGCGTACGACGGAAGCGGTACGTCCGGGTCGACGCGCCGGATCGGTACGTTCACGGGGTCACGGCTCACGGATTCACCTCGAAGGCGCGCGAGCGCCGGCTCTGGTCCGGGTCGTTCATGGCGGCCCGGATCTCCTCCGGGCGGCCGTTGTCGATGAAGTGGTCGACCTTCACCTCGATGAACAGCGCGTCGGCGCGCAGGGCCACGGGCCCGTCCGGGCCGCCGATGCGTCCGGTGGCGGACGAGTAGATCTTGCGGCCCGCCACCGCCGTGACCTCGGCCTCCAGATACAGCACCGTCCCGACCGGAACGGGCCGCACGAAGTCCGTCTCCAGCCGTCCGGTCACGGCGATCGTCCTGAGCAGCCAGTTCAGCGAACCGAGAGTCTCGTCCAGGGCGGTGGCCAGCACCCCGCCGTGGGCCAGTCCGGGCGCCCCCTGGTGAGCGGGCTGGACGGTGAACTCCGCGGTGATCGTGACGCCTTCGCCGGCCCGTGCCTCCAGGTGCAGTCCATGGGGCTGCCCGCCGCCGCATCCGAAACACTGTTCGTAGTGGGCACCGAGCAGCTCACCGGGCGCGGGAGCATCAGGGTGCCGCACCGGTTTCACCGCGTCGGCGGGAGGCTGAAGAGCTGGGGAAGTACCACTCACAGCCGCAGACCTTACCCGCGCGTCCACCAAATCCGGACACCATGCCAAGCTTGGCTGCATGCAGCTCTCCGCCACCCCTTACGAAGAACGCCTCACCGCCCCCCGTTCGTGGTGGCTGATCTCCTTCCTGGTGGGCGTCTCCTTCGCCCTGATCCTGCTGCCCTTCGGCACCCTGCCGCTGCTCGGCGGCCTGGTCGGCGGCACGGCGGCGATGGCGGTCGCGGCGAGCGCGTACGGCTCGGTCCGCATCCGGGTGGTGGCCGGCTCGCTCATCGCGGGCGAGGCGAAGATCCCGGTGACGGCGCTGGGCGAAGCGGAGGTCCTGGACCCGGAGGAGGCGCGCGCCTGGCGCACCTACAAGGCCGACACCCGCGCCTTCCTCCTGCTGCGCGCCTACATCCCCACGGCCCTGCGCGTGGAGGTCACCGACCCCGAGGACCCGACGCCGTACCTGTACCTGTCGACGCGGGAGCCGGAGCGCCTGGCCCAGGCGCTGAGGACGGCCCGGGAGGCCGTGGCGTAACCCCCCTCAGCCCGCTGAGCCGTCCCCCAGCTCCAGCGGCCGCTCCGGGGCTTCCAGGGGCGGGAGTTCGGGGAGTGCGTCCCACGGCACCTGGATCTTTCTCAGGTCCCCCCGGATCCGCGCCGCAAGCTTCTTGGTGTCCCGGCGGTTCATGACCGCCCCTACCGCGGCTCCCACCATGAAGGGCATGAGGTTCGGCAGGTCGCGGACCATGCGTTTCATGATCTGCTGGCGCAGTTCGCGCTTCATGGGACCGTTCAGCGCGGAGCTCACGGTCGACGGCTTGGTCACGTCGACCCCGCGCTCTCCCGACCAGGAGTTGAGATACGCGGTGCTGCGCTGCTTGAGGTTGCCGGGCGGGCGTACGCCGTAGACCTCGTGGAGTTCGGCGATCAGTTTCAGCTCGATCGCCGCGACCCCGGTGATCTCGGCGGCCAGTTCCGTCGGCATCGCGGGCGGTACGGGAAGCATCGCCGCGGCTCCGATCCCCGCGCCGACCGTCGAGGTGGCGGCCGCCGCCCCCGCCACGAGCTTGTCCGCGAGCTGCTCGGGCCCCAGGCCCGGGAACTGTCTGCGGAGCGCCGCGAGGTCCCGTACGGGGATCCGCGGGGCGTTCTCGATGATCCTGTCCGCGACATACGCCAGGCCCGCCCTGGCGGCGCTGCCGCCCCTGCGGACGCCTTCCCTGGCCTTGTCGCGGATCACCGCGGCCCGTCTGGCGCCGGGCACGCGTGTCCGCGGCGGGGCCGGGAGGTCAACCCGGCCGGCCGATGGGTCGAGCGAGGCCGGTCCTGCGGGCCCTGTGGTGCCCGGTGTCGTACCGGACGGGCCCCGCTCGTCATCACGCGCGCCGTGAGGGCCGTCGGACGGCCCTTCGTCCGCTCCCGGCATGAGGGAGCGGCGCTTCCAAGGTGGGGTCGAGCCGGTCACGGCCGACCCGGCCTCAGTCGCAGTCGCGGCAGATCGGCTGACCGTTCTTCTCGCGGGCCAGCTGGCTGCGGTGGTGCACCAGGAAGCAGCTCATGCAGGTGAACTCGTCCTGCTGCTTCGGCAGCACCCGGACGGCCAACTCCTCGTTCGAGAGGTCCGCGCCGGGCAGCTCCAGGCCTTCGGCGGCCTCGAACTCGTCGACGTCCACTGCGGAGGTCGACTTGTCATTACGCCTGGCCTTGAGCTCTTCAAGGCTGTCCGAGTCGACGTCGTCGTCGGTCTTGCGTGGGGTGTCGTAATCCGTTGCCATGTCGCGCTCTCCCCCTCTGGGTGTCTGCGGTGTCTCCAGCGCACGTAACGCGTGAGAGGCCGGACTTGTGCCCGACCCGAGGCGGAGATTTTGCCTCACATCAAGGTCTGTTACTCAATCGACACCCAACCGGACTCCTCAAGAGTGATCGGCTTGGATGGCGAACGGGACCGTACACGGTCCCCCTACCGCACTTCAAAGGCGCCTCACCCTGTACTTCCCGTGATCAGGACACCCGAAAACCCGGATTTTCCCGGCTTTACGGCAGTCATCATGATCACGGAGAGTAGATGGCCAGAAAATCGCCCTTGTGATCGATCACACATGGGATGCTCCGTCCGGCGGCCAGAAAATTCCGCGCAAAGCGAACATCCCCGTGTGTCGGCGACATGATCTCAGATCGGCAGCGCGACGCGCATCACGAGTCCACCCCCCTCGCGGGGTTGGGCCGAAATGTGCCCGCCGTGGGCCCGGGCCACCGACCGGACGATGGAAAGACCGAGGCCGACGCCCTTGTCGCTGCCCGTGCGCTCCGTGCGCAGCCGCCGGAAGGGCTCGAAGAGATTGTCGATCTCGTACGCCGGTACCACCGGTCCGGTGTTCGACACCACCAGGACCGCCTGGCCGTGCTGGACCTCGGTGGTGACCTCGACCCAGCCGTCCTCCGGCACGTTGTACCGCACGGCGTTCTGTACGAGGTTCAGCGCGATCCGCTCCAGGAGCACGCCGTTGCCCTGCACGACCGCGGGCTTCTGCTCGCTGCGGATCACCACGCCCTTGGCGTCCGCCTCCGAGCGCACCTGGTCGACGGCCTGCTCGGCCACCTCGGCGAGGTCCACCGGCTTGCGCTCGACGATCTGGTTGTCGCTGCGGGCGAGCAGCAGCAGGCCCTCGACGAGCTGCTCGCTGCGCTCGTTGGTGGCCAGCAGCGTCTTGCCGAGCTGGTGCAGCTCCGCCGGCGCGTTCGGGTCGGACAGGTGCACCTCGAGGAGCGTGCGGTTGATCGCGAGGGGTGTGCGCAGTTCGTGCGAGGCGTTGCCGACGAAGCGCTGCTGGGCGGTGAAGGCGCGCTGCAGGCGCTCCAGCATGTCGTCGAAGGTGTCGGCCAGTTCCTTGATCTCGTCGTCCGGGCCGTCCAGCTCGATCCGGCGGGACAGGTCCGAGCCGGCCACGGCGCGGGCTGTGCGAAGGATCCGGCCGAGCGGGGAGAGCACCCGGCCGGCCATGGCGTAGCCGAAGGCGAAGGCGATGATCGCGAGGCCGAGCAGGGCGAGCAGGGAGCGGCTGAGCAGGTCGTCGAGGGCGTGCTGGCGCTGGATGGCGTCGCAGTTCTCGAGGATCGAGGCAACCTCGCTCTTCGGAGCCGAGTCCACCGCGGGGCAGGTGGTGCTGGTGATGTCGAAGTTGCCGGACACCGAGAATGCCTGGCCCAGGCCCTGATGGAGGGCCTGGGCCGCCAGCAGGTAGATGATCGACAGCAGCAGGATGCCGGCGATCAGGAACATGCCGCCGTACAGCAGCGTGAGGCGTATGCGGATGGTGGGGCGCAGCCAGGGGAACGGCGGCTCGGGCTTCCTGGGGTCCCAGGTGGGCTTGGGGGGTGCCGTGGGGAGAGCGGGTGTTGCGGCCATCGCGCATCAGATCCGGTAGCCGGAGCCGGGCACGGTGACGATCACGGGCGGCTCGCCCAGCTTGCGGCGCAAGGTCATGACGGTCACGCGCACGACATTCGTGAACGGGTCGGTGTTCTCGTCCCAGGCCTTCTCCAGGAGCTGCTCGGCGGAGACGACGGCGCCCTCGGAGCGCATCAGCACCTCCAGGACGGCGAACTCCTTGGGTGCGAGCTGCACCTCCTTGCCGTCGCGGAAGACCTCGCGGCGGTTGGGGTCGAGCTTGATGCCCGCCCTCTCCAGGACCGGCGGCAGCGGCACACTCGTGCGCCGGCCGAGGGCACGCACGCGTGCGATGAGCTCGCTGAACGCGAAGGGCTTGGGGAGATAGTCGTCGGCGCCGATCTCCAAACCCTCGACGCGGTCGCTGACATCGCCGGAGGCAGTGAGCATCAGCACGCGCGTGGGCATGCCGAGTTCCACGATCTTGCGGCAGACGTCGTCGCCGTGGACGAGCGGGAGGTCGCGGTCGAGGACGACCACGTCGTAGTCGTTGACGCCGATGCGCTCCAGGGCGGCCGCGCCGTCGTACACGACGTCGACGGCCATGGCCTCCCGGCGCAGTCCGGTGGCCACCGCATCGGCGAGCAGTTGCTCGTCCTCGACGACGAGTACGCGCACGTCGCTTGTCCTTCCTGATGTCCACCCGCGTAGCGCCTGCAAGGGCACACGCGGGCAGGGGTCTTCATGAGTGTGTGCCTCCATCCTGCCCTTTTCGGTCATAAGTCGGCGGTAAGGCGGGTGGGCGGAGGATGAGCGCAGGATGAAGGACAGGTGTGAGACCCGGGAATGCGAGATTTTCTCGCCGGGTTGAGGTTTCCGTGGAAGGAAGCGGGGGGAGGACGGTTCATACCCCGCGATCACGCTCTGCTAGTGCCGCAACACCATGCGGCACGGCGCAATCCGCTTTCCGCAGAGTGGGCGTGGGTGTCCGGCACCGTCGCCGCCCCCGGCGCCCGTGTGCCGGGCACCTGATGGAGACGTGATCGCCCCTTCCCAACGGCACACCCCCGTGCCACCGACCCACGACCCAGGACGAGGGGGCGCAGCATGGACGCATTCACCGCAGGACTTCTGCAGCGCATAAGGACGACCGAGTCCGAGATGACGCGGGCTCGCGACGAGGGCGACGACTTCCTCGTCGAGGTGGAACAGGCCGAGCTCGACGACCTGCGCCGCCTCGCCGCCGAGCACGGTGTGGAGGTCGGCGCCTAGCGTCTGCGTCTGATCAGCGCGTACGTACGACAGCGGGCCCCCGGCGAATCCAGCGCCGGGGGTCTGCTTGTCCGGGTCGTTCGCCTGCGGGGGCGCCTCAGCCGGCTACGGCTCTCTCCGGCCGGTGTCCGGCGGTGCAGTGGGCGTTGCAGGGCCTGTGACGTCAGTCGTGCCAGGCGCCGAAGTCCTCAAGGAGGCGCTGGAGCGGCTCGAAGACGCCCGGGGTGCCGGCGATCGTCAGGGCGTGTGCGGGGCGCTCTCCGGGGCGTCCACCGGTCAGCGCGCCCGCTTCCCGGGCGATGAGGTCGCCGGCCGCGAGGTCCCACGGGTGCAGCCCGCGCTCGTAGTAGCCGTCGAGGCGGCCGGCCGCGAGGTCGCACAGGTCGACGGCGGCCGAGCCGCCGCGCCGGATGTCGCGCAGCCGGGGGATCAGCTTCTGCGCGACCTCGGCCTGGTGGGCGCGGACCTCGGTGACGTAGTTGAAGCCCGTGGAGACCAGAGCCTGGTCGAGGGGCGGCGCGGGGCGGCAGGCCAGCTCGCGCTCCCCCTCCCAGGGACCCGTGGCGTGCGCTCCGCCGCCGCGGACCGCGTGGAACGTCTCGCCGCGCATCGGGATCGCGACGACCCCGACGACGGTCTCGCCGTCCTGCTCGGCCGCGATGGAGACAGCCCAAGTGGGCAGCCCGTACAGGTAGTTGACCGTGCCGTCGAGCGGGTCGATCACCCAGCGGATCCCGCTGGTGCCCTCGGTGGAGGCGCCCTCCTCGCCGAGGAAGCCGTCGTCCGGGCGGTGCTCGGAGATCAGGTCCGTGATCAGCTTCTCCGCCGCGATGTCCATCTCGGTGACCACGTCGATCGGGCTCGACTTGGTCGCGGCGACCGCGAGGTCGGCCGGGCGGCCGTCGCGCAGCAGCGCCCCGGCGCGGCGGGCGGCCTCCTGGGCCAGTGCGAGCAGTTCCTGATGCAGGGGGTCGGTCACGGGGCTCCTCACGCGTAGGGACTGTCGACGCCCGCGGCGGCCGGGCGGGGGGCACGGGCCGGGCAGCAGCCGACCGGGCAGACGTTGTGGCTCGCACCCAGCGTGCCCAGGGCGCAGGGCGTGACCTCCTCGCCGCGCTCCACGGACGCCCGTTCCAGGACGAGGTCGCGGATCGCGGCGGCGAAGCGCGGGTCGGCGCCGACGGTGGCCGAGCGGCGCATCGGCAGACCCAGCTCCTCGGCCTTCGCCTTCGCCTCCGTGTCGAGGTCGTAGAGGACCTCCATGTGGTCGGAGACGAAGCCGATGGGGGCGATGACGACCGCCGGGGCGCCGGCCGCGTGCCGCTCCTCCAGGTGGTCGCAGATGTCGGGCTCGAGCCACGGGATGTGCGCGGCCCCGGAGCGCGACTGGTAGACGAGCTGCCAGGGGTGGTCGATGCCGGTGCGCTCGCGGACCGCGTCGGCGATGAGCTGAGCGACCTCCAGGTGCTGCTCGACGTACGCACCGCCCTCGCCGTGGTCCTCGACCGGGCCGGAGGTGTCCGCGGACGCGGTGGGGATCGAGTGCGTCGAGAACGCGAGGTGCGCGCCGTCCCGGACGTCCTCGGGGAGGTCGGCCAGGGACTGCAGGACGCCCTCGATCATGGGCTCCAGGAAGCCCTCGTGGTTGAAGTAGTGCCGGATCTTGTCGATCTTCGGCAGCTCCAGGCCCTCGGCCTCCAGCTCGGCGAGCGAGTCGGCGACGTTCTCGCGGTACTGGCGGCAGCCCGAGTACGAGGCGTAGGCGCTGGTGGCGAGGACCAGGATGCGGCGGTGGCCGTCGGCGACCATCTCGCGCAAGGTGTCCGTCAGATAGGGCGCCCAGTTGCGGTTGCCCCAGTGGATCGGCAGGTCCAGGCCGTGGTCCGCGAAGTCCTTGCGGAGGGCGTCCAAGAGGGCGCGGTTCTGGTCGTTGATGGGGCTGACCCCGCCGAACCGGAAGTAGTGCTGCCCGACTTCCTTCAGGCGTTCCTTGGGGATGCCCCGCCCGCGCGTCACGTTCTCCAGGAACGGGACCACGTCGTCCGGGCCCTCCGGGCCGCCGAACGAGAGCAGGAGCAGGGCGTCGTAGGGGGTGGCATCGAGCGCGTCTGACATGGCTCGATCCTGCCACCCGGCACTGACAGCCGGGAAACGGCGGGGTGACGAGCGGGGGCGGCCCGCATTCCGGACGAGTTCACCCGCCGCATTGCCGGGTGCATTAGGGTGACCCGACTCGTAAGCTGTATCAGCTGTATTCGCACCTTACTGAGCTCCAGCCAGCACCTTTCCGTTGTCAGAACCCTTCCGTCGTCAGAACCTTTCTGAGCCGTAGCCATCGGAGACCCCGTGCCCAGCCCCTACCGCGCCCTGTTCGCCGCCCCCGGCACCAAGGGCTTCTCCGCCGCGGGCCTCCTCGGCCGGATGCCGTTGTCGATGATGGGCATCGGCGTGGTCACGATGATCTCCCAGCTCACCGGGCGCTACGGGCTCGCGGGCGGCCTGTCGGCGACCATCGCGCTCGCCGCCGCGGCGATCGGGCCGCAGATCTCGCGGCTGGTGGACCAGTACGGGCAGCGCAGGGTGCTGCGGCCCGCGACGCTCGTCGCGCTCGTCTCGGCGGCCGGGCTGCTGCTCGCCGCGCACTTCCGGTGGCCGGACTGGGTGCTGTTCGTGTGCGCCGCCGGCATCGGCTCGGTGCCGAGCCTCGGCGCGATGATCCGCGCCCGCTGGGCCGCCCTGTACCGGGGCACTCCGCAGCTGCACACCGCGTACTCCTTCGAGTCGGTGGTGGACGAGGTGTGCTTCATCTTCGGGCCGATCATCTCCATCGGCCTGTCCACGGCCTGGTTCCCGGAGGCGGGGCCGCTGCTCGCCGCCTGCTTCCTGGCGACCGGCGTCTTCTGGCTGACCGCCCAGCGTGCCACCGAGCCCGAGCCGCATCCCCGGGAGAAGCACGGCGGTGGCACCGCACTACGCGCGCGTGGCCTGCAAGTGCTGGTGGCCACCTTCGTGGCGACCGGGACGATCTTCGGTTCCGTCGACGTGGTCACCGTGGCCTTCGCCGACGAGCGGGGACACAAGGCGGTCGCGAGCGTCGTGCTCGCGCTGTATGCGGCGGGTTCCTGCATGGCGGGGGTCGTGTTCGGGCTGCTGCACTTCAAGGGGGCGCCCGCCCGCCGCTGGCTGCTGGGCATATGCGCGACGGCCGTGAGTATGATCCCCCTCCTACTGGTCGGAAACTTGCCGTTTCTGGCCGTGGCGCTGTTCGTTGCGGGTCTGTCCATCGCTCCCACGATGATCACGACGATGTCCCTCATCGAAGAGCACGTACCACGCGCACAGTTGACCGAGGGCATGACCTGGGTGAGCACCGGCCTCGCGGTCGGCGTCGCACTCGGCTCATCGGTCGCCGGCTGGGTCATCGACGCGGCCGGCGCACGTGCCGGGTACGGGGTTCCGGCGGTGTCCGGGGCCGTCGCGGTCACGGTCGGTTTCCTGGGGTACCGCCGGCTCAGCAGGCCGGCTCCGCGTCGGGGAGGCACCGTTGAGCAGCACAGCGAGCGGGAAGAACGGCACGTGGCGTAACTGGGGCGGCAACGTCACGGCCCGGCCCGCGCGGGAGGTCGAGCCGGCCTCCGTGGAGGAACTGTCGGCGGCCGTACGGCAGGCCGCTCAGGACGGGCTGACGGTGAAGGCCGTCGGCACCGGGCACTCCTTCACGTCCATCGCCGCCACCGACGGTGTATTGATCCGCCCTCAACTGTTGACCGGCATCCGCAAGATTGATCGCGACGCCATGACGGTCACGGTGGAGGCCGGCACCCCGCTCAAGAGGCTCAACATGGCGCTGGCCCGCGAGGGTCTGTCGCTGACCAACATGGGCGACATCATGGAGCAGACGGTCTCCGGCGCCACCAGCACGGGCACGCACGGCACCGGCCGCGAGTCGGCCTCGATAGCCGCCCAGATCAAGGGACTTGAGCTGGTCACGGCCGACGGTTCGGTGCTCACCTGCTCCGAGAAGGAGAATGCGGACGTCTTCGCGGCCGCCCGGATCGGCCTCGGCGCCCTCGGTGTCGTCACCGCGATCACCTTCGCCGTGGAGCCGATCTTCCTGCTCACCGCGCGCGAGGAACCGATGCCGTTCGACCGGGTGCTCGCCGAGTTCGACCAACTGTGGGCCGAGAACGAGCACTTCGAGTTCTACTGGTTCCCGCACACCGGCTCCACCAACACCAAGCGCAACAACCGCAGCGCGGGCCCCGAGAAGCCGGTGAGCCAGATCGCGGGCTGGTTCGAGGACGAGTTCCTCTCCAACGGCGTCTTCCAGGTCGCCCAGTGGGTCGGCCGGGCGGCGCCCGCGACCGTCCCGACGATCGCCCAGATCTCCAGCAAGGCCCTCTCCGCCCGCACTTACACCGACATTCCGTACAAGGTCTTCACTTCACCGCGCCGGGTGCGCTTCGTGGAGATGGAGTACGCCGTCCCGCGCGAGGCCCTGGCCGAGACGCTGCGCGAACTGAAGACGATGGTGGAGCGCTCGGGTCTGCGGATCAGCTTCCCCGTCGAGGTGCGCACGGCCCCCGCCGACGACATCACACTCTCCACGGCATCGGGCCGCGACAGCGCGTACGTCGCCGTCCATATGTTCCGGGGGACGCCTTATCAGGCGTACTTCACCGCCGCCGAGCACATCTTCACCGCGCACGAGGGGCGGCCGCACTGGGGCAAGGTGCACACGCGGGACGCCGAGTACTTCTCCGGGGTCTATCCGCGCTTCGGCGAGTTCACCGCACTGCGGGACCGGCTCGATCCGGACCGGCGCTTCCAGAACGACTACCTGCGGCGGGTGTTGGGGCCGTAGCCATTGGTTCCGTTTCTGCCGATTCCGTGAAGTACGCCACGTTCAAGATCCCAAAAGCCCCGCAACGGGCGGCCGGGTCCGGTCCGTTGCCAGAAGTTGGGCGGCGCGCCAATCCACGCACGTGGCCCGAATGGAGTACTGTTGCGAGCCCTGGGTCCGGTCTCCCGCCAGGGCGTCCGTGACCTTCAAGGACCGCCGGGAGGGGGCTAGTTGCACAGGGTGACGGAGTTGGTCACTTAGCGTTGCGAATAGGTAACCGTGCCATAACGGCGATCCAGGGCCCTGGCCCGACACGCCGGGCAACTCGGCAAGGTTGTGGCAGGCTGCACCCGGGCAGGCCACACTCGACTAGCGGAAGCAGCGACGCACGTGACGTCGGCAGGCACCACCCGGGAGGTCCCCATGCCCGAACTGCGTGTCGTGGCCGTCTCGAATGACGGCACACGGCTGGTGCTGAAGGCTGCCGACGCAACGGAGTACACGCTTCCGATCGACGAACGGCTGCGCGCCGCCGTCCGCGGCGACCGGCCCCGCCTCGGCCAGATCGAGATCGAGGTGGAGAGCCATCTCCGCCCCCGTGACATCCAGGCGCGTATACGCGCCGGTGCCTCCGCGGAAGAAGTCGCCCAGCTCGCGGGCATCCCCGTCGACCGCGTACGGCGCTTCGAGGGCCCGGTGCTCGCGGAGCGCGCGTTCATGGCCGAGCGGGCCCGCAAGACGCCCGTCCGCCGGCCCGGTGAGAACGCCGGACCCCAGCTCGGCGAGGCCGTCCAGGAGCGGCTGCTGCTGCGCGGTGTCGAGAAGGACACCGTGCAGTGGGACTCGTGGCGCCGCGACGACGGCACCTGGGAGGTCCTGCTGGTCTACCGGGTCGCGGGCGAACCACACTCGGCGAGCTGGACGTACGACCCGCCCCGGCGGCTCGTCCAGGCCGTCGACGAGGAGGCGCGCTCGCTGATCGGCGAGTCCGAGGATCTCGCCGCGCCGGAGCCCAGCTTTCCGTTCGTGCCGCGCATCGCACGGCTGCCGCGCGACCGTCCGCTGGACCGTGCCCTCGACCGGCCGAGCCTGCCGGCGCAGGCGTCCGAGCCCGCCGAGGAGAGCACGGGTGAACGGGACTCGCTGACCAGCCTGTTGGAGGCGGTACCGAGCTTCCGCGGCGATCTGGTGGTCCCGGAGCGTCCCGCGGAGGCCTCGCCCCCGCCGCCACCGCCGGAGGAGCCGGCCGCCGCCGAACCCGAGGAGGAGGAGCCCCCGGCCCCCGCGGCCTCGGCCGGTTCCGCCTACGCGGACGTCCTCATGCCCCGCTCCGTCACCAGCCACCGCGACCGCCTCGTCGGCGCCACGGACCGCCAGGCCGAGGCCGACGGCGTCCGCCCCGGCCGCCGCGCGGCGGTCCCCAGCTGGGACGAGATCGTCTTCGGCACACGTCGCAAGAAGCAGGAGTAGTCGACCGCACGGAAGTCTGCACGACAACGAGGGCCGCGCCGACCACGCGCGGCCCTCACTCATACACGGCCTGCGAGCAGTCGCACCGCATGGGCCCCGGCCCGCCGAAGGCCGGCACCCGGCCGACCACCTGCGTAGCCTGCGCGCAGTCGTCCCCCACAGGGCGGCACCCGACCACCACCTGCGCAGCCTGCTGGGCATTCGTGCCACTCGGGGCAGCGCCCGGCCGCGGTCTGCGGCACCGAGGTGCCGTCTACACCGTCGGCGCGGGCGAGACGCCGGGGACCGCGTGGAGTGCGGCCCGGATGCGCCGGCCCACCACTTGCCCAGCCTGCGGGCCACACCGGGCACCACCCGACCCACCGCCTGCGCAGCCTGCGGACAGTCGGCACTTCGGGCAGCGCCCGACGCATCACCTGAGTAACCTGCGGGCATTCGTGCCGCTTCAGGCAGCACCCGACCCCGCGTAGCCTGCGGGCAGTCGTGCCGCAAGGGGCGGCACCCGGCCAGTGCCGGCGTGTGAACCCACCGCCACCCGCGACCCAGGCCTACTGGGGGTCGGCCCCCACAGCGACCGGCCGTGACGGATCCGACGACCACTCCGACCACGAGCCCACGTACAGCGCCGCATCGATGCCCGCGACCGCCAGCGCCAGCACCTCGTGTGCCCCGGAGACACCCGAGCCGCAGTACACGCCGACCGGTGAACCGTCGGCCGCGCCAAGTGCCTTGAACCGCTCGGCGAGTTCCTCCGCGGGCAGGAACCGGCCGTCCGCGGCCACGTTCTCGTTCGCGGGCGCCGACACCGCCCCGGGAATGTGCCCGCCGACCCGGTCGATCGGCTCCACCTCCCCGCGATACCGCTCCCCCGCGCGCGCGTCGAACAACACCCCGGCCCGCGCCAGCGCCGCCGCGCCGTCGGCGTCCAGCAGCCCCGCCCCACCCGCAACCGGCTCGAAGTCGCCCTCCGCAGGCGCGGGTGCCGACGTCTCCAGCGGCCCCTCCCAGGAAGGCAACCCGCCGTCGAGGACCCGCACGTCCGGGTGACCCGTCCAGCGCAGCAGCCACCAGGCACGGGCGGCGGCCCAGCCCTGTCCGCCGTCGTACACGATCACCGGCGTCCCGGCCGAGACACCCGCCCGTCGCATCGCGGCGCCGAAGACCCCGAGGTCGGGGAGCGGGTGGCGGCCGCGTTCGCCGGGCGCGGAGGCGAGCTCCGAGTCCAGGTCGACGTAGACGGCACCAGGGATGTGCCCGGTCGCGTACTCGGCCCGGCCGTCGAAGGGCGGCTCGCCCGCTGCCTTGGCCACACTGAGCTGCCAGCGGACATCGAGCAGTACGGGCGGGCGCGGCCCCGCGAGCTCGCTCGCGAGTTCGGAAGCGGAGATGATGGCGTTCATGGCCCCCATCCTTGCGCACGGGGTGGCCGCATCGTCCACGTCCGGCTACTCTGCTCGGCCGGACAGGCTCGATCACGAGGCGTACGGGTTCGGGCACATGCTGTACAGCTGATCGACACCCGGCGGCAATCGCACAGAAACGGACGACAAACCGCACACCGGGCATCCTCCTGGCATGCGGCGCGCCCGGAGCGCGCGGTCGCATCTGTGGTGCGAGCATCTGCACGGAGATCCGGAGTGCGGAAGCGACCCGGCGACCGCGAGGGGTCGAGGAGAGAGTTGACGATGACGGAGGCACGGGGGTCGGCCGGCCCGAACGGCGAGACGGACGCTCGGCACGCGCCCGGCACGCCCTGCTGGGTGAGCCTGATGGTGCACGGTCTGGCCGCGACCCAGGACTTCTACGGTGCGCTGTTCGGCTGGGAGTTCCAGCCGGGCCCCCAGCAGCTCGGCCCGTACGCGCGGGCCCTGCTCGACGGCTACGAGGTGGCCGGCATCGGCCAGCTGCCGCCGGACCGCCATCTGCCGATCGCCTGGACGCCCTACCTCGCCTCCGACGACGTGGACCAGACCGCGGAGACGGTACGGCTGTGCGGCGGCACGATCGGGGTGGGGCCCCTGGACGCCGCCGAGGCCGGCCGTCTCGCGATCGGCTCGGACCCCGTCGGCGCCGTCTTCGGCATCTGGCAGGCGGCCGAGCACCTCGGCACGGCTCTCACGGGCGTGCCCGGCACCCCGGCCTGGAACGAGCTGCTGACCTTCGAGTCGGCGAGCGTGGCCAAGTTCTACGAGACGGTCTTCGGCTACGAGGAGGAGCCGGTCGTCTCCGCCGACTTCGACTACGTGAGCCTGCACATCGAGGGCCGCCCGGTCGCCGGCATCCACGGCGTGGGCACCGCCCTGCCGCGCGACCGGGGCCCGCACTGGATCACGTACTTCGAGGTCGCCGACACGGACGAAGCCGTCGTCCGCCTCGTGGACCTGGGCGGCCACGTCCTCAAGTCCCCCAGGGACAGCGCCCACGGGCGCGTGGCAACGGTCGCCGACCCGGAGGGCGCCCGCTTCTCACTGATCCAGAGCCCACGCTGAGCGCAGGACGATCCTTCTGGGCCTGCGACACCGAACTCGGCCAGAGATGGTCGCACCCTTTCACGGGCGGCGGTCGTGGACGATCGTCTGGTGCGAGGGCGCTCCATGTGGAGGCGGGCCGCTTCCTGCGTCTCCATGACGGCTCGGCACGCAGAGGACGTACGCGTATCTGCTGGTGGACCACCTGCGGTGGCTGGAGCGCGAGTGCCTGGCCTTCGCGAGCACGACATCACCCTGCGCCTGTCATCGCGACCTCTTCACCGCCCTCGACCAGGCCGCCCGCTGAGTGACTCTGGCCGTGTGCCCCATGAGAAACCCGTAGGTGAACTCGCCAATTGCGACGAGTGGGCGGAACGGTGGGACGGAGGTAGACGCGCCAGGGACCGAGCGGGTGCGGGGCCTGGCGAGAGGGCGTACTCCGCCTGGGCCCACCTTGCCCGGGCGAAAGGGACCAGAGCATGCGGGGCCCGGCTCCCGTTCAGCCGACCTGTGGTTTCCGGTACCGGTCGTGGCCGGGCGCGGACGTCCGGAATCCATTGTCCGCCGCCTCCCAGCACGGAAGTCTCCTGATCCGTGACCAGTGCAGAGGTTGGAGAGGCCATGCGTCCCCCGCTCATTCGTTCTTTCTCACAGCTCGGTTCCCTGGACCCGGACCGCCCCGTCGTGACCCTGTTCAGCGGCGGCCTGGACAGCTCGTACCTGCTGCTGCGGCTGCGCCGGATGGGCGTCCGTGAGGTGCACGCCGTGAGCGTCGACATCGGCGAGGACGAGTCCAGTACGTACAAACGCCAGGTGGCCGAGGCGCTCGGCGCGACGATCCACATCCTCGACCGGCGTGCGGAGTTCGCCGACCGGTATGTCGCTCCCGCGATCGCCGCCCAGGCCGTCTACCTCGGCATCCACCCCGTCAGCTCCACGCTCAGCCGTCCACTGATCGCCCACAGCGCCGTCGGACTGGCCCGCGGACTCGGCGCACAGGCCGTGCTGCACACCGCCAACCGCTCGCAGAACACCCTGCGCCGCCTCAACGGGGCGCTGCGGCTGCTCGGCTACGAGGGTGCGTTCGGCAGCCCCTACGACCTCGATCCCGTCAGCCGTGACGACAAGCTGGTCGAACTGAGGGCCGCAGGCATCGATCTGCTCGCCGGGCGCATCGTCAGCGGAGATTCCAATCTGTGGTGCCGGGAGTTCGAGTCGGGCATCCTCGACGACCCCGAGCTCCACGAGGTCCCGGAGGAGATGTACGCCTGGAGCCGGCCGACCGCCGCTCCCGGCGACACAGACACCCTGACGGTCACCTTCGAACACGGGCTTCCCACCGCCGTCGACGGCGAACCGCTGCCGCTGACCGTGCTGATCGACCGTCTCAACCGACGGGTGGGTGCGTACGGACTCGGCCGCTACTCCGGCCTGGAGCACCTGGAGCACGGCGAGAAGGTCCTGGAGATCCGAGAGATGCCCGCCGCCTGGCTGCTGCTCAGCAGCTACCGGCACATCGAGAGCGCCTGCCTGGAGGCCGAACTCATCCGTGAGAAGCGACACCTGGAACAGGTCTGGACGCGCGAGGCCCTCGAAGGCCGCTGGTTCGGAGAACTGCGGCTCGCCACCCAGGAGTTCATCGACGCCTGCGCATCCCGTACCACCGGGTCCGTGACCTGGCGGCTGCGCACCGGCGGAGCCGACACACGGTCCATCACCGCCGGAGTGCCGCTGTATCTCCGCGACCGTGAGGCATGGGAGGAGCAGGCGATCGACGCGGAGTCGGCGCCGTTCGCACGTGGGCGGGAGGCGTTCCTCACCACCGTCTGACTCCTTCTCCCTCCCTCCTCCGCTTCCCCTTCGCTTCTCTTCTCCTACGGAGTACCGCCATGACCGCTGCCGCCACCCACCACCCCGTCGCCGTCGATGCCGTCAACGCCCTCGCCGGTCCCGGCGGCCATCTGATGCCGGCCGCCGCGCTGTGCGCACTCGCCGGTGTCGATGCCGCCGACTGGACACGGTTCGCCGCGCACTGGGACGAGCTCACCCTCGACACGTACATGGCCGACGGCGGCACCTACCGCTTCCGCCGCTACGGCCAGTTCGAGCTCGACCCGGCCGCGGGCGAGCTCACCCTGCTCCCGCACGCCCCGTACCGTCAGGAATCGGACATCAACCCGCTCAACGGCGGTATCGAGCGGGTCTTCGACCCACTGACCGAGTCATTCGCCGGCGACCCGCTGCTGCGCTCCGTGCTCGTCGAGCTCGGCAGGATCTTCACCGCCGTCGAAGGTACGACGTCGTGGAACGTGAAGCTGCACCCGTACCGCATCATCGCCTCCGGGGACCAGCAGGGCCAGCCCGCGCCCGAGGGGCGGCACCGTGACGGCGTCACCTTCATCACCTCACTGATGATCGGCCGCACCAACGTCACCGGCGGCGAGAGCGGCGTCTACACCGACGAGGGCGAGCACCTGCTCACCGCTACTCTGTCCGAGCCCGGTGACCTGTTGCTGGGCGACGACCGCCGCACGCTGCACTCGGTGACCCCGGTACGGCCGGTGGACCCCGAACTCGCCGCCCACCGCGACGTCCTGGTCATCGCCTACACCGCGCGCTGAGCCGCCGCCCCCGCCCGTCTTCCGCTTCCGCAGAGGAGTCCCCCACATGACCGTCGCTACGGCCCGCCGCGCCTGGCTGACCGATCTGCCCGTCCTACTGGTGGCGGTGGTGTGGGGTTCCAGCTATCTCGCCGCCAAGGGCGTCACCACGACGCAGACCGTCCTCGCCGTGCTCGTGCTGCGGTTCGCCGTGGTGCTGCCGGTGCTGGCCGTCGCCGGATGGCGCAAGCTACGAGTCGTGAAGGGGGCACAGATACGGGGCGCCGGCGTCCTCGGACTGATCCTCTCCGGGATCTTCCTCCTTGAGACGTACGGCGTCGTGCACACGTCGGCGACCAACGCCGGGCTCATCATCAGCCTCACCATGATCTTCACGCCGATCGCGGAGGGCCGGCTGACGGGCACCCGGCCCTCGCGGTCGTTCGTCGCGGCCGCGGGGCTCTCGGTGCTCGGTGTGCTGCTCCTCACCCAAGGTGCCGGCTTCAGCGCGCCGTCCCTCGGTGATCTGCTGATGCTGGGCGCGGCCGTCGCCCGTACCGTGCACGTCCTGGCGATGTCACGCATGCCGTCGGTACAGGGCGCGGACGCGCTGTCGATGACCACGGTCCAACTGGGCAGCGCGGTCGTGGTGTTCGCGCTGCTCTCCGCGGTGCCCGGCACCGGAAGTACCCCGTGGGCGGCCACGGCGGACTTCGGGATCGGGGACTGGCTCGGGCTGCTCTACCTCTCCGCGTTCTGCACTCTGTTCGCGTTCTTCGTGCAGATGTGGGCGGTGCGCCGGACATCCCCGTCGCGGGTCAGCCTGCTGCTCGGCACCGAGCCGGTGTGGGCCGCCGTCGTCGGGATCGCGCTCGCCGGGGACCGGCCCGGGTGGCTGGGCCTGCTGGGCGCGTGCCTCGTGCTCGCGGGCACGGGGTGGGGGCGCGGGGCGGCCGCACCCCGGCAGGCGTCAGTCGTCGAGCCAGCCGAGCCGGACGGCGCAGACACCGGCCTGGAAACGGCTGGCCGCGCCTAGCCGTTCGGTCAGCTCGGAGACGAGCCGGCGGACCGTACGCTCGGAGACCCCGAGCTTGCGCGCCATCGCCTCGTCGGTGAGTCCGCCCGCGAGCATCCGCACCAACTCACGGTGGCGGCCGGTCGGGTGCCAGTCGCCCTCGGGGCTGTCGGTCGCGGACTCGGTCAGCACAGCGGCGCTGGCCCAGCAGTGCTCGAAGATCCCCTGGAACACACGGACCAGGGTCTCGCCGCGCAGCACGACGGCGGCGATCTCCCCGTCCGTGGTCTGGGACGCCGGCACGATCGCCAGCGAGTGGTCGACCACGATCAGCCGCAGTGGCAGGGTGTGCGCGGTGCGGACCTGGGCGTCGGCGCCGTTCAACCGGCGCAGATAGGCCGTCATGTGCGGAATGGCGGCGGCCGAGCCCAGATGGATCGTACGGATGCGTACACCGCGGGCGAGCACGAGCCGGTCGCGCTCCAGACCCGCCTCGACCATCGCGGCGGGCAGCGCACGCCCCGGGTGCATCGAGAGCACCTCCTCCTCCACCCGTTGCGAGGCGTCCTCCAGGACGGCCGACACATTGGCCGTGCCGGTCACCACCTCCATCTGTACGGAGGACAGCTGGCGGGCGTGCACCGGCTGAAAGTCCGCGACGACCTGGGCAAGCGCGGAGCGGGTCTGCCCTACGGCGGTCAGCAGGGCGCTCGTGTGCTGCTCCTCGTCGAGGAGCAGATTGCGCAGCGCGGTGTCGGGAGCGAGAGCCGTCCAGCCGTTGCGGTTGTCCGACGACGGTACGAACAGGCCGAGCCGGCGGAGCTGTTGGAGTGCCTCGGCGAGTTCCGTCCCGCTCCAGCCACGGTCCTCGGTGAGCGTCTCCGAGCGCCAGGCGGCGTTGTCGAGAGCGAGGCGGTAGAGCTCCTGGGCCCTTGCGCGTGCGTCCACCTGAAATCGTCCCCCAAATGATCCACCGGCACCGCGCCCCCGTCGTCCCGGCGGTGCCCTGTGGGGGATCTTAGGAACGCGCCGCGCAGCAGCACAGTCACGGTCCGGAGTTCGGACAGGTCGACGTCCTGGTCGACGTCCGCCCCTGGCCATGGCCGCTCCCGGAACTCCCTTGGGCATGGCCGCGGATGACCGTGCCGGACATGCTGATCACACAGCGATCACCCGCTGAGCACTCACTCATCACCCACCGCACGACGAATCACCAGGGGGACACCCATGTCTGCTTCTCACCTGTTCCGCGGCCTGTTCGCGACGCTCGCCGCGGTATTCGTCCTCGGCGGCGCGACAGGCACCGCGACGGCCGACACCGACCTTCAGGTCGTCGCCGCGAGCAGCGACTCGCTCATCTGGGGCTGATCCCGGTGACCCGACCCAGCGTTGCCGTCGTCGCGCCGTTGACCGGCCCGCGCACGGCGTGGGGCGCGGCCCTTCTCGGCCGGCTGGAGCGGGTCAGGGCCCTCCACCCGGATGCTGCCGAGTGGCACGTGCACGACGAGACGTCACATGTCGCCCATACCGTCGTCGGCGCCGGGTACGCGGCGGTCGTCGGCCACACCGACACGGAGGCCGCCAGGCAGGCGCTGGCGGTGTACCAGGCCGCCGGCCTGCCGTGCCTGCTGCCCTTCGTACGAGCCGGGGCGCCCGCACTGAGCTGGGCGCCGGACAGGGACGCGCTGGCCCGCACGATCGTCGAGGGCGCGATGGCGCTGGGCGCGGTGGCGCTCGCGGTTGCCCCGTACGAGGAACCCGACTGGACGACACTGGCGCTGGGAGTCGCCGAGGAAGCGGCGGCGGCCGGTCTCGCGCTGGGCCCCGGGGGCGCGCTGGCGGTGCTGGCACCCCAGGACCGGTTCGCGCGCCTCGCGACGGGCACCGGCCCCGTCCTCACGCCGGTGGAGTGCGGGCTGGTCTCCTTCGCCGAACTGTGCCGGGCGGCACGGGACCGTGAGGTGTGGGCCGTCCATCCGCAGATCTGCGCGGTACGCCGCGCCAAAACCGCCCTCACAGCGCTCGCCCAGACCCTGACCGAGGCCCCCGGCCTGCGCGGAACGGCGCTGACGACCGCGGTACGGGCCCACTCGGGAACCCTGCTCACGGCTGACGGAGCGCTTCTGGGCGGCGGTTGGCTGGTCTCCCGGCTGCCCTGGGTCTGCCCGGCGAGGGAACCACTCTGAACCCTTACCCGACGCCGCACAGACGCGAAGACCGTGAACCCGGCGAAACCGCTGATGGCGGGGTCTTCGGGCACCCAGTACACGGGCCGCCTCGGCGCCCCGCCGTCCCCCGCGCCGTAGGGCAAAAGCCCCCCTCAACGACAAGCCGCCCTGCCATAACCCCAGCTCAGCCCGCCATCCTTCGGCCACGCGCCCCGCCCAGGACGCGAACCTGCGAGCAAGGCCACACTCACTCCCCATGGCCAGCGCGGCCGGCAATCAAGTCGACGCGCCTCTCCTCGTCCAGAGGTCAAGTGGCAGTGACCGGCAACACGTCCGGCGACAACGCCGCTGCCCGCGCCGCGGTGCTCGTCATCCGCCGACGGTGATGACGTCGGCACAGCACCTCGTACCCGACCTCCGCCACCGACTGAGCCACGTCGCCCACGACGACCTGCTCCCCCTCGACGACCATCTCTCCACCCACGGTGCGCGCATTGTGCGTGGCCCGGGCACCGCACCAGCACATCGCCTCGACCTGCAAAGTCTCCAGGCGATCGGCAAGTTCGATCAGACGCTGGGAACCAGGGAAGAGTCTCGTCCGAAAGTCGGTGGTGATGCCGAACGCGAAGACGTCCAGCTCCAAGTCGTCCACGATCCGGGCCAGTTGGTCGATCTGTCCGGACAGCAGGAACTGGGCCTCGTCCACGATCACATAGTCGACCCGGCCGCCCCGAGACAGCTGCTCCACCACATATCCGTACAGATCCAGCCCCGGCCCGGCCTCAACCGCGTCGGTCACCAGCCCAAGACGCGACGACAGCTTGCCCTCGCCCGCACGGTCGTCACGCGTGAAGATCAGCCCCTGCAGACCACGCGCCGATCGATTATGTTCGATTTGTAGCGCCAAAGTCGACTTCCCGCAGTCCATGGTTCCGGAGAAGAACACCAGCTCGGGCATGGGGAGTTGAGCACCTTTCGGTGAAGGGGAACGGAGGGGTGGGCCTCAGGAGCGTACTTCGAGCAGGGGGACCAGTTGTTCGGCAGGGGTCATCGAGCCGTGGTTGCCGACCATCGCCGACTCCTTGGGCTCCCGCTCGGAGGCGATGATCAGGACGTCGTCGCGGGCGGCCGCGACCACGTCGCCGATGCGGGCGTACACGCGCTCGTCGATGTGCGGTCCGAACCAGCCCGCCGTGATCGCCTCGTCCCGCGAGGCCACCCAGAACTGCTCGCCGAGCACCTCGCGCCAGCAGGTGAGGACGTCGTTCTCGGCGCCGGGCACCGCGTACACGTGCCGGGCGCGGCCCTCGCCGCCCAGCAGGGCGACACCGGCGCGCAGTTCCCAGTCCTCGTCGAAGTCGATGCGGTGCTCTTCGTCGAAGGGGATGTCGACCATGCCGTGGTCGGCGGTGACGTACAGCGCGGTACGAGGCGGGAGTTGCTCGGCGAGGCGCTGGACGAGACGGTCGACGTGCATGAGCTGGCCGCGCCAGGTGTCGGACTCGACGCCGTAGCGGTGGCCGGCGCCGTCCAGTTCGGCGTAGTACGTGTAGACCAAGGAGCGGTCGCCGACGGCCAGTTGCGCGGCTGCGAGGTCCATGCGGTCCTCGCCGGACAGCCGGCCGTGGAATGTTCCGCCGCTGAGGGCGACCTGGGTCAGCGGGGTGTTCTGGAAGGTCGGCGAGGTCACCTGGGCCGCGTGCACCCCGGCCTGTTCGGCCAGCTGGAAGACGGTGGGGTACGGCTGCCAGGCGCGCGGCGACGTCCACGGCCGCCAGCGCAGCTGGTTCATCAGCTCGCCGGTCTCCGGGTTGCGCACGGTGTAGCCGGGCAGGCCGTGCGCGCCGGGCGGCAGACCGGTGCCGACGGAGGCGAGGGAGGTCGCGGTGGTCGCCGGGTAGCCCGCGGTCAGGGGGCGGCCGGTGCCGCCGCGCGAGGTACCGAGGAGCGAGGTCAGGAAGGGCGCTTCGTCCGAGTGCGCCTTCAGCTGCTCCCAGCCGAGCCCGTCGATCAGGAACACGCAGTTGCGGTCGGCGGGGGTCAGCTCGATGATCGCGGCGGTCATGTCCGGCACGCCCATGCCTGCGGCCAGTGTGGGCAGCAGGTCGGCGAGGGAGCCGCTGCCGTACTCGGGCTGTGGCGCGGAGTCGACGGCGAGGGGTTCCGGGTGGGTGTCCCAGGGAGCGGACTGCGACATCAGCGGGTGGTGTCCGCGGTGGCCTCGGAGAGCGACTGGGCGAAAGCGAGCGCCTGGCGGACGGTCTCCGGTCCGTCACCGGCCTCGCTGACGCGCAGGCTGAGGTCGTCCGCCGTCGAGTTGCCGGTGTATCCGTGGTCGGCGTCGCAGTTGGGGTCGCCGCAGGCGGCCGGCTCGAGGTCGATGCGCGAGACGGCGCCCCAGCCGATGGTGAGGACGACCTCGCGGGGCAGGGTGCCCGGCTGGTACTGCTCCGGGTTGGCGACCACGCGGCTGACCACGACCGAGGAGATCCGGCCGAGCTTCACGGACTCCGTCGAGGTCGTGGCGTACGGCGTCGGGGAGGTGGTGTCCGCGGCCTGCTCGTCGGTGTGGCTGACGATGAAGCGGTTGCCGGTGAGGACGAGCACCGTGACGTGCCGCCGCACCTCGTTCGCGTCGAAGGTGGTCTCCTGGTGGACCAGGTACGACCGGATGGGCTCGCCGCCCACGGCGGCCTCCACCGCCTCGGCCACGAGGGCCGGGTAGTAGCCGCTGCGCTCGATCGCCGCGCGCAGCCCCTGGGTCGTCGTACTGGTCTTGGCCATGACGTCCATCCTACGGGGGTGCACTGACTGCGAGGCACCGGTCAGCGTCGTCTTGGCGCACGTCTCAGTAGACGGGAAGGGTGCGTGGCCCGAGGTCGTCACGGGCCGGTGGCGGCGCGAGGCGGACGGAGGCGCCGAGGACGGTCAGACCTCGGGGTGCGACGACGACCGGTTCCAGGGTCACCGCGACGACCTCGGGGTGGTCGTCGACCAGTCTGGAGACCCTCAGCAGCAGCTCTTCCAGTGCGGGGGTGTCGACCGGGGTGGAGCCGCGCCAGCCGAACAGGAGCGGCGCCGTCCGGATCGACCGGACCAGGGAGGTGGCCTCCCGGTCGGTGACCGGGACCAGCCGGTGCGCCATGTCGCCGAGCAGCTGGGAGGCGGCTCCGGCGAGCCCGAAGGACAGGACGGCCCCGGCCGCCGGGTCGATGACGGCCCGTACCACCGTGTCCACGCCGCGCGGTGCCATCCCCTGCACCACCGGCCTGAGCTCCTCCGGCTTCCCGAACAGCTCGGTCAACTCGGCGTACGCGCGCCGCAGTTGCTCCTCGTCCGCGAGATCCAGGCGTACGCCGCCCAGGTCGGCGCGGTGGCGCAGGTGCGGGGCGGTGGCCTTGAGGGCGACGGGGTAGCCGAGGGTCTCGGCGGCCCGGACCGCGTCGTCCGGGGTGAAGGCGGGCACCGCCCTGCGCACGGGGATGCCGTACTGCCCGAGCAGCTCGCAGGTGTCCTCGGTGCCGAGCGTGAGCCCCTGCCCGCGCGCGAGCATCCGGTCGATGAGCCGGGCGGCGCCCTTCTCGTCGATGTCCTCGTACTCGGGCACCTTGCCGGGGTCGGCGCTGTCGCGGCGCCATTGCGCGTACTTCACGGCTTCGCCGAGGGCACGGACGGCGCGCTCGGCGGCGGGGTAGGCGGGGATGAGGCGGGAGCAGGTGGCGGGGGCCGCGGGCTCCTGTGTGCGTGCCGGAGGGGGCAGTTGCTGTGAGGGGCGCAGCCGGCGGGTGGCGGTCGCCGTGGTGTCCGGCTGCGGTGCGGTGCTGGTCGCGGCCGACAGGGCCGCAGCGAGGCCGCCGAGTTCCACGTGCACCACCAGTACGGGCTTGCCCGGCACGGACTCCGCGGCCGATCGCAGCGCCTCCGCCAGCTCGGCATCCCCCGGCGACCCCTCGCCGATCGCCGGGATCGCGGTCACCACCACCGCATCGCACGAGTCGTCCCCGAGGGCCCGCAGCAGCGCCTGGTGGAAGTCCTCCGCCGAGGCGCCGGTGGTCAGGTCCAGTGGCCTGAGGGGCCTGAGCCCCTCGGAGAGGCAGGCGTCGTACGTGAGCAGCCCGAGGGACTCGGAGTTCCCGAGGATCGCCACCCGTGGGCCGGCCGGCAGGGGCTGCCGTGCGAGCAGCAGGCCCGCGTCGACCAGCTCGGTGATCGTGTCCACGCGGATCAGGCCGGCCTGCCTGAGCAGCGCGGACACCGTGGCGTGCGGCAACCGGGTGGCCCGTACGGCATGGCCCTGCGGGGCGGATCCGGCGCCCTGGACCACGACCAGCGGCTTCGCGGCGGCCGTGCGCCGGGCGAGGCGGGTGAACTTGCGCGGGTTGCCGATGGACTCCAGGTACATGAGGACGACATCGGTGTCGGGGTCGTCGTACCAGTACTGGATGAGGTCGTTGCCGGACACGTCCGCGCGGTTGCCGGACGACACGAAGGTGGACACGCCCGTGACTCCGGTGACGCCGCCGCCGCGGCGCTGCAGCCTGGACAGCAGCGCGATGCCGATGGCGCCGGACTGGGCGAACAGACCGATCCGGCCGGGGCGGGGCATCTCGGGGGCGAGTGAGGCGTTGAGTCGTACCTCGGAGGACGTGTTGATGATCCCGAAGGCGTTCGGCCCGATGATCCGCATGCCGTACGTGCGCGCGTGCCGTACGAGTTCGCGCTGGCGCTCGCGCCCCTCGGGCCCGCTCTCGGCGTACCCGGCGGAGACGACGACGAGTCCCTGCACGCCGTGCTCTCCGCACTCGGTGACCGCCTCAAGGACATGCTCGGCGGGCACGGCGACGACCGCGAGATCGACGGGGGCGTCGATGTCCCGGACGGAGCGGTGGGCGGGGACGCCGGCGAGTTCCTTGACGTCTTCGGGGAGCGCCTTGTTCACGGCGTACAGCGACCCGGTGAAGCCTGCGTCCCGGATGTTGTCGAGGATGCTGCGGCCCACGCCTGAGGGGGTGCGGCCCGCACCGACGACGGCGACCGAGCCGGGCATGAGCAGCCGTCGTACGGACCGCGCCTCGGCACGCTGCTCACGCGCACGCTGGACGGCGAGGGAGCGGTCGGTGGGTTCGAGGTCGAACTCCAGGCGTACGACGCCGTCCTCGAAGCTGCGCTTCTGGGTGTACCCGGCGTCCGTGAACACCTTGATCATCTTGGTGTTGGCGGGCAGCACCTCGGCTGCGAAGCGGCGGATGCCACGCTCCCGGGCGACCGCGCCGATGTGTTCGAGGAGGGCGGAGGCGACACCGCGCCCCTGGTGGGCGTCCTGCACGAGGAAGGCGACCTCGGCCTCGTCGGCCGGGGCCGAGGCGGGCATGCCGTCGGCACCGATGCGGTCATAGCGTACGGTGGCGATGAACTCGCCGCCGACCGTGGCCGCGAGTCCCACCCGGTCCACAAAGTCGTGGTGCGTGAAGCGGTGGACGTCCTTGGCGGACAGACGAGGGTAGGGCGCGAAGAAGCGGTAGTACTTCGACTCGTCCGAAACCTGCTCGTAGAAGCTGACTAGGCGCTCGGCGTCATCAACGGTGATGGGGCGGATGCGCGCGGTGCCGCCGTCGCGCAGCACCACGTCGGCCTCCCAGTGGGCGGGGTACTCGTGCCGGTCCGGCGAGGTCTGCATGGGCCCCAGAGTACGGCTCGCGTCTGACAACGGCGCGAGGCAGTCTGTGGAGAACACGGCAGTCCGTCGAGAAGAGAACAAGGACGGAAGTCGGGCCGAGGCCGCGGCCCGACCGCCCACCCCGGACGGGACACAGAACCGCTCCGGAGACGTTTCACGTGTGGGAAACTGGTCTAGACAACCCTGAGACTCTGAAGGGCAGCATCACATGGCTGAGCGCCGCGTCAACGTCGGCTGGGCCGAGGGCCTCCACGCCCGCCCCGCTTCCATCTTCGTCCGGGCCGCCACGGCCGCAGGTATCCCGGTGACGATCGCCAAGGCCGACGGAAACCCCGTCAACGCGGCCTCCATGCTGGCCGTTCTCGGCCTGGGCGCCCAGGGCGGCGAGGAGATCGTCCTCGCCTCCGAGGCCGAGGGTGCGGACGTCGCCCTCGACCGGCTGGCGAAGCTGGTCTCCGAGGGGCTCGAGGAGCTTCCCGAGACCGTCTGATCACGGCACCACAGAAGGGCTCGTCCGAATTGCCGGGCGGGCCCTTTGCTTTTTCCGCGCAGGGGCGGTGGAATTATCGATCGCGGGCAGCAGAAATAATGCCCCCGCGAATTGTTCCCTCTTTGTATACGGCGCGCGTGTTAATGCCGCAGGCCCGACATGTTTACGGCATGTTGCGAGTTCCTCACACCGTTCGCCCGCTCCGGGCCGCCGAACCGCAGCCGGTGCACCGCGCTCGAACGCTCGGTGTGCAGCGTCGTCACCACCCGCGCGCGCTCGCTGTCGCCGCGGGCCACGGCGTCGACGATCGCGCCGTGCTCCGCCCAGGACTCCACGGGGTTGGCCGGCGCCTCCACCGCGTACATCCAGGCGATCTTGTGGCGCAGCTGGGTCAGCATCGAGGTCAACGCGGGGCTGCCGGAGGCCTGGGCGAGCGTCTCGTGGAACCAGCCACCCAGGGAGCGCAGATCCTCGCTGCTGCCCCTCCTGGCCCGCTCCTGGCCCAGTCTGACCAGGCCGCGCAGCACCTTGAGATGGGCGTCGGTGCGCCGCTGGGCGGCCCGGGAGGCGCCGAGCGGTTCCAGCAGCATGCGCATCTCCAGCAGGTCGGCGGCCTCCTGCTCGGTGGGTTCCGCGACGCACGCGCCCGCGTGCCGCCGGGTCACGACGAAGCCCTCGGCCTCCAGGGTGCGCAGGGCCTCGCGCACGGGGACGCGCGAGACGCCGTAGCGGCGCGCGAGGAGTTCCTCGGTGAGGCGGCTGCCGCGCTCGTAGACACCGGCGACGATGTCGTCCCGGATCGCCGTGCACACCGAGTGCGCCGGAATACGCATGACCGACCTCCGACTTAATCCCCGTGAAACGTCGATGATTGACGTGTATCGGTGACTCTATTGCACGGAGCCGGAATTTCCGACGGCGGGTTGGAATCCATGGATATTTTTTGGACAGCGGGGCGGCAGAAACACCGAAAGCCCCGGCTCGGGAGCCGGGGCTTCAGCAGATCCTGCGATCCGTCGTCAGACGTTCACGCCATGCGAGCGCAGGTAGGCGACGGGGTCGATGTCCGAGCCGTACTCGGGCGTCGTGCGGGCCTCGAAGTGCAGGTGCGGTCCGGTGGTGTTACCGGTCGCGCCGGAGAGGCCTATCTGCTGGCCCGGGGTGACCGTCTGGCCCACCGAGACGCCGATGGACGACAGATGGCCGTACTGGGTGTACGTGCCGTCGTTCATCTTGATCACGATCTGGTTGCCGTAGGCGCCGCCCCAGCCGGTCTGCACGACGGTGCCGGCGCCGACCGCGTGGACGGCCGTGCCGCTCGCGGCGTGGAAGTCGATGCCGGTGTGGCTGCCGGAGGACCACAGGGAACTGCTGGCCCGGTAGCCGGTGGAGACGTACGAGTTCGATATCGGCGCCACGAACGTGTTGAGGCGCTTGCGCTCGGCCTCGCGGGCGGCGCGCTCCTTGGCCTCGCGCTCCTGCTTGGCCTGGGCGGCGGCCTTCTCGCGTGCCGCCTCCAGGGCCGCCTTCTTGAGCGCGGCCTCCTCAGCGGCCTGCTTCTGGGCGTCGGCCTGGGCGTCGATCTTGTCGGCGATGGTGTTGCCGATGGTGATGACGGGGGTGAGGCCGGTCTGCTCGACGGCGTTGTCGGCGGCGAGCGCGGGGGCTGCGAGGCTGCCGATGACGCCGGTGGCGGCGAGGGCCGCGACCCCGGCGGCACGGGTGGTGGTGCGGTGCATCCGTGCGGGACGACGGTGCTTCCCGGTGGCGCGCGTGAACGCCATGTGGTGGCTGGTCCTTTCCTTCCCTCTCGCCTACCGGGTTAGCTGACGGGTTCGGAGCAGGAAGGTCTCCTACGGACCCCCTCGCTGCACGCGCGGGCGTCCGATTCACCCCAGGGACTTGGGCCCCTCCAGCCGCGAAGGCGGCGACAGGAGGGCGGGTCCCCGGCTCCCCTGGCTCGCGCCGTACGGGGACTCGGCGATGGCTGTCCGGTGCCGCGGATGCGGCGCGGTGCCTGACGGACAGCCCGGAAGACGCTAAGCGGGGCCGCTTTCAATCCCCAAACGGATCACGGCGTTTGTAGCGCATCCCACAGGGCAGACAGGCAACTCTCCTTCGATTCTCTGCCAATTCGGACATAAGAGGGCCCTGGTGACGCATCCCTCACCAGGGCCCTCCCACGCGCGCGTGCCGCTACTCGGCCGACACCACGGTGACTTCACCGATCCCGAGCGCCGCGACGGGCTCCTTGATCTGCGCCGCGTCACCGACGAGAACCGTCACCAGGCGGTCCACCGGGAAGGCGCTCACGACCGCCGCGGTGGCCTCCACGGTGCCGGTCGCGGCGAGCTGCTGGTACAGCGTGGCCTGGTAGTCGTCGGGCAGGTGCTGCTCGACCTGGTCGGCCAGCGTGCTCGCGACGGCAGCCGCGGTCTCGTACTTCAGCGGCGCCACACCGACGAGGTTCTGTACGGCGACATCGCGCTCGGCGTCGGTGAGGCCGCCCTCGGCGAGGGTCCGGAGCACCTTCCAGAGGTCGTCGAGCGCCGGGCCGGTGTTCGGCGTGTCGACGGAGCCGCTGATGGCGAGCATCGCGGCACCGGAGCCGTCCGGGGCGGACCTGAGGACCTGGCCGAACGCGCGCACACCGTAGGTGTAGCCCTTCTCCTCGCGCAGGACGCGGTCCAGGCGCGAGGTGAGGGTGCCGCCGAGGCAGTACGTGCCGAGCACCTGGGCGGGCCACACGCGGTCGTGCCGGTCGGCGCCGACGCGGCCGATGAGCAGCTGCGTCTGGACGGCACCGGGACGGTCGACGATGATCACCCGCCCGGTGTCGTCGGCGGTCACCGGCGGCACGGCGCGGGGTTCGGCCTTGGAGCCGGTCCAGGCGCCCAGGGTGTCGCCGAGCAGCGCGTCCAGGTCGATGCCGGTGAGGTCGCCGACGATGACGGCGGTGGCCGTGGCGGGCCGGACATGGCGGTCGTAGAAGGCGCGTACGGCCGCCGCATCGATCTTCTCGACCGTCTCCTCGGTGCCCTGGCGCGGGCGCGACATGCGCGAGGTCGCCGGGAACAGCTCCTTGGAGAGCTCCTTGGCGGCACGGCGCGAGGGGTTGGCCAGCTCGTGCGGGATCTCGTCCAGGCGGTTGCGGACCAGCCGCTCGACCTCGCTGTCGGCGAACGCGGGCGCCCTGAGGGCGTCGGCGAGCAGACCGAGTGCCTTGGCGAGACGGGAGGCCGGGACCTCCAGGCTCAGACGTACGCCCGGGTGGTCGGCGTGCGAGTCGAGGGTGGCGCCGCAGCGCTCCAGCTCGGCGGCGAACTCCTCGGCGGAGTGCTTGTCGGTGCCCTCCGAGAAGGCCCGCGCCATGATCGTGGCGACGCCTTCGAAACCGGCCGGCTCGGCCTCCAGAGGTGCGTCAAGGAGCACCTCGACGGCGACGACCTGCTGGCCGGGGCGGTGGCAGCGCAGAACGGTCAGGCCGTTGTCGAGCGCGCCGCGCTCGGGGGACGGGAAGGCCCACGGCTTGGCCTCGCCCGCCCGGGGCTGCGGGTGGAACTGCATCGTGGCGAGCTCGGTCACTTGGCCGCCTCCTCGTTCTGGTCGGTGGCTTCCACCGTGGCTTCGGACTCGGGGTCTTCAGGGAAGTCCTCGTCCTGGGTGTGCTCCGCGGACTCGGGCGAGAGCGGCTCGTAGACGAGCACCGCGCGGTTGTCGGGGCGCAGGCGGGCCTTGGCGACCTCCTGGACCTCCTCGGCCGTCACCTCCAGGACGCGCTGGACGGCGGTGAGGGCGAGCTGCGGGTCGCCGAAGAGGACGGCGAAGCGGCACAGTTCGTCGGCGCGGCCCGCGACCGTGCCGAGCCGGTCCAGCCACTCGCGCTCCAACTGGGCCTGGGCGCGCTCCATTTCCTCGGCCGTGGGGCCCTCCGCGGCGAACCGGGCGAGCTCCTCGTCGATGGCGGCCTCGATGACCGGCACCTCGACGTCCCCGGAGGTCTTCACGTCCAGCCAGCCGAGGGAGGGCGCTCCGGCCAGCCGCAGCAGGCCGAATCCGGCCGCGACGGCCGTACGGTCGCGCCGTACCAGCCGGTTGTACAGGCGGGAGGACTCGCCGCCGCCGAGGACGGTGAGCGCCAGGTCGGCGGCGTCCGCCTCGCGCGTGCCGTCCTGCGGCAGCCGGTAGGCCGCCATCAGGGCGCGCGCCGGGACCTCCTCCTCGATGACCTCGCGCAGCTGCTCACCGATGATCTCGGGCAGCGAGCCGTCGCGGGGCTCCGGCTTCCCGTCGTGCGAGGCGATGGACCCGAAGTACTTCTCGATCCAGGCGAGCGTCTGCTCCGGGTCGATGTCCCCGACGACCGAGAGGACGGCGTTGCCCGGCGCGTAGTACGTGCGGAAGAACGCGCGCGCGTCCTCCAGGGTCGCCGCGTCCAGGTCGGCCATCGAGCCGATCGGCGTGTGGTGGTAGGGGTGGCCCTCCGGGTAGGCGAGGGCGGTCAGCCTCTCGAACGCCGTGCCGTACGGCACGTTGTCGTAGCGCTGCCTGCGCTCGTTCTTGACGACGTCCCGCTGGTTCTCCATGGACTCGTCGTCGAGGGCGGCGAGCAGGGAGCCCATCCGGTCGGCCTCCAGCCAGAGGGCGAGCTCCAACTGGTGGGCGGGCATGGTCTCGAAGTAGTTGGTGCGCTCGAAGCTGGTGGTGCCGTTCAGCGAGCCGCCGGCGCCCTGCACCAGCTCGAAGTGCCCGTTGCCCTTGACCTGTCCGGAGCCCTGGAACATCAGGTGCTCGAAAAGGTGAGCCAGGCCGGTACGTCCCTTGACTTCGTGGCGCGAGCCGACGTCGTACCAGAGGCACACCGCCGCGACCGGGGTCAGGTGATCCTCCGAGAGCACCACGCGCAGGCCGTTGGCCAGGCGGTGCTCGGTCGCTGTCAGGCCCCCGGTGCCTGCCTGGTCTGTGGCCGTGTGACCCATGGGCATGTACGTCCCTTCGCCTCGCGGATGCGGTGGTTCGAACCGCGGTTTTCCTGCCGGTCCTGCCACTGTATGCAAGCGTGCAGATCGTCGGCGAAGTTCCCGGCCGACGTACGCCCACAGCGGATCGCGTAGCCTTCCGCCACGCCGGGAACCTACTTCGACGCCAGGTCCTCGTCCGCGTTGTCAGTGCCGCGGTCCACAATGGTCGCGTCAGAACCCGTTCACGCTTCAGCGCGAGCAGCCAGAAAAGAGGAGCCGGCAGCGATGGCCCGCCGCAGCACGAAGACCCCGCCGCCCGACGACTCGTTCGAGGAGCGCATCCTCGACATCGACGTCGTCGACGAGATGCAGGGCTCCTTCCTCGAGTACGCGTACTCGGTCATCTACTCCCGAGCCCTGCCCGACGCCCGCGACGGCCTCAAGCCGGTCCACCGCCGCATCGTCTACCAGATGAACGAGATGGGGCTGCGCCCCGACCGCGGCTATGTGAAGTGCGCGCGCGTGGTCGGCGAGGTCATGGGCAAGCTGCACCCGCACGGCGACGCGTCGATCTACGACGCCCTGGTACGCATGGCCCAGCCCTTCTCCATGCGCGTGCCGCTCGTCGACGGCCACGGCAACTTCGGCTCGCTGGGCAACGACGACCCGCCGGCCGCCATGCGGTACACCGAGTGCCGCCAAGCGCAGGCGACGAGCCTGATGACGGAGTCGATCGACGAGGACACGGTCGACTTCGCGCCCAACTACGACGGCCAGGAGCAGGAGCCGGTCGCCCTGCCCGCGGCCTTCCCGAACCTGCTGGTGAACGGCTCGTCGGGCATCGCGGTCGGCATGGCGACGAACATGCCGCCGCACAACCTCGCCGAGGTCATCGCGGCCGCCCGGCACCTGATCCGCTACCCGGCCGCGGACCTCGACACCCTGATGAAGCACGTTCCCGGGCCGGACCTGCCCACCGGTGGCCGCATCGTGGGCCTCGCCGGCATCCGGGACGCGTACGAGACGGGCCGCGGCACCTTCAAGATCCGTGCCACGGTCGAGATCGAGACCGTCACCGCCCGCCGCAAGGGCCTGGTCATCACCGAACTGCCCTTCACGGTCGGCCCGGAGAAGGTGATCGCCAAGATCAAGGACCTGGTCGGCTCCAAGAAGATCCAGGGCATCGCCGACGTCAAGGACCTCACCGACCGCGCGCACGGCCTGCGCCTGGTCATCGAGATCAAGAACGGCTTCGTGCCGGAGGCCGTCCTGGAGCAGCTGTACAAGCTGACGCCGATGGAGGAGTCCTTCGGCATCAACAACGTCGCACTGGTGGACGGCCAGCCGCTCACCCTGGGCCTCAAGGAGCTCCTGGAGGTCTACCTCGACCACCGCTTCGAGGTCGTGCGCCGCCGCAGCGAGTTCCGCCGCACCAAGCGCCGCGACCGGCTGCACCTGGTGGAGGGCCTGCTGACGGCCCTCGTCGACATCGACGAGGTCATCCGGCTGATCCGCTCCAGCGAGAACAGCGCGCAGGCGAAGGAACGCCTGATGGAGCGCTTCTCGCTCTCGGAGATCCAGACCCAGTACATCCTCGACACACCGCTGCGCCGTCTCACCAAGTACGACCGCATCGAGCTGGAGTCGGAGAAGGAGAAGCTGAACGCGGAGATCGCGGAGCTGACCCGGATCCTGGAGTCGGACGCGGAGCTGCGCAAGCTGGTCTCCTCCGAACTGGCCGCGGTGGCCAAGAAGTTCGGCACCGAGCGGCGTACGGTCCTGCTGGAGGCCTCGGGCGCCCCGGCGGCCGCCGTACCGCTGCAGGTCGCGGACGACCCCTGCCGGGTGCTGCTCTCCTCCACGGGCCTGCTGGCCCGCACGTCGAACGGCGAGCCCTTCCCGGAGGACGCCGACGCCCGGCGCACCAAGCACGACGTGATCGTGTCGGCGGTCCCGGCGACGGCACGCGGCGAGATCGGCGCGGTGACCTCCTCCGGCCGCCTTCTGCGGATCAACGTCGTCGACCTTCCCCAGCTGCCGGAGACGGCGTCGGCGCCGAACCTCTCCGGCGGTGCGCCCCTGTCGGAGTTCCTCTCCCTGGAGGACGACGAGACGGTGGTCTGCCTGACCACGCTGGACGAGTCCTCCCCCGGCCTCGCCCTCGGCACCGAACAGGGCGTCGTCAAGCGAGTGGTCCCCGACTACCCGTCCAACAAGGAGGAGTTGGAGGTCATCACGCTCAAGGACGGCGACCGGATCGTCGGCGCGGTGGAGCTGCGCACCGGTGAGGAGGACCTCGTCTTCATCACGGACGACGCGCAGCTGCTGCGCTACCAGGCCTCGCAGGTCCGGCCCCAGGGCCGTCCGGCGGGCGGTATGGCGGGCATCAAGCTCACCGAGGGCGCGAAGGTCATCTCCTTCACTGCGGTGGACCCGGCGGCGGATGCGGTCGTGTTCACGGTCGCGGGCTCGCGCGGCACGCTCGACGACTCGGTCCAGACGACGGCCAAGCTGACCCCGTTCGACCAGTACCCGCGCAAGGGCCGCGCCACCGGCGGGGTGCGCTGCCAGCGGTTCCTCAAGGGCGAGGACTGCCTCTCCCTGGCCTGGGCGGGTACCGTCCCGGCCAAGGCGGCCCAGAAGAACGGCACCCCGGCCGACCTCCCCGAGATCGACCCGCGCCGCGACGGCTCGGGCGTGTCCCTGCCGAAGACGGTGGCGGTGGTGGCGGGCCCCGTCTAGGCCGGTGGCTCCACGAGATCCTCTTCCGGATCCTGTACGTAGCGCAGGACGCCCCACATACCGTGCTCGTCGGCGGTGTGCGGGGCGTCGCTGTTGCACGCCTCGAGTTCCTTGCCGAGGGCGGGCGCGTCGATGCCGGAGCCGATGAGGACCAGCTGGGTGAGGCGGGCGTCGCCCGGCGCCCAGGGCTCCGGGTAGAACCGGAGGAAGCGCCCCACCACGTGCACGGCGTAGCGGTGGTGGACGTCGTACGCTCCGAAGTCGACGTACCCCTTGATCCGGTACAGCCCTTCGGGCCTGCTGTCGAGGAATTCCATCAACCGGCGTGGGTTCAGGGGCACTTCGGAGCTGAAGGACAGGCTGTCGTAGGCCGCGTGCAGATGATCGGCGTGTCCGTGCTCGCCGTATTCCTCATGTTCACCGTCTTCGCCGGGTTCGTGCAGGTCGTCGAAGGACAGCTGCCCGATGCGCTCCTCGCTGGGCCTGCAGTCGAAGAGCAACTCGGGATCGATGCGGCCGTAGGTGGCCGGGACGACGGCTGCACGGTCGATGAGGGAGCGGACGAGCCCGAGGACGCGCTCTGCGTCCGGTGCCCGGTCGAGCTTGTTGACGACGACGAGGTCGGCCAGGGCGAGGTGCCGGTCGATCTCGGGGTGCTTCACGCGCGTGTCGTCGAACTCGGCGGCGTCGACGACCTCGACGAGCCCGCCGTACACGATCCCCGGTTGCTCACTCGCGAGCACCATGCGCACGAGTTCCTGGGGCTCGGCGAGGCCGCTGGCCTCGATCACGATGACGTCGATGCCGGCGGAGGGCCGGGCGAGCCGCTCGAGATAGAGGTCGAGCTCGCTGACGTCCACGGCACAGCACAGACAGCCGTTTCCGAGCGAGACGGTGGAATCACCGAGCGCTCCGGCCACGGCCATGGCGTCGATCTCGATGGCACCGAAGTCATTGACGACGGCACCGATACGGCTGCCACCGCTGCGGTGGAGGAGGTGATTGAGAAGGGTGGTCTTGCCGGAGCCCAGGAATCCGGCGAGTACGACGACCGGGATCTGCCGGAGGCTGTGGCTCGGCTGACTCAACGTGCGACCTCTCTGACACCGACGCGTGCACCGGATCGCGGTCCCGGCGCACACACGAGGATTGAATGCCGGACCAGGATACGAGCCGGAATAATCCCCGCGAAGTGAACGATTGTTAGCAGCACTTGCGGGGCAGACGTTGGGCAAGGCGCCGGAGCGGGCGACCCTCGCTTCCCTCCATGCGCCTCCTCTCCGCCTCCCTGCCGATCAGAGCCGCTCGGCACCCTGGGAGACGGCAAGCGCCGCCCACCGCTCGCCGGTCCCCATCAGTCGACCCGCACCCCGACGACCGGCGGACGGCCGCCTGACCCGGGGGTTGACATGGCCACACAGAACTTTGGGACGCGGGGGCTCGGTGCCGCCGCAGCCGCAGGGGCCGCCTTCGCCGTGGGAGCCCTCACCGTCGTCGCCGCGTACCGGCATTGGTACGCAGACCCGCGCTCACGCAACGAAGAACTCGATGCCCGACGAGCGCGGCTCGTCGACCATCAGCGCCTTCAACTCCGCCTGCTCGACAAGGCCATGGACGATCCTGAACTGGCCGCCGTGCTGAGCACCGTCGAAACCGACTCACCTGCGCAGCGACGGCAGTACCTCTTCGCCAACGCCCTCTACGCCAATGCCGTCTTCGGCTACCGCATCGGCATCGCCGATCTGGAAGAGCTGCGGGGGCACCTTCGGGTACTGGTCCGCAATGCCGTCTTCCGCGCGTACTGGGAGGCCACCCGCCCGCACCGGGCCAGCCTGCAGAACGACTCGGAAGAGGGACGTGTCGGCATGATGGTGGACACGCTCATTCGCGATCTGGATGAGGCCGACACGGACGAATGGTGGGTGGTGGGTGAACCTCCTGCCGACTGAGGACGGTGCAAACAAAGGGACAACACGGTACTGCATGCGGCCAGTTGGCTCAGTCGTGCGGCCATCCGAGTGGTAACGTCTGCGGTATTCTCCGTCCCCATGAGTCACAGTGAGTAACAACCGACGCATGAGGACCTGATCCCCCTTGAAAATCGTGCGCCGGATCGGCGCCTCCCCCCGCGAGCGCGGCAGCATGTCCGGCGAGACCTGCCCGGACATCTTTGAGCTGAGCGATGGCAACTTCGCGGTCATCGGAACCGAGGCCACCGCAGAGCTCGACGATCTGCTCCCTTCCGACGCGGCCCGCGCCGACCATGAGCGGATCGTGATCGTGAGCAGGGAAACCCTGCTTCGCGCCAAAACGGACATCCCTGACGCCTGACCCCTCGGGCGACGAGCCACCCTCGCCTCGTTCCCGTCCCTCGCCCCGCCGCACCCCATCGAGGAGCGGTACGGGCCGTTCCGAGCAGTTCGACACCTCGGCCGCTGCTCTGTCCTCACCGTAGGCCCGGCGCCAGAAGCACCGGGCCGCACGTATGTCTCAGGCCGCCCCGGGCACCGCCACCGGCGCTCCCGGCCCCACATACCGCGCCACCGGCCGGATGATCTTCGAGTCCTCCGCCTGTTCGAGGATGTTCGCGCTCCAGCCGACCACCCGCGCCGCTGCGAACGTGGGGGTGAACATCTCGCGGGGCAGGCCGCACAGTTCCATGACCACGCCCGCGTAGAACTCGACGTTCGTGTGGAGTTCGCGGCCTGGCTTCAGTTCCGCCAGGATGCTCTCGACGTGACGCTCGACCTCCACGGCGAACTCCACGCGCGGGCCGCCGAAGCTCTGGGCCACCTCGCGGAGCATCCGGGAACGGGGGTCCTCGGTGCGGTACACGGGGTGGCCGAAGCCCATGATGCGGTCGCCGACGAGGACGCGTTCGCGGATCCAGGGGTCGATGCGGTCCGGGGTGCCGATCGCGTCCAGAGTGTCCAGCGCACGGCTGGGCGCACCACCGTGCAGCGGACCGGAGAGCGCCCCCACGGCTCCGACCAGGCAGGCGGCGACGTCCGCTCCCGTCGACGCGATGACCCGCGCCGTGAAGGTTGACGCATTGAAGCCGTGATCAATGGTTGAGATCAAGTACTGCTCGACCGCCCGGGCCCGCTTCGGCTCCGGCACCGAACCCGTCAGCATGTAGAGGTAATTGGCCGCATAGGAGAGATCACCCCGGGGCCCCACCGGTTCGAGACCGCGACCCAGCCGGTGCAGCGCCGTGAGCAGGGTCGGCACGGCCGCAGCCGCCACGAGGGTGTCCTGACGGCGGGCGGCCGCGTCGATGTCGTACACCGGTCGGAAGCCCTTCGCCGCACCGAGCAGCGACAGCGCGGTGCGCATACCGGCCAGCGGGCCCGACCGCCCGCTCGCCGCCGCTATGGCGGGCAGGGCCGCCCGCACCTCGTCGGGAAGCCCCCGCAGGGCGGCCGTTTCGTCGGTGAACGCCGCGCGTTGCGCCTCGTCCGGCAGTTCGCCGTGGACCAGGAGATGCCAGACGTCCTCGAAGCCGCGGGTCTGCGCGAGTTCGACGGCCGAGTACTGGCGGTAGTGGTAGAAGCCCTCGAGCCCCCGGACGTCCCCGATCTCGGTGTCGGTGACGACGACACCGGCGAGCCCCCGCGGCACGTCGACGGTGGCGGCTGACCTGTTGACGGACATGATTCCTCCCTGGACTTGATTCAACTGTCGATGCTTGACTAGTTCGCTGTCAATATTGATTGAATCAATGCCTTGGATCCATGCGTCGTGATGCGGATACGGTGACCCCATGCGCGATCAAGACCCCTCCGCCGGTCACGCCGACCGCCGGCTGACCACCAAGGAAGCCGCCGAACTGCTGGGCGTGAAGCCCGAGACCGTGTACGCGTACGTGAGCCGCGGCCAGCTCGGCAGCCGCCGCGTCCCCGGCGGCCGGGGCAGCACTTTCGACGTCAAGGAGGTGGAGGCGCTCGCCCGGCGCAACAGACGCGAGAGCAGCGGCAGTTCACCATCGGGCGGCGACCTCTCCGTGCGGACCCGCATCACACTCATCGAGACGGACCGGTACTTCTTCCGCGGCGTCGACGCCACCGAACTGGCCACGCGCCACTCCTACGAAGAGGTCGCCGAGTGGCTGTGGACCGGCCGGCTGCGCCCCGGCGTGGTGTTCACCGCACCCGAGGCCCCCGTCGCCCTGGCCCGCCGCGCCGTCGAGACACTGCCCGAACACACCGGACCGACCGACCGGCTGCGGGTTGCGGCGATCGCCGCCGCGGTGGCGGACCCGCTGCGCTTCGACCTCTCCGAGGACGCCGTGCTCGGCACCGCGCGCACGCTCATCCCCACCCTGGTCGCGGCCCTGCCGCCGGCCCGGCGCGGCCACCGTGACGAGGGCCCGCTGGCACACCGCCTGTGGGCGCGGCTGACCGGAGTCGACCCCGACGAGGCCTCGCTGCGCGTGCTGGACACCGCGCTCGCCCTGCTCGTCGACCACGACCTCGCCGCCTCGACGCTCGCCGTGCGCGTCGCCGCCTCGGCCCGCGCCCACGCCTACGCGGCGGTCTCCGCCGGGCTCGGCGTGCTGGAAGGCCCCCTGCACGGAGCGGCCAGCGGCCTCGCCCACCGGCTGCTGCTCGACGTGCTCGACGAGGGCAATGCGGCCCCCGTCATCGCAGAAGAGCTGCGCGCGGGCCGCCGCATCCCGGGGCTCGGTCACCGGCTCTATCCCGGCGAGGACCCACGCGCGCGTGTCCTGTTCGGCCTCCTGGAGGAGATCCCCCGCGCCGCCCCCGCCCTGGCCGCGGCCCGCGACATCGTGACCACCACCGCCCGCCACACTCCGCTGCACGCCAATGTCGACCTGGCCCTGGCCGTGTTCACCGCGTCCTCGGGCATGCCCTCCACCGCGGGCGAGACCATCTTCGCCGTAGCGCGTACGGCGGGCTGGATCGCTCATGCGCTCGAGGAGTACGGGGAACGCCCGCTGCGCATGCGGCCCAGTGGCCACTACGTCGGCCCGAAGCCGCCCCAGCCGTTGCCGTAGCAGGATCGACCCCTGTCGGCGCAGGACACGGACGCGGCCGGAAGTCGCGGGGAGCCAAGTCAGGTTAGGCTCACCTCTGTGAGTACGTGCTCAATCGTGTCCCGGGAGCTCGACGAGCCCCTTTCGGGAACCGCGGCCACCGCGAGGACCTGGCTGCTGCTGGAGCAGCCGGGTCCCTGGGGCGCCAAGGCGCTCACTTCGAGCCACCTCGATCCGGCCCTCGGCCGCGCCCTGGAGGCGGCCGCCGAGGGCACGGGCGTACGCATCGCGCTGATCCGCCGCCCCGGACGGCACGCCGACTGCGGCACTCCCACCGCGCGGCAGGTGTACGCGGCCCACACGGCACCCGGCAACGCATGGCTGCACTCGGCAACGGTCCGCGATCCGCGGGCCCTGCTCGACCTCGACTTCACCGCGCTCGGCAAAGGCGCGCACCACACCTTCGACACGGCGCTCGATGCCCGACCGCACGCCGGTGCTCCGCTCGCCCTCGTCTGCACCAACGGCAAGCGCGACCGCTGCTGCGCGCTGCTCGGTCGCCCGCTCGCGGCCGAGCTCGCCGCCACCGAGGTGGAGGGGGTCTGGGAGGTCACCCATCTGGGTGGCCATCGCTTCTCGCCCACACTGCTCGTCCTTCCGCACGGGTACGCGTACGGCCGCGCCGAGGCCCCCGCCGTCAGGAAGGTCCTGCATGGCGTCCAGGAGGGACAGATCGTCGTCGAGGGCTGCCGCGGGCGCTCCGCCTGGGAGCGGCCCGGTCAGGCGGCCGAGCTGGCCGTGCGCTCGGCCGTGCGCGAGTACGCGGCGGACGCCCTGAGCGTCGTACGAACGGACGGGGCCGCGCCGCGCTGGCAGGTGACCGTCGCTCACGCGGACGGACGCCGGTGGCGCGTCGAGGTGGCGCAGGGCGCGGCCCTGCCGCCCCGCCCGGAGAGCTGTGGGACGTCGATTCTCGGTTCACCTGCGCGGATGGAGGTCTTGGCGGTGCACGAGCTGAGCATGACCGCGCTCGCGAGTTGACCGGCCCGCTCCATGCTTCGGCGGTTTGGCGCAGCATTGATCAAGAGATGCATGCCACACCCCCTACGGCAGCTTCGGCACGTCCACGTACCGTCGTGGGTATGAGCCCCACTCCCCCAGCCCGCCGCCTGCGCCTCGGTCTGCCCAAGCGGGTGTTCTCGCAGGTGCTGCTGATGCAGGTGGCGATCGCCGCGGGGGTCGCGGTGCTCGCGACCGGACTGTTCCTGGCTCCGCTGAGCAAGCAGCTCGACGAGGAGGCGATGCGCCAGGCGCTCGCCATAGCCGAGACCACTGCGCAGAACCCGCAGATCGCCGAGGGGCTCCTGCACACCCCGCCGACCAGGGACGGCCCGGTGCAGAAGGAAGCAGAGCGGATCCGGCGGGCCACACACGCCGAATACATCGTGGTGCTGGACCTGCACAAGGTGCGCTGGTCGCATCCAACAGCGTCGGAGATAGGCAACATTGTCTCCACCGACCCGCACGACGCCCTGGCCGGCAAAGAGGTCATGGAGATCGACAGCGGCACCCTGGGCCGCTCGGCCCGCGGCAAAGTGCCCCTGCGGGACAGCCACGGCAAGATCATCGGAGCGGTCTCGGTCGGTATCAAGTACGACAGCGTGCGGGCCGACCTCATCGGCGCGATCCCCGGACTGCTCGCCTACGCCGGCGGCGCACTGGCCGTCGGTGCGCTGGCCGCCTGGCTGATCTCCCGGCGGGTCCAGCGGCAGACCCGCGACCTGGCCTTCTCCGACATCTCGGCGCTGCTCGCGGAGCGCGAGGCGATGCTGCACGGCATCCGGGAGGGCGTCGTCGCCCTGGACCGGGCCGGTCGGATACGCCTCCTGAACGACGAGGCACACCGGCTGCTGAGCATCGACGCGGACGCCGTCGGCCGGTCCCCCGACGAGGCGCTCGGCCAGGGACGTACGGCCGACATCCTGGCCGGCCGGGTGACGGGCACCGACCTGCTCACCGTGCGCGGCCAGCGCGTCCTGGTCGCCAACCGCATGCCCACCGACGACGGCGGCGCCGTGGCCACCCTGCGCGACCGCACCGAACTGGAGCAGCTCGGCCGGGAACTCGACTCGACGCGCGGCCTGATCGACGCCCTGCGCGCCCAGGACCATGAGCACGCCAACCGTATGCACACGCTCCTGGGGCTGCTCGAACTGGAGATGTACGACGATGCCGTGGAGTTCGTCGGAGAGGTGGTCGGAGACCACCGGGTCACGGCCGAGCAGGTCACCGAGAAGATCCAGGACCCGCTGATCGCCGCGCTGCTGGTCGGCAAGGCGACCGTTGCGGCCGAGCGCGGTGTCGCCCTGTGGGTCTCGGACCGGACGCGGCTCCCGGACCGGCTGATCGACCCCAGGGGGCTCGTCACCATCGTCGGGAACCTGGTGGACAACGCGCTCGACGCGGTCGCCGGCACCCTCCACGCGCGCGTGGAGGTCGAGTTGCGCACCGAAGGGCGTACCGCCGTCCTCAGGGTGCGCGACACCGGGCCCGGAATCCCGGCGGAACAACACGAGTTGATCTTCACTGACGGGTGGTCCACGAAGGAACCGCCCGCCCACCGCAAGCGCGGCATCGGCCTGTCCATGGTGCGCAGGCTCGCGGAGCGGCAGGGCGGCAGCGCGACGGTGGGCGAAGCGGACGGTGGCGGGGCGGAGTTCACCGTCGTCCTGCCGGAAGCACTGACCGAGCCGGCGCCGGAGCCTGCCCTCACGGCAGCCGCGGACACGACCGTCAAGGAGGAGTCGCGATGATCGAGGTCCTGGTCGTGGACGACGACACCAGGGTCGCCCAGGTCAACGCCGCCTACGTCGAGAAGGTGCCGGGCTTCCACGTGGCCGGCGAGGCGCACAGCGCCGCCGAGGCACTCCGTCAGCTGGAGACGCTGCCCCGTCTCGACCTGGTCCTCATGGACCATTACCTGCCCGACGACACGGGTCTCGCGGTCGTCCAGGAGATGCGCCGGCGCGGCCACCAGAGCGACGTGATCATGGTGACGGCGGCCCGTGACGTGTCGACCGTGCAGGCCGCGATGCGGCACGGCGCCTTGCAGTACCTGGTCAAGCCGTTCGCCTTCGCGGGCCTGCGCGCCAAGCTGGAGGCGTACGCGGAGCTGCGCCGCACGCTCGACGGCGGCGGCGAGGCGGAGCAGGCCGAGGTGGACCGCATCTTCGGTGCCCTGTCGGCCTCTTCTGAGCCGGGACTGCCCAAGGGTCACTCCCCCACCACCGCGGAACTCGTACGTCAGTCCCTGATGAGCGCCGAGGGGCCGCTGTCGGCCCAGGAGGTCGCCGACCGGACGGGAGTGAGCCGCCAGACCGCCCAGCGCTATCTGAAGCTCCTGGAGCGCACGGGGCGGGCCCGGCTCACCCTGAAATACGGCGACGCGGGCCGCCCTGAACACCGTTACGTGTGGGCGACCCGCGCCTGAGGGCACGGCCGGTGGGGGCGGGGGAAGGGGCCGTGCCCTTTCCCCTATACGGATTCAGCCCGCGGCCTTCTCCACGAACTCGGTGGTGAACGTCTTGCTCAGGTCCACCTTGGCGTTCTTGATGTTGGGGTTGAACGCCTTGAGGACCTTCTCGACGGTCTCGGGGCCGTCCTTGGGCATGACGCCGTCCTTGGTGAACATCGGCAGTGTGCTCTCGATGGCTGCCGCGTACAGGATCTTGTTGCCCTGTGAGTAGTCGGCGGGCATCTTGTCGGCGATCTGCGTCGCGCTGTGGGTGGACATCCACGTGAGCGTCTTGACGAATGCATTGGCCAACTTCTGGACGGTGTCCTTGTGACTGTTGACCCAGTCCGTCTGCATGTACAGGCTTGACGACGGGTAGGGGCCGCCGAGCGCCTCCTGGGAACCCTCCGGCGTCCGCATGTCGAGGAGGACCTTGCCCGCCTTCTTGTCGAGGATGGTGGCGACGGTCGGGTCGGTCGTCATGCCGCCGTCGATGGCGCCCTTCTGGAGCGCCGAGATGAAGGTCGGTCCCGCGCCGACGGCGACCGGCGTGAACTCGCTGACGTTCACCCCGTTCTTGACGGCGAGGTACTTGGTGAGGAAGTCGGTCGACGAGCCGAGACCGGTGATCCCGAGCTTCTTGCCCTTGAAGTCCTTGGGCGACTTGATGTCTCCCGCCGCCTTGCTGGAGACGATCTCCACCTCGCCGGGCGCGTGCGAGAACTGGACCACGGACTCCACCGACTTGCCCTTGGTCTGCAGGTCGAGGGTGTGGTCGTAGAAGCCGACGGCCCCCTGGACCTGCCCGGAGACGAGCGCGGTCTCGGCCTGGACACCGGCGGGCTCGCTCAGCATCTCCACGTCGAGGCCCTCAGCGTCGAAGTAGCCGAGCCGCTGGGTGAGCATCGCGGGCAGGTAGATGACCTTGTCGAGGCCACCGACCATGATCTTGACCTTCGTGCCCTTGCCGTCACCCTTGCTGGTGGAGGTGGTGCTGGCCGCCTCGTTCGCACAGGCGGTGAGCGAGGAGAGGGTGAGCAGGCCGGCGGCGGCCAGGGTGGTGTATCTGGCGGACTTGCGCATGAGGGTTCACGTCCTTGTGAGAGGGCGGTGCGGAAAAGACCGGGGAGTGGCTTGTGAGGGCGTTCAGCTGTCGGAACCCGACGGCTTCCACCGGAAGATGCGGCGCTCGGCGAAGGTCAGCAGCCCCTCGGCGGCGAGTGCGACGACGGCGAGGATGACCATGGCCGCGTACACACCGGCCGTGTTGAAGGTCCCCTGCGACTGCGAGATGAGCAGGCCGACGCCCTTCGTCGCGCCGATGTACTCGCCGACGATGGCGCCGATGAGAGCGAAGCCGAAGCTGACATGGAGGCTGGTGAAGATCCACGAAGTGGCGGACGGCACGACCACTTGAAGGGTCACTCTGCGGTCGCTCGCGCCGAGGATCCGGGCGTTGGAGACAAGGTTGCGGTCGACCTCACGAGCGCCCTGGAAGGCGTTGAAGAAGACCGGGAAGAAGACCAGGACGACCGCCGACGCGACCTTGGAGGCGGGACCGAGTCCGAACCAGATCATGAAGATCGGAGCAAGGACGATCCTGGGTATCGAGTTGAGCACCTTGATGTATGGACCAAGGACATCGGCGAGAAAGGTGATCCGTCCGAGGGTGATGCCGAACAGGACACCGGCGATCACACCGAGGACCCAGCCGAGCAGCGCCTCGTACAGCGTGTACCAGATCTGCTCGCCCAGGGACCCGATGGCGGTCCCGTGTGTCACCCAGGTGTAGATCTGGTCCCAGACCTTCGAGGGCATCGAGAAGTTGAACGGGTCGATGGCCTCGGTCCGGGCGAGCAACTCCCACAGACCCAGCACGGCGACCAGGAGAAGTACGCGGGTGACCGTGACGACGATCTTGCGTCTACGGGCGGCACGCGCGCGTGACTGCGCACGGTCCGTCTTGTTTCCGGGTTCGGTCAAGGTCAGCGCGACCTGTGCTTCGGGCATGACGTCAGGCGACATGGGCGGCACCCCTCTCACGGGTGATGCGGACCTCTTCGCCGAGGGACTCCCAGATCTCGCGGTAGATCTCGATGAACCGCGGCTCCAGGCGCACCGACTCGACCTTGCGCGGCCGCGGCAGGTCGATGTCGAAGACCTGCTTCACGGTGGCCGGGCCTGCCGTCATGACGACGACCTTGTCCGCCAGCGCGATCGACTCCTCCAGGTCGTGCGTGACGAAGACCACGGAGGCCCCCGTGCCCTCCCACAGCTCGAGCAGCTCGTCCGACATCAGCGCCCTGGTCTGCACGTCGAGCGCCGAGAACGGCTCGTCCATCAGCAGGATCTCCGGGTCGTTGACGAAGGTCGCGGCGAGTGCGACGCGCTTGCGCTGGCCACCGGAGAGCTGGTGCGGGTAGCGGTCCTCGAAGGCGGCGAGCCCGACCCGGGCCAGCCACTCACGCGCCTTCTCCTTCGCCTCCGACTTGGGCACACCACGAAAACGCGGGCCCGCCACGACGTTCGACAGCACGGTGCGCCAGGGGAAGGTGGCGTCCTGCTGGAAGACGAAACCGACCTTGCCGCCGACGCCGCGAACCGGCTCCCCGGCAACCAGAACCTCGCCCTCGGTGGGCTCCTCCAACCCGCTGACCAGGGTCAAGGTGGTCGACTTGCCGCACCCCGTGGGGCCGACGACGGCCACGAACTCGCCACGCCCGACCGTGAGGTCCAGCTCCCTGACGGCCGTGTGCAGACCCCCCGACGGGGTCCTGAAGATCTTGCTCGCGCCCCGTAGCTGGATGGCGGGGCTGGTGTCTGCGCTCATGGCCGGGGACGGTAGATGTGGCCGGGGCCGCAGCAGCAGCCTTGTGAGCGCATGCCGTTCTTTTGCTTGCAACAGACTGTTGTGCTCGTTTTGCGCGCGCTACAACAGCGGAGCCGAAACACGGGCTCAACGCTCGCCAGGCCTTGACAGAAAGAGGCCCGATGATTGACGTCCTGGTCGTGGACGACGACTTCCGCGTCGCCGAGATCAACGCCAAGTACGTGGGAAAGGTTCCCGGCTTCCGGGTCGCCGCCCGCGCACACAGCGCTGCCCAGGCGCTGGCCGGCGTGCAGCGCGGAACCATCGACCTGGTCCTGCTCGACCACTACCTGCCCGACCAGACGGGCCTCGAACTCGTCCACCGCATGCGGGAACAGGGCCTCGGCACGGACGTCATCATGATCACCGCGGCCGGCGACGTGGCGACCGTGCAGGCCGCGATGCGCCTCGGCGCGCTGCACTATCTCGTCAAGCCGTTCACCTTCGCCGCCCTGCGCACCCGCCTCGACTCGTACGCCGCGCTGCGCCGCACCGTCGACCGCGTCGGCGGCCGTGGCATCGCAGGCCAGGAGCAGGTGGACCGGATCTTCGGCGCCCTGCGCACCGCGCCGGCACCGTCGTCACCAGGCCTGCCCAGCGGCCACTCGGAACCGACGACCGACCTGATCTGCCGGGTCCTGCACCACGCCGAACACCCGCTCTCGGCCCACGAGGTGGCCGCGGAGACCGGCCTGAGCCGCTCCACAGCCCAGCGCTACCTCCGCCACCTGGAACAAGCCGGCCGCCTCCGCCTCTCCCTCAAGTACGGCGACACCGGGCGCCCGGAACACCGGTACGCGTGGGTGACGCCGTAGCCCGACGTCCGCGCTGTGCGCCGTACAACGGCGCGGCAGACTGCACGACGACAACGAGGCGTCTGTCTACGACGGTGAGGGCGGCGCTTCCTACGCGGCCCCCGCCCCTGTCAGCGCCCGCACCTCGGTCTCCGCGTGCTTGGCCTCGTCGGGAACCTCGTCGGAGGTGACCGTGCCGAGCCAGCCCGCGAGGAAGCCCATCGGGATCGACACGAGGCCTGGGTTCTGCAGCGGGAAGTACTGGAAGTCGACGGCCGGGAACAGCGATTCCGGACTGCCCGAGACCACGGGGGACAGCACGACCAGGGCGAGTGCGGGGACCAGCCCGCCGTACACGGCCCACACGGCACCGCGAGTGGTGAAGCCGCGCCAGAACAGCGAGTAGAGCAGCACTGGAAGGTTCGCGGACGCGGCGACGGCAAAGGCGAGGCCCACCAGGAAGGCGACATTGAGGTCACGGGCCAGCAGACCGAGGGCGATCGCGACCACGCCGATGCCGACCGAGGCGACGCGCGCCACGGCCACTTCGCTGCGCGGCTCGGCACGGCTGCGCCGCAGTGACGCGTACAGGTCGTGGGCCACGGACGCCGAGGAGGCGAGCGTGATTCCGGCGACCACCGCGAGGATCGTGGCGAAGGCGACGGCGGCGACGACCGCGAAGAGAACCGTTCCTGCCGTGGAGTTCGCGCCCCCGCCCAGAGCGAGCGCCAGGAGCGGGACGGCTGTGTTCCCGGCCGCGTTCGACTCGCGTACCGCATCCGGTCCCACGATCGCGGCCGCCCCGAAGCCGAGGACGATCGTCATCAGGTAGAAGCCCCCGATGAGCCCGATCGACCAGAGCGCCGAACACCGCGCCGCCCGGGCGGTGGGCACGGTGTAGAAGCGGGACAGAATGTGCGGCAGCCCCGCCGTGCCCAGCACCAGGGCGAGCCCCAGGCTGATGAAGTCCAGGCGGGCGGTCCAGTCCCCGCCGTACTTGAGACCCGGGGCCAGGAACGCATCGCCGTGACCACTGCGCGCGGCCGCCGTCAGCAGCAGCCGGTCGAAGTCGCCGTGGAAGCGCAGCAGAACGAGCACGGTCAACGCGACCGTGCCGGCGAGCAACAGCACCGCCTTGACGATCTGGATCCAGGTGGTGGCCCTCATCCCTCCCAGAGACACATAGATCACCATGAGAGCGCCGACACCGATGACGGTCCAGGCCCGCGCAGCCGTGCTCGTGTCCCCGAGCAGCAGCGCGACCAGGCTCCCCGCCCCCACCATCTGCGCCACCAGATACAGGACGGACACGGTGACCGAGGAAGTTCCCGCCGCGATCCGCACGGGCCGCTCGCTCATGCGTGCCGCGACCACGTCGGCGAGCGTGAACCGCCCGCAGTTGCGCACGAGTTCGGCGACGAGGAAGAGCACCACCAGCCAGGCGACGAGGAAGCCGACCACATACAGCAGTCCGTCGTATCCGAACAGCGCGATGAGCCCTGTGACGCCCAGGAAGGAAGCGGCCGACATGTAGTCGCCCGCGATGGCAAAACCATTCTCCATGGGTGAGAAAAGACGCCCGCCCGCGTAGAACTCCTCCGCCGAGCCCTGCCGGTTGCGGCTCACCCACGTCGTGATCGCCAGCGTGATGGCGACGAACACGCTGAACAGAAACAGCGCAAGGGTCTGATGGCCGCCCGTCACAACGCACCACCCCCAACCCCGCGCGTCAACTCCTGTGTGTTCCACCGCAGTTCGAGCGCCGCCCGATCGCGGCGCAGCCGCGCATGCCGGGCGTAGGCCCACGCGAACAGGAAGGTGCTGAGGAACTGCCCGAGCCCGGCGAGCATCGCCACGTTCATGGCGCCGGCCACGGGATACGCCATCAACCCGGGCGCGGTGGTGGCGGTCACGAGGTATGCCACGTACCAGAGGAGGAAGACAGCGACTCCCGGCACGACGAACCTGAGGTATCTGCTGCGCACTTCCTGGAACGCCGCGCTGCGCTGCACCTCGAGATACACCTCGGCCGCAGCGGCAGTCTCGTCCTCCCCCGGCCGGCTTGCAGGCTCAGGCTCGGGTCCGACACCTGCGACGCCGTCCGACTCGCCCCATCCGGAGGCGAGCGCGTCGTACCACGGGTCGTCGTACCTCGCACCTCCGGAAGCCGCTGCAGGGGACGGGTCGTGATCGCGGTGCCCGGCCGAACCATCGGCGCCACCCCCGCCTCCGCAGGGACGGCCATTGCTTGACTGCATGCCCAAGGATGGACAGAACGGATAGATCCCCGACTCTGCTTCTCCGCGCTCTTCACCCCATCAGGTGACTCATCCCGCCGGTGGCCGCGCGAGCCCCTTCGCATACGCGTAACGCACCGCCTGGGCACGGTCCTTGAGCCCCGTCTTGGTGAAGAGGTTGTTGATGTGAGTCTTCACGGTCGCGGTGGAGACGTGCAGCTTGCGGGCGATCTCCTGGTTGCTGAGGCCGTCGGCGATCAGCAGCAGCACCTCGGTCTCGCGCGCGGTGAGCCCGTCCGGCGCTTCCGTCACAGCCGGCGGCTGGGGCTCCGGGCCGGACAGCCGCTCCAGCAGCCGCCGTTGGATGCTCGGCGACAGCCCGGCGTCCCCGGACAGCACGCTCTGCACGGCCCGTACGATCTCGTCACCGCCCGCGTCCTTGGTGAGATAGCCCCGTGCCCCGGCCCGCAACGCGGGGAACAGGGACTCGTCATCGGCGTACGTGGTGAGCACCACGACCTGCGTTCCCGGATACTCCGCGCGAATGCGCCGGGTCGCCTCCACACCGTCGCAGCGCGGCATGCGCAGGTCCATCAGCACCACGTCCGGGGCGAGTTCCGCCACGAGTTGCACGGCCTCGTCCCCGTCCCCCGCGGCCCCGACGACCTCGATCCCGGGCAACAGGCCCAGCAGCATCACGATGCCCTCACGCACCACGGTCTGGTCGTCAGCGACCACCACGCGCGCGGGCCGCTGCTCCGCCCCTTCCGTCATACGGGCACCTTCAGCGTCACCGCGAACCCCTCCTCGTCCGGTCCGGCCTCCAGCGAGCCGCCCAACAGCTCGGCACGCTCGCGCATGCCCAGCAGACCGTACCCGGCGCCCGCCCCGGCGAGTTCGCCCGGCGTGCCGCCCGAGTCCCGTACATCCAGCGTCACTTGATGGTCGCTGTAGTCGAGCCGCAGCCGCACCTTGGCCCCCGGCGCGTGCTTGCGCACGTTCGTCAGGGCTTCCTGCGCGACCCTGCGCACGGCCTGCGACGCCTCCGCGGGCAGCTGCCTGCGCTCACCCGTAATGGTGACCTCGGCACCGGCCGACGTACCGACGAGCTGTGAGAGGAAGTCCTCCAGCGGAGTCAGCTCCCCGCGCAGCGCCGAGAGCGCCTGCCGTGTCTCGTCGAGTCCGTCACGGGCCATTCCCCTTGCCGCCACCACCCGCTCCAGGATCTGGTCCCGGCCGGCGCCTCGCTCGATGAGCAGCCGGGCTGCCTCGAGGTGCACGAGTTGGGCCGAGAGGCTGTGCGCCAGCACGTCATGGATCTCCCGTGCGATCCGGGCCCGCTCCGCGAGCGCCGCCGACTCCGTCTCCGCGGCCCGGGCGGCACGCTCCTGCGCCAGCAGGCGCTGGGCGCTCCCGCGGGCTTCGGCGTCGAGGCGCAGGACGTAACCGGCCAGGGCCAGGCCCGCCGTAGTCGCCGCAGTGGTCAGCCACACGTCGTTGTTGACCGCGGCGTAGGACGCGAGGGCCACGGAGGCCGTCGGCCAGGCGACCGCCAGCGGCAGCCGTTCCAGCGCGGTGACGGCGCAGCCGCACCAGAGGACGAGGGCCGGCGCCCGGAAGCCCAGGGCCTGGGCCCCGACGGCCAGTCCCATGAGCAGAAGCAGGATGGCCAGGGAGGGCCAGAGCCGGTGCTGGAACGTGGTCCGGTAAAGGGCCCAGGCGAGTACTCCGGCCACGACCACACCGAGGCCACCCACGACCGTCACCCAGCCGTGGACCCGGCTGCTGTCGAAGGCGCCCCACAGCAGGATGGCGAGGGCGAACACTCTCACGGCCCAGGCGAGCATGCGCCTCGGTCGCGAGATGCCTGTCCGCCCGAGCGCCTCCCGGGAGGGCCAGCGCATCCAGGCGTTCTGCGTCACACGCGCTCCTTCCGCGCCGGGCGGACCATGAAGTCACCGTACGCCGTGCCCCCACCGTCCGCGGGAGCCATGGACTGCGCCCGCCAGACCAGGATCCCGGAGCGGACCAGCAGGGTGGCCGCGAGGGCGACGAGCAGGGCGGAGCTGCCCTGATGGACTCCGAAGAGCATGCCGAGCGCGAAGAGGCCGACACGCAGGGCGATACCGGCGATCCAGACCGCCACGCTCGCCTTGGTGCTCTTGCTCCACACGGTGCCGTCCGGCTCCGTCCATATGCGGGTCGTCCAGGCCCATCCGGCCCCGGTGGCCAGGCCGACGAGCAGTTCGGCGCCCAGCAGAACGACCGACTCCGTGGGGTGGTGGGCGTCGAGGACACCGGGTTCACGCAGGGCCACGAAGGCGAGGACCACGGGCAGCAGCCACCAGCGCCTGCCGACGCCGATCTGCTGGGCGCGGAACTGTCGCACGACTACGAGAACGACGACAGCCGCGATCGCCAGCGCGTTGACGAACCCGGACATCAGAGCCTCCGTGAGCGAAGAGGGGAGTCGGCAGCGAGTGCTGTCGACGCCTTCGACGCTACGGAAGTTCCCAGGTCAGCAGATCGGAGCAGGGGTGGATCGGGGGTGGATCCGGACACCGCTGTCGGCTCCACCCACGGGTGGAGCCGACACCCGGCACACCGGCCGCCCCCGCCGGGTCCGACCCCGGCCCGGCCCCGGCCGAGTGCAGCCGCTACGCGTCGATGCGCGACCGGTCCAGCGTCGCCGCCGAGCTGGAGATGAACTCCTTGCGCGGTGCCACGTCGTTGCCCATCAGCAGGTCGAAGACCGTCTCTGCGGAGTCGAGGTCGGAGAGGTTGATCCGGCGCAGGGTGCGGTGCCGCGGGTCCATGGTGGTCTCGGCCAGCTGGTCGGCGTCCATCTCGCCGAGGCCCTTGTAGCGCTGGATGGAGTCCTTGTAGCGGATCCCCTTGCTCTGGAACTCCAGCAGCTTGTCGCGCAGTTCACGGTCCGAGTACGTGTAGACGTACTTGTCCTGGCCCTTCTTCGGCTGGACGATCTCGATGCGGTGCAGCGGCGGCACCGCGGCGAAGACCCGGCCCGCCTCGACCATGGGCCGCATGTACCGATGGAACAGCGTCAGCAGCAGGGTCCGGATGTGCGAGCCGTCCACATCGGCGTCGGTCATCATGATGATCTTGCCGTAGCGGGCCGCGTCGATGTCGAACGTCCGGCCCGAGCCGGCTCCTATGACCTGGATGATCGCGCCGCACTCGGCGTTCTTGAGCATGTCGGTCACGGATGACTTCTGGACATTGAGGATCTTGCCGCGGATCGGCAGCAGCGCCTGGAACTCGGAGTTCCGTGCGAGCTTGGCGGTGCCGAGCGCGGAGTCCCCCTCGACGATGAACAGCTCGCTGCGGTCCACGTCGTCGCTGCGGCAGTCGGCGAGCTTCGCGGGCAGCGACGAGGACTCCAGGGCCGTCTTCCGGCGCTGGGCGTCCTTGTGCTGGCGGGCCGCGATGCGCGTCCGGGCGGCGGCGACGGCCTTCTCCATGACCACACGGGCCTGCGCGGCGGCATCCCGCTTCGTGGAGGTCAGGAACGCCTTGAGTTCCTTGGAGATCACGGTGTTCACGATGCGCCGGGCCGCCGAGGTGCCGAGGACCTCCTTGGTCTGGCCCTCGAACTGGGGCTCGGCGAGGCGGACGGTGACCACCGCGGTGAGGCCCTCGAGGGCGTCGTCCTTGACGATGTCGTCCTCTGCGACGCGCAGCAGCTTCTTCGCCCGCAGCACCTCGTTCATCGTCTTGGTGACCGCCTGCTCGAAGCCGGCGACGTGGGTGCCTCCCTTGGGGGTGGCGATGATGTTGACGAACGACTTCAGGGTCGTGTCGTAGCCGGTGCCCCAGCGCATCGCGACATCGACGCCGAGTTCGCGGGTGACCTCGGTGGGCGTCATCTGGCCGTGGTCGTCCAGGACCGGCACCGTCTCCTTGAAGGTGCCCTGGCCGGAGAAGCGGAGGACGTCGTTGACCGGCTTGTCGCTCGCCAGGTACTCGCAGAACTCACTGATGCCGCCGTCGAAGCGGAAGGACTCCTCACCCTTGCTGCCGCCCTCGCCGAGCCCGAACTCGTCCCGGACGACAATGGTCAGGCCGGGCACCAGGAACGCCGTCTGACGGGCGCGCTGGTGCAGGTGCTCCAGGGAGAGCTTGGCGTCCTTGAGGAAGATCTGGCGGTCGGCCCAGTAACGCACGCGCGTGCCGCTGCGGGTCTTGGGGATCCGCTTGGCCTTGCGCAGCCCACTGCTGGCCTCGAACTTGGCCTCGGGGCCGTTCGCGGCGAAGGCACCCGGCACGCCGCGGCGGAAGCTGATCGCGTGGGTGTGGCCACCGCGGTCCACCTCGACGTCCAGGCGGGCCGACAGGGCGTTCACCACGGAGGCGCCCACACCGTGCAGACCGCCGGAGGCCGCGTAGGAGCCGCCGCCGAACTTGCCGCCGGCGTGCAGCTTGGTCATGACGACCTCGACGCCGGACAGACCGGTCTTGGGCTCGACGTCGACCGGGATGCCCCGGCCGTTGTCCCGGACCTCCACCGACCCGTCGTCGTGGAGGATCACCTCGATGTGGTCGCAGTAGCCCCCGAGGGCCTCGTCCACGGAGTTGTCGATGATCTCCCACAGGCAGTGCATCAGACCGCGGCTGTCGGTCGACCCGATGTACATGCCCGGGCGCTTGCGCACGGCCTCGAGCCCCTCAAGGACGAGCAGGTGCCGCGCGGTGTAGTTGGAACCGTCCCGGTCTGCTCCTGCCAGCAGCGCTGTGGACGGCACGGACGTCTCGGCGGTCACGCGGTTCGCTCCTCGCTGAATTTCAGGTGGGGCCCTGGTGGGTAAGGACCCGGCTTCGGTCGCCGTCAAGAGGGTACCGAGGCCTGGTAGAGCCGTTGTAACGCCACCCTCGTCTGGAGTTAAGACTAGTCCACGGTCGCATGCATGTTCGATCCCTCGATGGAGTGAAGTACATATCACGTTCCCTTCGAGGCATGAACCATTTAGGCTCCGGGCACGTCCTCATGAACAACCGGCAAGCCAGCCGGGAGGACCTGACATTGACAGACTGCGCGAACCCGTACGACACACAGACACGCAATACGGCACATTCGCCGCCAACCGGCAGCAGACAGCCGGCCTCGAAAGATTTTTTCGAGGAAAAGCCCGGGGCGGGAACGTTTTAGGGCTGGTTGGATGTTGACCCTGGTACGACAGCTCGTCGAGCTAGAGAAGAGGCGACGTGACTACTGTTCTGACCCCCGCGAGCCCACTGACGGCCGCCGATCGCTGCGACCGCTGTGGCGCGCAGGCCTACGTGCGCGTTGTCCTGCTCAGCGGCGGAGAACTGCTCTTCTGCGCCCACCACGGCCGCAAGTTCGAGCCGGAACTCAAGAAGATCGCCGCTGAGATACAGGACGAGACGGAGCGGCTGACGTCCGTTCCGGCATCCGCCTCCGAAGAAGAGCGCTGATACCTCGCACATACGACGAGCCAGCTCCGGCACAGGCCGGTACGGGCGGCGCGGCCCCTGCCTCAGGGACCGCGCCGCCCGCGCTCGTACCGCCCCAGATGCCGTCCGGGCACCGTCAGTGGGCCCTGCCCCCGCTCCGCCGACCCATCCCTCGTAGGGCCTCGGAGACGCGCGTATAGACGCCGGGGCTGCCCGCACGACCGCAGCCGCTTCCCCAGGACACGAGTCCGATGAGCTTGCCCTGGGCGACAAGGGGCCCACCGCTGTCCCCCTGGCAGGCGTCGTGGCCGCCTCCGGCCTCCCCGGCGCACAGCATGCTCTTGGCCTGGTACGTGCCATCGGCGCTGCCTGGATACGCCTCCTGGCACCGGGCGTCGGGCAGCACATGCACGCGTGTCGCCCGCAGCGTGTGCGCATAGTCCCCGCCGCCGGTGAGATCGCCCCACCCGGAGACGGTCGCGCTGGTGCCCGGCTTGTACGCAGGATCGCCGGCGGCCGCCATTGCGATGACCGACCTGCGCGGCAGCGGTCTGGAGAGGGTGAGCACGGCGAAGTCCTCGGCGTTGCTGTCGCTGTCGAAGGTCGGACTCACCTGGACGTCACGTACCGAGATCTCCCGGCCGCGGTCCGAAAGCAGGTCCGTACGGTTCGCGATGACCTTGAGGTCGTGGACGCGCTCCGGCGGCGCCCCCAGGACGTCCTCGCCCATGCAGTGGGCCGCGGTGAGCACGGTCGTACGGCTGATGGCCACACCGCCGCAGAACTGCCCCGCACGCGTACCTCCGAACCGGTCACGACTGGAGAGCGCCACCGTCCACGGGCTCTCGGACACATCGATCGGGAAACTCCCTATGACAACGCTGTCGGCGGCCGCGGGAGCAGTGGAAAGCAACGGTATTGCGGTCGCGGCAGCCACAAGGGCCAGCGGCCGGGCCAGCGCCCGGACAAAGGGACGACGCATACGAGCTCCTCACTCTGGGATGTCGTGGGAGACCCAGAGTGATCCAGCTCGTCACAGCCCGCACCTGCGCGACAGCACGAAAAGGCCCGGTCCTCCACGCGGGAGGACCGGGCCTTCGATGTCGTACGACGGCGTCCTAGTCGAGGTAGTCGCGCAGCACCTGAGAACGCGACGGGTGGCGCAGCTTCGACATGGTCTTGGACTCGATCTGGCGGATGCGCTCGCGCGTGACGCCGTACACCTTGCCGATCTCGTCGAGGGTCTTCGGCTGACCGTCGGTGAGACCGAAGCGCATCGAGACGACGCCCGCCTCGCGCTCGGACAGGGTGTCGAGCACGGAGTGCAGCTGCTCCTGCAGGAGTGTGAAGCTGACCGCGTCGGCCGGAACGACCGCCTCGGAGTCCTCGATGAGGTCACCGAACTCGCTGTCGCCGTCCTCGCCCAGTGGGGTGTGCAGGGAGATGGGCTCGCGGCCGTACTTCTGGACCTCGATGACCTTCTCGGGGGTCATGTCGAGTTCCTTGGCCAGCTCCTCCGGGGTGGGCTCGCGGCCCAGATCCTGGAGCATCTGGCGCTGCACGCGCGCGAGCTTGTTGATGACCTCGACCATGTGCACCGGGATACGGATGGTGCGGGCCTGGTCGGCCATGGCGCGGGTGATCGCCTGACGGATCCACCAGGTGGCGTACGTGGAGAACTTGTAGCCCTTGGTGTAGTCGAACTTCTCGACCGCGCGGATCAGACCGAGGTTGCCCTCCTGGATGAGGTCCAGGAAGAGCATGCCGCGACCGGTGTAGCGCTTGGCCAGGGAGACCACCAGACGGAGGTTGGCCTCCAGGAGGTGATTCTTGGCGCGGCGGCCGTCCTCGGCGATGATCTCCAGCTCTCGCTTGAGCTTCGGGGCCAGCTTGTCGGCGTTGGACAGCTTGTCCTCGGCGAACAGGCCCGCCTCGATGCGCTTGGCGAGCTCGACCTCCTGCTCGGCGTTGAGCAGGGGGACCTTGCCGATCTGCTTGAGGTAGTCCTTGACCGGGTCGGCGGTGGCACCGGCCGCGGCGACCTGCTGGGCCGGCGCGTCGTCCTCGTCCTCATCGGAGAGCACGAAGCCCGCGCTCTCGGCGCCCTCGGGCTCGTCGGCGCCCTTGGGGGTGTCCTCGAGCACCTCCTCCTCGAGGACCTCGGCGTCGTCCTTCTTGGCGCTGGTCTTCTTGGCCGCCGTCTTCTTGGCGACGGTCTTCTTCGCGGGCGCCGTCTTCTTGGCGACCGCCTTCTTCGCAGCGATCTGCTTGGCGTCGTCCTCGACGGGCGTGTCGGCGGCGGGCGCCTCGGGGGTGGCGGTGGCGGTGGCCTTCTTGGCGGTCACCGTCTTCGCTGCGACCGTCTTGGTGGCGGTGCGCTTGGCCGGACTCTTCGCTGCGACGCTCTTTCGGGTGCGCTTGGGCTCCGCGGCACTGACCATCAGCGTCACACCCTCTTCCTCGAGGATCTGGTTGAGGCTGCGCAGTACGTTCTTCCACTGAGTGGCCGGAATCTGGTCAGCTTCGAAGGCCCGACGCACATCGTCGCCGGCGATCTGCCCCTCAGCCTTTCCCCGCTCAATCAGAGCCATGACAGAGACGGACTCGGCGATCTCCGGCGGGAGCGTACGGGATGTGCTGGCCGACACGAACAACCTCTCGGAACGTTGGAAAACGGCTTCCGGCCCCGTCCAGGACGGACAGGAGCCGACCGCCGGCTTGGGGATTGGGCCGACGGCGCGGGCGGGACCGGGAAGATGCACAGCGCCGCAAACGGCGTCCGTATTCCCTCCTCGGCTGTCACCTCTTAGGTCATCGCGCTGTTTCCCCGAGCGTTACGCCCAATCTGCGTGGTCCGAATCACACCCTGTAAGCACCTAAAGGCGGTCAGACAGGGACATACAGGGTCACCCGGGGGCGGGATCGGGGCTTTCCCAAGGCCTCCGCGACCCGTGGCGCCGTCGGACCCCGCAGGATCCCGGAGATCCTGCGGGGTCCGACGGAGGCGGTTCGGCGGCCGAGCCATGCCCCAGGAGGGGGAGGCATCTCCCGGCCGCGCCGCCCGCGGGCTGCGGTCAGTGTTCGCGCGGCGCGGGCACCACGCGCTCCACCTCGGGGTGGACGGTCAGCAGTTGGCGCATGGCCGACTCGGCCGCCGCGCCGTCCCCGGTACCGAGGGCGTCGACGATCCTGCCGTGGTGCGCCAGCGAGGTCTCGTTCGGCCGGTCACAGCCGGTCACCGGGCCGCCGGAGACGTGGAGGGCGGCCGAGACGATCCCGGAGAGGTGCTCCAGCATCCGATTGCCCGCAACCTGGATCAGCAGGGAGTGGAACTCGGCGTCGGCGCGGGAGAAGGTGATGGCGTCACCCTGTCCCATGGCGTGGCCCATGATCTCCACCATGTCGGCGAGCCGCTGCTGGACGTCCTCACGCCCGTGCCCGGCGGCGAGGCGGGCGGCGAGCGGTTCGATCGTCCAGCGCAGTTCGCTCAGCTCGCGGCGCTGATCGTCGCGCTGCGGCCCGAAGGCGCGCCATTCGATGATGTCCGGATCGAGCAGGTTCCAGTCGCTGACCGGGCGCACACGCGTACCGACGTTCGGGCGAGCGCTGACCAGGCCCTTGGCCTCCAGGACCCGGAGCGACTCACGGACGACGGTGCGGGAGACCTCGAAACGCTGGCCGATTTCCTCGGGCACCAGCGGACGGTCGGCGCCCAGATCGCCGGAGACGATCATCTGGCCCAGCTGCTGGACGAGTTGGCCGTGCAGCCCGCGTCCGCGGCTGCCCGCGGCGCGTCGGCCCACGCGGCCCAGCTCCGGGTCCGCGCTCTCCCAGGCGGGGGCTCCGACGCGGTCGACCACATGGGCCTCGGCGTAGGGGTAGCGGTCGAGATCGCCCGGGCCGGCCAGACCGGAGTCGGTGGAGCGGGCGGCGGTCATCATGGTGTGCGCAAGGGTACTCACGGATCCTTTGTCGGCGCGGTCTCCAACTCCCTTGAGGTCTTTGGTGAAAAGCACACGAAAGGGTGATCGCTCACCCCGTCGCAATTGACGCCTTATCGGAAAGAAATGGGCTTTCCCCAGGGAGTTGCGCACAGGGTAGGACGAAAGCGCACGGACGGTTGTCATCGGGCCCTGCTGCGCAGGGTGGTGAGCAGATACGCGCAGAGCAGAGCGGTGAGCGACAACGTCAGGGCACCGCCGACGGGTTGGGCGATCACCCTCGCCGCGGCCCACAGATAGCGCTCTCCCCCGAAGGGCCACTGCAGCAGGAACACCTCGCGCAACCGCAGCGGAAGTCCGGCCGCCATCCGCACGGACGATCCCGCCAAGGCCTTCTGTACGAGCGGAACGACGACGACCGGTACGGAGATCACGGCCGCGAGTCCTGCCGTGGTGGACCGGAAGACGCCCGCGGCCAGCACTCCGGCCCAGGCACATCCGACGACGAGACCGAGCCAACTTGCGCTCAGCGAAAGCCAGTCCATGGGAACTTGCATGAGCTCCCGTCCGTAGACGATGTAGAGCACCTCGGCGTCGCAGCCGACCGTGAGGAAGGCCAGCATCAGCGCGGTGGCCGTGGCGACGAGGAGTTTCGCGGCGAGCAGCCCCAGCCGACGGGGCACGGTGCCGCGATCCGCCGCAAGTGCGGGATGGCGGAACTCGTCGCCGAAGGCCAGCGCGCCGAGGAGTCCCGCACCGAGCGCGGCGGGCGGCAGCGGCAGCTCACGCGGCCACGCGGCCAGCAGGCGCGCCTGTGGGGTGTGTCCGATCCGGGCCAGGAGAACGGCGGCGAGGGCGGACACGACGAGTACCAAGGCCCCGGTGACGAACCCGGTGCCGATGCCGGCGGCGCGACGGATTTCGTAGCGCAGAGGCCGCAGGGGGCTGGGAGCCGGGCGGACGGAGATGGGGGGCGGGAGGGAGGGCGGGCCGTCGAGGGCGCCTGCTTCAGCCGGGCGTACGGCCGGCGTCGGGGCGCGCCCCGCCGGCACACGTGACTGGGGCGCGTGGAAGGGTGCCTTCAGCCTGCCGACCTCACCGGGCACGTCAGCCGGGGACTGCGGTTCGGGGTGCGCTTCGGACGAGGCATCGGCCGGAGTCGGGGAGGTCGGTTCGGCGCCTGCCTGCCCGGCCGCGTCAGCCGGGGTCGAGCAGTGCGCTGCCGCGTCGGGCCCGAGGGCCCCGTCCGAGGCGGGTGGCTCGTCCGGCACCTGCGGCTCGTCGGCGGATTCCGGCCCGTCGACCGGGGATTGCACCGCTCCGGGCCCCATGTCGCCGATTTCGTCGGCGAGTTGATGTACGAGGATGCCATGGCGGAACGCGGTCTCTCCGACCTCGGCACAACTACTGCCGTAGACGGAGAGGCGGTTGCCGCCCTCGTGCACGACTTCGACGGAGCGATGGCCGGTGCGGGCTTCCTTGGTGAGCAGGGCGGCGAGCCGCACGACATGCGGGCTGCGGACGGCGACACGGGGGCGCAGCCGGGTGCGGGCGAAGTCCTCCGCGTCCTGGTCGGCGACGAGCCTGCCCCGCTCCAGCGTGATGACCCGGTGGGCGCTGCGCGCCGCCTCCTTGGGGTCGGCCGTGGTGAGCAGGACCGTACCGCCCTGAGCGGCGTGTGCGTGCAGCATGCCGTACAGCCAGCGGGACTCGCGGGGGGAGAGACCGCCGGCGGGTTCGTCGAGCACGAGCGTGTGCGGGTCGGACAGCAGGGCGCAGGCCAGGCCGAGGCGGCGGTCCATCCCGCGCGAGAGGGTGCCGAGGCGTTCGTCGCGCAGACTGACGAGGCCGACCACCTCGAGGACCTCGTCGGCGCGGCGGGCTGGAACTCCTGCCGCGGCGCACAGCATGCGGAGATGGCCACGGACGGTACGGGCCGGGTGCCCCGGTACATCACCCAGGAGCACGCCGACTTCGCGCCCCGGATGGGCGATGCGGTGCAAGGGGCGGCCCTTGAAGTAGGTGATGCCACGGCCCTGTTGGAGTTCGAGCATGAGTTTGAGTGCGGTCGTCTTGCCCGCCCCCGGCGCGCCGAGCAGCGCGGTGACGCGGCCTGCGCGCACGTCGAAGGAGACGTCGTCGACCGCGGGCGGAAGCTCCTTGCGGGGATTGCTGGTCAATCCGTAGGCCTGGATCACCCGAAGCAAGATAGCGCGCTATGTCCGATTTTTCGGGTATAGCGCGGCCCTCTCTGCAGGCCGTGGCCGGTCCGCCCGGCACCGTGCCGTCACACTTCGGGGCGCAGCATCGGGGGGTTGAGCAGTGTGGCGCCGCCGGCCCGGAACAACTGGGCTGGGCGGCCGCCCTGGCGAGTGGTGGTCCCGCCGGTGGGGACGAGGAACCCGGGTGTACCTGTCACCTTGCGGTGGAAGTTGCGCGGGTCGAGGGCCACGCCCCACACCGCTTCGTAGACCCGGCGCAGCTCGCCGACGGTGAACTCGGTGGGGCAGAACGCCGTGGCGAGCGACGAGTACTCGATCTTGGAGCGGGCGCGCTCCACACCGTCGGACAGGATCTGGGCGTGGTCGAAGGCGAGCGGCGCCACAGGTTCGCCGTCCCGGCCGTAACCGCCCTGCTGCAGCAGTTCCTCGACCGGCGCCCAGCGCGCATTGCTGGCGTCTCCGCCCGCTCGGGGTGCGGGCAGGTCGGGGGCGAGTGCCAGGTGGGCGACGCTGACCACGCGCATCCGCGGGTCCCGCTTGGGGTCTCCGTAGGTCGCGAGTTGCTCCAGGTGGGCACCGTTGTCCTGGGCGGGAACGGCAGGGTCGTGGGCACGCAGCCCGGTCTCCTCGGCCAGCTCACGCGCGGCTGCCTGTGCCAGATCCTCGTCGGCCCGTACGAAGCCGCCGGGGAGCGCCCAGCGCCCCTGGAACGGTGGTTCGCCCCTGCGTACCGCCAGCGCGCACAGGGCATGCCGGCGCACGGTCAGCACGACCAGGTCCACGGTGACGGCGAAGGGCGGAAATGCTGACGGGTCGTAGGGCATGCGGCGATCATAGTCGTCTGCCTGACGATAAACACTCCTTTCGCCGGCCGCTTCGACGGCTGATCCACTTCGCTCCGGTATGAGCCGCACCCCCTGGTCCCGGGTGCTGTGCGGTGGTACGTCGTCCCAGGTCACACTCCTAATTGCAGCCCGTCGGCGGCCTCCTCCACCATGGCGAGGCCGAGGCGGCTGACCCGTACGGAGAAGGGAGCCCCGGCGATGCGCAGTCCCCTCAGAACGATCTCGCCCAGGGGGGCACTGTGCATGGGCCGCAGTGTGATCGTCCCGGCCGGAGCGTCCGGACGGATACCCGCGAGAGTCACCAGCAGCAGCACACCGGCGGCCGCCGCCGTGGCGGCCGGACGACAGGCCGCCGGGTGCGGGAGGGGAGCACTCCCGGCGGTGCGCTGCTCCCCCGCGTACATCTCGGGCAGCCGGTGTCCGAAGCTCTCGGCCGCCGCCAGGGCGCCCCTCAACAGCGAACCCGCCTCCTTCTCGTAGCCGGCGGCAGCCAGGCCTGCGACGGCGATCGCCGTCTCGTGGACCCGCACGGCGCCGCTTCGGTGGCCGAACGGGTTGTAGCCGGCTTCCTTCACGCCCAGTCCGCGCAGCCCCCAGCCCGAGTCCATCCCCGGGCCGCCCAGCAAGCGGGCGAGCTGTTCGGTCTGCACCTTGTCGAGCAGCCCGAGGGCCGGCTCGCCCCCGCCGAGCAGGCCGGTGTCGAGGAGATGGGCGGCGGCAGCACCCAGGTACGGCAGCGGGGTGCCGTCGGGGGCGCGAGCGGCGGCCGGCCTGCCGCCACCCCGGTCGTCGACCCAGAAGTCCCTCCTGAACTCCGCCCGCAACATCTGGGCCCACTGTCGCAGCTCGGCGCCGCCCGGCCTCCCGCAGCCATCGAGCAGATCGGCCCCCAGCAGGGCCGCACGGTGGGCGTGGGCCTGCGTCTCGCAGCGGACCGGACCGCCGGGCTGCGGGTCACTCAGGTAGGTGCCCTCGCCGACGGTCGTCCGCAGCCAGGCCAGGCAGCGCTCGGCCGCCGGCAGCAGTTCCTCCGTCTCGGCCTCGGGAAGGCCCCAGCGGCGGGCCTCCGCGAGGAGCGCGGGGAAGAGCAGCGTGGCTTCCGTGCCGGTACAGCCTGGCGGCAGATGGATGCCCGCGTCCCGTCGGGGACCGGGGATCATGCCGGACTGCGGCCCCACGCCCCGGAGTTGGGTGCGCGCGAGGCTGCGCAGCGTGCCTGCGGCGAGCCGGGTCCCGAGGGACAGCGTCATCCGCGCCGCCGCCAGTGCCTCGGCCGGGGCCGGGCCGCACCGCCAGGGGGCTCCTGCCGCGAGCTGTATGTCGGAAGGGTCGGCGGGGTCGCGCAGCAGCAGGGCATGGAGATCCTCGACGCTCGTCCGCAGCAGCGGCTGGACCCTGGGGTCGTCACCGGACCCCCTGGCGGCGGCAAGAGGGCTCGTGGCCGCGCGGCGCACGGCCCGGACAGGGCCCGCTCCCTCCGGCCGTACCCGCAGCTCCACGCTGGTGCTGCCGCCCGGGGACAGCTCGAACTCCCAGCGCAGCAACCCTGCGGAGGCCAGTGCGTCCGCGGGCGGCGGATCTGCCGTGACCGACGAGTTCCCGGCGGCGCCGGACCAGCGCAGGCCCGAGTCGTGGACACTGGCGGGCAGTTCGGGCCCGGCGGTGCCCGACGCAATGGCGCCCAGGTCGGCCAGGTCCGTGCCGAGGGCGACTTCGAGAGGCACACGCAGGGGGCGCCGGGCCGCACTGTGCAGGGTGATGCGCTCCGTCCCGTCCGCATGGCGGATCCGCTCGACGACGAGGTCCGGGTCCGGGCCGGAGTGTGGCGAGGCACGCAGCGTGCCCACGAAGCGGGCTCGGCCGGACGAGGTCATCCGGGCGTGCACCGCCAGCGGTTCGCGCCCGGCCACGCGGACCTGGCAACGGGAGAGCACGCGTCGGCCCGCCCGGTAGAACCCTTCCAGCCCCTGACCGGTCATCTGCCCGTCCTCGGACGAGATGGCCAGCCCCGGGAGTGCGACGCAGATCATGGCGGTGTGCGTGGACGGCAGTTCGACGGACCGGCGGGGCGTCGGCGGCGTTGCGGCTCGGGAGGGTGGAGTTGCTCCTGGGGGCGAGAAGGTGGACGAGCGGGGCGTCTGACCCGGGGGCGAGGGCAGGATCCGACTCCGGCTTGAAGGTGACGGCAGTGCGTGTTGCCGACCTGTGAGTGGCTCGGGGGGCCGGGGCGGGTCGGCCGACCCGGGTGGGGGCTGATCCGGAGGCGTCGGGCTGGACGCAGAGCGGCCCGGCTCGGTCGGCTCGAGTGCACAGCGCCCGGGGTCGTGCGGGCGAACGGCGGTGAGGCCCCGGTCGGTCGACCTGCCAGGGAGTCGATCCTGACAGGCCGCCCCGATCGCCGATCCGGGTCGTTCCGTCGCCCCGGGCGGGTACCGGTCCTGGCCGCTCGGTGCAGAGGCGTGCGTGCTGTCGGCAGCGGACCGGGCGTCGCGCAGGGCGGAACGGTCCGCGTGGGCCGGCAGGGGGGCGCCCGCCCCGGGAGACAGCGTGGGCCGGCTTGCGCCGGAAGTGTCGTCGCCGGCAGCGGAGGGCGGAGTCGGCTGATGCATGGGGCGGCTTCTTCTGCGCTCGGTGCACCTCGGGCGTATGCGGCGCCGGGTGAGAGGATCCGGACGGTCGTGGACTGTGTGGCGGCCTCACCCATCCAGGCGTTCCGCCACTCAGGTGAACGGAAGAGCAGTCCTCCGGGTCACGCTCGCGACGGGCCCGCCCGGATGGTCGGCGGCGACGCTGATCAACGCCGCCGAATTCTGGTTGCGGCGCGCGGAGCGTCCCGCAGCCGGCGTCGGTCCGCCCGCCCCGGCCATCCCTCGTCCCCTACCTGCTCACGACTGCTCCCCTGTGCCGTCGCTTCCGGGACGCAGGCCTTCGGGGCACTGGTCGCCGAGGCGCGCGGCGCCCTTCCCGGGGGTACGCGAGCGGGTGCGACCAGTCCGTGTGGAGCCGGGGCGGGTGCCGCTCGCCACTGCCGTCCGCGGGCGCGGGACGCTCGTGCCACTCCCCCGGCCTTCCGCCCTCGCCGAGCGGGAGTGGCTGCGGACCGTGCCGCTGGAGCGGACACGGCGTCGCGGGCGGGAAGCCTCCTCCGACCTCGGATCCGGCACCGATCGCGACACAGATTCCGACTCCAGCACCGACTCCGACTCCGATCCCGAGACCGATCCTGAGACCGATTCCGACACCAGCTCCGACTCGACGGCCTGGACCGTCACCGGTTCTGCGGTTCCCGCTGTGTCGTGCGACTGCTCGACTGCCGTCTGCCTCCGGTCCTGTCGCTCCGCTCGCAGGCAGCGGCGGATCGACTCCGGGTCCAGCCCTTCGTTGCAGGCCTGGTGCAGCAGGCGGGCGAAGAGGTAACCCGGATCCGCGCCGAGCGCCATGGCGAGGGCTTCCCGGGCCTCCAGGTCGTCACCCGTGGACCAGGCGACCCAACCGGCCAGTGTCAGCGGTGCCGCCGCGTGTTCGCCGTAGGGTCCGACGCACCTGCGGGCCAGGGCCCGCCAGAGCCTGAGTGCGAGCGCGGCCTCCTCGCCCTCCATCCACTCGGCCGCGCGGTCCCGGGTCGCACGGTCCTGCAGGCCGAGAATCAGGGTCGCGGCTTCGTCGTGTGCGAGCAGTTCGTCGTCGCGGAGGTCCGCCGTGAGCGTGCCGGACACGGGCGGTGCGCCCGCAAGTCGGCGCATGATCTGCGCGGACAGCTCCAGTGTCTCCTCGGCGACACCCTCGCGGCTGGTGCCGTCGAGGATCCTGGGGACCAACGCCATGCTCGCGGCATCCAGGGCACTCTCCTGCTCCAGGGCGGCCGCGGTCTCCCAGGGCAGCAGCCTGGCCCGCAGTTCCCGCAGAGTGCCCCGTACCTGCAGGCCGGCGTAGGTGGCGGCGGCGGCCAGCACTGAGGTGCCGGGCAGGCCCATGGGCAGGCCGTCGGGCGGACAGCACGCCTCGTTCGCGCAGCAGTACGACCAGAAGCGGCCGTCCGAGATGCACAGCGCCTCGATCACGGGCACATCGAGCTGTCCGCACTCGACACGCAGTTTCTGAGCCAGCGGGCGCAACCGCTCCATGACCTGCCGACCCGATTCGCCCTTCGCCGGCTCCTGGCAGAGGTACGCGACCATCTGTTCGGGCCGGGCGCCCCTGCGCTCACTGCCGGTGACCAGCCCGTGGGCCAACTGCTGGGCGACGGAAGCCCAGTCGTCCGCACTCGCCGGAATGCCGAGCCGGGCACGGCCGCCGAAGCGGCCGCGGCCGTCCCGGTCGTGCAGGGCGACCAGGACGATGCTTTCCTCGGGCCGGTACCCCAACAGATAGGGCAGGGCATCGGCCAGTTCGGCCGGGGTGCGCAGCGTGACCTGGTGCTCGGGGCCATGACTGTCGTAGGCGGTGCAGTCGACGTGGTCCGGGCGGCCCGGGCGCTCCTCGTGCGCGTCTTGTGCAGCGTGCTTGCCCTGCGTGTCACACCCGCCGCGGTCGTCCGAAGCGGCCGGGCCGACGTGCTTTTCCCGGCCGGGGTCGCCGGGTCCGTCGTGGCGCTCGGCGCCTTCACGTCCGGCCTTGCCGTTTTCGGGGGATCCAGTGGTTTCGCCGTGGTTCGTCATGCGCCGACGATCTCGCGGATCGCAATATTCCGGTTTGCCCTGTGGATAAGTCGGGCCAGGGACACGTCAAGGGCCTGTCTCCTCCACAGGCCTGGCCGGGCTTGTCGGTGGCGTCCTGTTTGATGGGGTGCATGGAGCACACGAGCAACGCGGAACTCCGGGCGGCCGCGGACGCGGTCCTCGCCCGCCTCGTCGGGGACGCCACGGGCGCGGCCCGGCTGCGCGAGGACCAGTGGCGGGCGATCGAGGCGCTGGTCGCCGACAGACGCCGGGCGCTCGTCGTGCAGCGCACGGGGTGGGGCAAGTCCGCGGTCTACTTCGTGGCGACGTCGCTGCTGCGGGCCAGGGGCAGCGGGCCCACGGTCATCGTCTCCCCGCTGCTTGCGCTGATGCGCAACCAGGTCGAGGCGGCAGCCCGGGCGGGTATTCATGCGCGGACGATCAACTCCTCGAACACCGAGGAGTGGGACACCGTTCAGGACGAGATCGCCGCGGGCGAGGTCGACGTCCTGCTGGTCAGTCCGGAGCGCCTCAACAATCCGGACTTCCGGGATCAGGTACTGCCCAAGCTCGCCGCCGCCACCGGGCTCCTGGTGGTGGACGAGGCCCATTGCATCTCCGACTGGGGGCACGACTTCCGTCCGGACTACCGGCGGCTGCGCACCATGCTCGGCGATCTGCCGCCGGGCGTCCCGGTGCTCGCGACCACTGCCACCGCCAACGCGCGCGTGACCGCCGACGTCGCCGAACAGCTCGGCACGGGGGGCTCGTCGGACGCCCTGGTGCTGCGGGGCCCGTTGGACCGGGAGAGCCTGAGTCTGAGCGTGCTGCGGCTGCCGGACGCCGCACATCGTATGGCCTGGCTCGCCGACCACCTGGGCGAGTTGCCGGGTTCCGGGATCATCTACGCGCTCACCGTGGCCGCGGCCGAGGAGGTCACCGCTTTCCTGCGGCACCGTGGTCACACCGTCGCTTCCTACACGGGCAGGACCGAGAACGCCGACCGGCAGCAGGCCGAGGACGACCTCCTCGCCAACAGGGTGAAGGCCCTGGTCGCCACGTCCGCGCTGGGCATGGGGTTCGACAAACCGGATCTCGGATTCGTGGTGCACCTCGGCTCGCCGTCCTCGCCCATCGCCTACTACCAGCAGGTGGGCCGCGCCGGACGCGGGGTCGAACACGCCGAGGTGCTCCTGCTGCCGGGGAAGGAGGACGAGGCGATCTGGGAGTACTTCGCATCGCTCGCCTTCCCGCCGGAAGACCTGGTGCGCCGCACTCTCGACGTCATGGCGCGCGCGGACAAACCCTTGTCGCTGCCCGCCCTGGAGCCCTTGGTGGAGCTGCGCCGGTCCCGCCTGGAGACCATGCTCAAGGTGCTCGACGTGGACGGGGCGGTCAAGCGGGTCAAGGGCGGCTGGATCGCCACGGGGCAGCCGTGGACGTACGAGGCGGAGCGGTACGACTGGGTCGCGCGCCAGCGCAGGACCGAGCAGCAGGCGATGCGGGAGTACTCCTCGACGACCGACTGCCGCATGGAGTTCCTGCAGCGCCAGTTGGACGACGAGGGCGCCAAGCCCTGCGGCCGCTGCGACAACTGCGCGGGCGCGCGGTTCACCACGGACATGTCCAGGACCGCGTTGGACGCGGCACGTGTCGATCTCGGCCGGGCGGGCGTCGAGGTGGAGCCACGCCGTATGTGGCCGACCGGCCTGCCGGCGATCGGCGTAGATCTCAAGGGACGCATCCCGGTCGGTGAACAGGCCGCTCCTGGGCGGGCGTTGGGCCGCCTGTCGGACATCGGCTGGGGCAACCGGCTGCGGCCGATGCTGGCCCCACAGTCCCCGGACGCTCCCGTGCCGGACGACGTGGCGAAGGCCGTTGTGGGAGTGCTCACCGACTGGGCCAAGGGACCGGGGGGATGGGCTCCCGGAGTAGTCGACCCGCAGCCGCGCCCGGTGGGTGTGGTCACCGTCTCCTCGCGCACCCGCCCCCAGTTGATCAACTCCCTGGGTGCGCGTATCGCGGAGATCGGCAGACTGCCGTTGCTCGGCTGCGTGGACTACACGAGCGACGCGGCCCACGTCTCGCGCAGCAACAGTGCGCAGCGCCTGAAGGCCCTGTCCGGCACACTGACCGTGCCGCCCGCCCTCGCTTCCGCTCTCGCCGAGGCCGCGGGGCCGGTCCTCCTCGTGGACGACTTCACCGAGACCGGCTGGACGCTCGCGGTCGCGGCCCGCCTGCTCCGACGTGCCGGTGCGCAGGGAGTGTTGCCACTCGTCCTGGCCGTCCAGGGCTGACCGCGGCACCGCACGCCGCTCGGCAGCCGCGCCTTGAAACCCTCCGCTCCAACGGTGCACGAACTCGAGGTGAACGGTCGGCGCATGCGTCGTGACGCAACGTACTGGGTAGGGATATAAACCGCACACCGCCGCGTTTCGGTCAGTGGCCCCAATTGCTCGTTGCCGCATCCAAGTTCGACAGGAAGAATTGAACTCCGCTCCCCGCACGGCTCGTCCGTGGTCCGGTAGGGCTCTGCTGCGGCGTGCGCTCCCCTGAACATGACCCCGCCCCCAGTGTGGGCGCGTAGCCGAAGGGAGGACCGTGACCTTCGGATTCGCTCCGTCCTCGGCGGCATCCACGTCGACGTCTGCCGACCTGTCCGCCGCATCCGCCAACCCTCTCACCCGCATGCTCGAACCCGCGGAGTGGGCCGCCGCCGGAATTCCTCTGCTGCGCAATCCCCGAGAGGTCGTCAGCGGACTCCATTCCCGGCATCACCCAAGGCCCGCGACCGCGGTGGTGGCCGTCCTCGACCCGGACGAACGCCTGTGCGCGAGCGCTTCGTTCACCCGCCGCCCGGCTCCCGCGGACGGCTGGATGTTCCGCAATACGCTGCTTGCGCAGCTTCGCCGGGTCATCCCGCACGACCTGCGGCGCCGCACACCGGTGCGCACCGCGGTGCTGCTCTACTGCCGTGAGGGCGACGCGCGTTGGACCGAGGAGGACGGCGCATGGATGTGGGGCCTGCGTGACGCCTGCACACTGCACGGGCTGCGCTGCGGGGCGTACATCACGCTGACCCGGGACGGCTGGCAAGTGCTCGGGGAGGGCCGTGGGGGGCGCCGCCCCAACGCGGACTCCTCACCGGAGCCCTTCGGCATGTCCGAGGCGCCGCCTCCGCTGCCCCGCACCGGTGGTGCCGCCTCGGAGGTCCTGCGCCGCGCCGCAGCCCGCTGAGAACGCCGACGGATCAGGCCCGACCGACCAGCAAGCTCCCTTCGTACGCCGGCTTCGCCGCGCACCGAACGAGGGGAGTTGCACACACTCCGGTCAGGGCCGCCCGTCGGCGCTCCGAGCAGTCACCGCCGCATGCTCTGGGAGACGTTCGCTGCGAGAACGACGGACGCCCGCCCAGCGCGCCGGCACTCCCCCTCGCCCGTCACACCACAGGAGCAGGCGGATGCGCGCACCGGGCGTCGCGGCCATATCTGCGCATGCCGAAACGCCCGCTGTGCCGATGTCGCCGCAGCGGCGTCCTCGTCGCTCCGGTGTCCCCGTGGACATTCCGGAACAGACTCAGACACCCGCGCCCAGCACCGAGTTGATCTGCTGCGGGTCGCCGCACACGATCAGCAGGGCTCCGGCCCGGGTGAGGGCCAGCGGCAGGGCGGAGGCGACCGCCGCCTCGGAGCCGCCGTTGACGGCGACCACGACCACGGGGCGCGAGGCTGCGCGACCGGCGGCAGAGGCGTCGGTGTAGAAGACGTCGTCGCCCGCGTCGTGCTGCGCCCAGTAGGAGGCCTCACCGAAGGACAGTTCGTGGGCGGCCCACGGGTGCTGTTCACCAGTGGTGATCACCAGTACGTCACCGGGGGCGCGCCCCGAGTCCAGAAGCAGGTCCACGGCTTCCTCGGCGGCGTCGAGTGCGCCCTGCGCCGAGGCCGGGATCAGCTGGATCTGCGGGGTGGCCGAAGCAGTGACGGCGGCAGGGGCGGCCGGGACCGGGGGTCCGGGCGTGGCGACGGCCACGTCACGCGACGCGCGCTGCACCGGCGGCGTGGGCCGGAGCGGACCAGGCCGGCCGGGACGCGGCGGAGCCGCGGGACGGGGACCAGGTACGGGACGGGGGGTCGGCGCGGTGCGGCCGCTGGCCGGCGTGGCGCGGGGACCCTGGGCACTCTCGTGAATCTGAGGCTCCTCGGGAATGAGAGGCATGGGCTGATATTTATCAAACGTTGGTGCGGCTCGCGTCGGCGGGTGGCACATGAGCGCGAGCGGATTCGTCAGAAGTCGAAGCCGAGCTGACCCTCGATTTCCGGAACGCCTCCGTCCGCCCAACTGCGGACCTTCTTGAGATGTCGCCACTGGGGCAGCGCATCAAGATACGCCCACGACAACCGGTGGTACGGGGTGGGCCCCCGCTCCGCCAGTGCGGCCTTGTGCACGGGCGACGGATACCCGGCGTTGTCCGCAAAACCGAAGTCTGCATGGTCGATACCCAGTTCGGCCATCATTTTGTCGCGCTGGACCTTGGCGATCACCGAGGCCGCCGCGACCGCCACGCACGACTGGTCGCCCTTGATGACCGTACGGACCTGCCAGGGCGAGCCCAGATAGTCGTGCTTGCCGTCGAGGATCACCGCGTCGGGACGGACCGGCAGAGCCGCCAGGGCGCGCCCCGCCGCCAGGCGCAGTGCCGCGGTCATGCCCAGCTCGTCGATCTCCTCCGGCGTGGCGTGCCCCAGCGCGTACGAGGTCACCCACTTCTGCAGTTCCACGGCAAGAACCGTGCGCCGCTTGACGGTGAGCAGCTTGGAGTCGGTGAGGCCCTCGGGAGGCCGACGCAGTCCTGTGATCGCCGCGCAGACGGTGACGGGGCCGGCCCACGCACCGCGCCCCACCTCGTCGACACCGGCAATGATCTTCGCTCCGGTCGTGGCGCGAAGGGAGCGCTCGACGGTGTGTGTAGGCGGTTCGTACGGCATGGCGCCCTCAGCCTACGCCCCGCGGATCACCCGGCGACACCCCGGCTCCCACTCCCGCTTCAGGACGGCGGCTCCCTGTACTCAGTCGCCCCCTGGTCGCAGCAGCGGAACCATCAACTGGTCGATCATCTCCTCAAGATCACGATCGTCCCATTCGCTTCCGCGCAGCTTGGAGCGGTACATCATCATGGCCGGGATGACATCGAAGACATAGCTGTTCGCCGCGTCGGGCCGCACCTCGTTCCGCTCTATTCCGCGGGTGATGACCTCTCGAAGCAGCTTGATGGTGGGCTCCACGATTCCGTCGAAGATCACGCCGTGAAAGCGCTCCGCTTGAATCGGGTCGCATTCGTGAATCACGGAGCGGACCGCGAAACCGGGTCGCGAGAACATCGCCTCACGCGCCTGCCGGCACAGCGCGAGCAGATCTTCACGCACGCTGCCCAGGTCGGGCGCCTCCTCTATGCGCGGGAGCCCGGCCTGCAGGGCGTCAGCGACGAGGTCCTCCTTGGACGGCCAGCGCCGGTAGACGGCGGCCTTGCCGGTCTGGGCACCGGCGGCGACGCCCTCCATGGTCAGGCCGTTCCAGCCGACCGTGCTGAGTTGTTCCAGGGCCGCATCGAGGATCGCGCGTTCGAGCACGGCGCCGCGCCGACGGAGGGAGGCCGCCTGAGCGGGGGCGGCCGTCCAGCGCGAAGTAACCATCTGCGTATCTCCAGCGAGCAGGGGGAGCGGAGTTTTCGGGGGTGGGAGCACCAGGTGGCAGCAACGGGGGATTCGCCACGTGACACCAATTTAAGTGAACGCTTGCGTTCACTATCGGGGACTCACTACGGTTGACGCGACAGTGAACGCGAGCGTTCACTAACGCACTTGTGGGGGACCCATAGTGACAACCTCTCAGTTGATCAAGGAACAGAAGCCAGGTGCGGCTCGCCGGGAGGGGCATCCCGGCATTGCGCTCGCAGTCATCGCGGCCTGCCAACTCATGGTGGTGCTCGACGCGACGATTGTGAACATCGCGCTCCCGCACATTCAAGACGCTCTGAAGTTCAGCACGACCGACCTCACCTGGGTCGTCAGCGCCTACACGCTCACCTTCGGCGGCCTGCTGCTTCTGGGGGGCCGCGCCGGTGACATCCTCGGCCGCCGCCGGGTCTTCATGACCGGCATCGTGCTGTTCACCTTCGCCTCGCTGCTCGGCGGACTCGCCCAGGAACCCTGGCAGTTGTTGGCCGCACGCGTCCTGCAGGGCATGGGTGGCGCCATTGCGTCGCCCACCGCTTTGGCGCTCATCACCACCACGTTCCCCGAAGGCCCCGAGCGCAACCGGGCGTTCGGCGTCTTCGCCGCGGTCTCCGCGGGTGGCGGCGCGATCGGTCTGCTGGCCGGCGGCATGCTCACCGAGTGGCTCAACTGGCGCTGGGTGTTCTTCGTCAACCTGCCGATCGGCATCCTGATCACCCTGCTCGCGCCGCTCTACATCAGCGAGTCCGAACGGCATACGGGCCGCTTCGACATCGCGGGGGCCGTGACCTCGACGGCGGGCATGGCGTCCCTCGTCTACGGCTTCATCCGCGCAGCGGACGACGGCTGGCGGGACAGCCTGGCCATCGGCTCCTTCGCCGCCGCCGTGGTCCTGCTGGTGGCCTTCGCGCTGATCGAGTCCCGGGCCAAGGAGCCGATCACTCCGCTGCGGATGTTCGCCGACCGCAACCGCTCCGGAACATACGTGATCATGTTGAGCCTGGCCGCGGCGATGTTCGGGATGTTCTTCTACATCGTTCTCTTCGTGCAGAACGTGCTGGGGTACAGCCCGATCCGGGCCGGTCTCGCGTTCCTGCCGGTGACCGTCGTGATCGCGCTCGGCGCCGGGCTGTCCCAGCGGTTCCTGCCGGTGCTGGGGCCCAAGCCGTTCATGCTCACCGGCTCGGCTCTCGCGGTGATCGGACTGGCCTGGCAGACCCTCATCAGCTCCAGCAGCTCCTATGCCGGCGGAGTGCTCGGTCCGATGCTGGTCTTCGGCTTCGGCATGGGTCTGAACTTCGTGACGCTGACGGTCACCGCGGTCTCCGGTGTCGCCCAGCACGAGGCGGGTGCGGCCTCCGGACTGCTCAACGCCACACAGCAGGTGGGTGGTTCGCTCGGCCTGTCCATTCTGACGACGGTGTTCGGGTCGGCCAGCAAGGACGAGGCGCAGAAGCAGCTGCCGAAGTTCCTCGCGGGCGGTTCGGCGCAGCAGAAGGCAGAGTTCGCCAAGACGCACCAGCTGCCCGGAACCTGGGGACACGAGGTGCTCGCCCAAGGGATTTCCATGGGCTTCGTGGCGGCCGCGGCCATGGCCGTACTCGCCTTCGGCACAGCCTGGTTCGTGATCCGGGTCCGCAAGAGCGACCTGGAAGCACTCGCCGGCACGGCGGGAGCGGCGGTCGGCTGAAACAGCCGCTCCCGCAGGGGGCCGCGGAGGGCCGGACCGAGTAGTCCAGGGGACCGACGGCGAGGACGTCGGTCCGGCCCTCCGCATACGTTCCGCAGGGCACAGCAAGCTCAGGGTGGAAAGCACCGCCCACACGACCACGAACTGCACGACCACCCCCGGACCTTTCGCACGTCAGGTGCGGTACACCCGCTCCTGCGCCACACCGCTGATGTCACGACAACGCCCGCCCGGTCACGCAGAGTTCCCGGCGAGCACAGAGAGTTTCCAGCGGCGATCTCCAGGCAAACTGCACAGGCCCCCAGAGGGTTCAAACCGACGGTGTCCGTACGGTCGGCACCCAGTCCGGCAGTGCCTCCGTCCGCCCTGCCCACTCGGCAGGTGGCAGGCCGCCCTTCCCGGCGGCGAGCACCCCGCCCACGATGGCGCAGGTGGTGTCCACGTCACCACCCACCTGCGCGGTCGTCCAGAACGCCTCCTCGAAGTCGCCGAGGGCCCGCGCGGCCGACCAGAGCGCGAAGGGCACGGTGTCATGGGCGGACGTTCGCCGTCCGCAGCCCAGTACGGCCGCGACGGTGCCCGAGTCGGCGTAGTCGAGCATGTCCCGTGCGCGCCGCAGGCCCGCGCCGACGGCGCTCTTCGGGACGAGTGCGACGACTCCGTCGAGAAGTGCCTCCGGGCTCGGCGGGCCGTCGGGGGCGGCGACCAGCGCGGCGGCCGCCGCAACCGCCATGGAGCCGACGACGGCCTCGCGGTGCTGGTGCGTGGGGTATGCAGAGATCTCCGCCTGATGCGTCGCCTGTTCCGGGTCGTCCGCGTACCAGGCGCCCAGCGGGGCGATCCGCATGGCCGCTCCGTTGCCCCAGGAACCCTGTCCGTTGAAGAGCTCGGCGGCCAGCTCGCGCCAGTCCCCGCCCTCGCGAACCAGCCGCAGCAGACGATTGACCGCGGGACCGTACCCCCGGTCGAAGTCATGGTGGTGGGCGAAGGAATGCGCCAGGGCGTCCTGGTCGATGCGGTGGTGGGCGGCCAGGACCGCGACCACGGAGCAGGCCATCTCCGTGTCGTCGGTCCACTGCCAGGGGCCTGGTGGCAGCTCGCGACGCTTCAGCAGCGGATAGTTCGCCGGTACGAAGAACTGCGAGCCCAGTGCATCCCCCACCGCCAGTCCACGCAGGCTGGCCACGGCGCGGTCCAGGCGCCCGTCGGAAGAGGAGTCAGGGGTCATTGCTCTGCCACTCTATCCGGTGATCCCGTACGGTTCCGGATCTCGCCAGCGTTCGAAAGGCCGGTCAAGCACGTACTTGCCGTCGTCCCCGAGAACGAGCATCCGCATCTCCGCGTTCCCCGGATTCGACAGCGACTCGAATTCCGCGACCGTCCAGTGGAACCAGCGCATGCAGAACAGCCGCATTGCCAGGCCGTGGGTCACCAGCAGCACGTTGGACGGGTGGTCGGGGGCCTCGAAGCTGCGGTACAGGCTCTCCAGGAAGCCGCCCACCCGGTCGTACACGTCGGCACCGGACTCCCCCTGGGCGAAGCGGTAGAAGAAGTGGCCGTACGCATCCCGGTAGGCCTTCTGGAGGCGCACGTCGTCACGGTCCTGCCAGTTGCCCCAGTCCTGTTCGCGCAGCCGGGGCTCCTCCCGCACCCGTATGAGCTCGGGATCGAGATGGAAGGCGCGCAGGGTCTCATGCGTACGGCGGTACGGCGACACATACACGCTGACGCGCTCACGGCCGAAGACCTCGCGCAACCGCTTGCCGGTCTCCTCGGCCTGCTGCCAGCCCCGCTCGGTCAGCGCGAGCGCATGGTCGGGCTCCCGCTCGTAAACGGTGTCATCAACATTGCCCGTTGACTCTCCGTGCCGGACAAGGACGATGCGCCGTGGTCGTGCCATGCCAAAACCCTAGATCGGGTGACGGCCGATCGAGCACTCGTAGAGCCTCCATACAGCGTAGGTCACACACTTCCTGCACCACTGGCCACACCAAACCGCTCGATTAACGAGTCCAGTTTTCAAACCGAAGGCGTCAGACCGTCCAGGTCGGCTCCAGCTCAATGATGTCCCCCGTGAGGGCCGCCACGTCGGCCTCCGTCTGTGCCCGCAGGGCGAGCCGCTCCACGCGCTCCGTGCGGTACTTGCCGTGTTCGGCGGCCGATCGCCACATGGACAGCACCAGGAACTCGTGGCCCGGAGCCTCGCCGAACAGGCCCCGGATCATGCCGGGAGAGCCGGCCATGGCCGGGTTCCAGACCTTCTCCTGCATCAGCGTGAAGTGCTCGGCCCGTTCCTCGTGCACTCGGCAGAGGGCGACCCGCAGCAGGTCCGCGTCCGTGAAGCGCGGTTCGAAGCCGGTCTTCACGTCGAAGCGGTAGTCGAAGAGCTTGACCTGGGCATCCTTGAAGGTGCCCGACTGTGCCGCCGCAAGCCGATCATGGGAACGGGCCATGAAGGAGTCGTAGAAGGCACGGCTCTCCCAGAAGGCAAAGGTGTGGGCAACCCCTGTGCGTCCCCGGCTCCAGCCACCGCCTTGTCCCCGAAACCCCGGCTCCCCCAGAAGCCCCGCCCACTTTCGCTGCCCCCGCTCGAAGCCGCGGCGGTCCACCACGGTGCAGCGAATCCACTTGACCAGCACCGCGCCATGGTAAGGCCACAGAGCGTGGCGCCGGTCACGCTCCGGTGGACAGCTCCGGCGCACACCGGCACGCGCGCGTGGCAGGATGGACAACAGGCCCAGTCCGTCGCGCAGTTCGGGCCGGACAGGGGCACACGGGGAGACGGGGAAGGGGAGGTCCGGTGACCGGCATCAACAAGGGGATCCGCAAGGTCGAGGTCGCGCTCAAGTGGGACCCCAGTCCGGCGGGACAGGCAGCCACCGATCTCGACATCGTCGCCGCCACCTATCCGGCGGACGACGCGTACGGCGATCCCGCCTATGTGGTGCACTTCGACAGTCGTTCCCCGGACGGCACGATCTACCTCAACCGGGACAGCAAGGACGGCAAGGGCTTCGGCTGGGACGAGGTCATGACGCTGGAGCTGGACCGGCTCAGCGAGCGGTACGCGCGCGTGGTGGTCGGCGTCGTCATCCAGCAGCGCACGGCGCACCGGACCTTCGTCGGCGTGATCAACCCGGGGCTGCGCATACGGGAGGGCTACACCGTCCTGGCCGAGGACGACTTCGGTGACGTCCTCGGGGCCACGGCGGCGACCGTCGGGGAGTTCATACGCGACGAGTCCGGCGAGTGGACGTTTCGTCCCGGGATCCACGGCTTCGAGGACGACCCGGCGTCGTTCACCCGGGACATGGGCCGGGCGCACCAGCCCTGACGTCCGGTCAGCGGACAGTCCATCCCGGGACCGTCGGCAGCACCTTCTCGGCGACGCGGAACAGGGCCGCGTCGTCGGGCGTCGCGAAGTCCTGGCGCCAGATGGAGACTTCGAAGTAGCCCCCGCCGTCCTTGGCGTCCCGGGCGACCAGCAGGCTGCGAGCGATACCGCCAGGACCACTCTTGGCCTTGCCGCCCCCGAGGTTGAAACTCAGGGCGATGGTCCGGTCCGAGTAGACGACCGCCGGGTGTCCGAGCACCGTCTTCTTCTCGGCACCGGTGCCCAGCAGGCCGGCCATGTCGGCCATGTCGGCCACGCCGAGATCGTCGTCGGATGCCGAGAGCCTCAGGGAGTACGTCTTCAGGTCGACGTCCGCCTCGGGGGTGGTGGTTTTCGTGCCGTCGGCCGAGGTGATCGTGCTCTCGTTGCCGTCGGCGGTCTCCGCGTACTCGTCCGGTGTGCCGAGCAGTGCGGGCAGGTCCGGACGGTTGAGTGCCGTGCAGAGCCGGGCACCCGAGACCGGCTTCGACGGCTTGCTCTCGTGCGTGGCCGTGCACGTGGCCGGCCCGCGGTCGGCGGACGCCTTCGAGTCCAGGTCCAGCGCCCACAGGAGTCCTGCGAGGCCCCCGACCACCACGATCGCGGCGATCACCTGAGCCGCCACGTTCACGGGCTTCCCAGGCTCGCTCGTTGCCTTTTTGGAGTCGGCGAAATCGTCGACCATGTCCCCCACGTTCCCCACCCTGCCGTTCGCGCCGGTCGTGCGCGGGGGGAGCCTAGCCTGTGATCACCCTGCAGGGGAACAAGTTTTCGCATGGAGTGAAACGCCGAGGGCGGCGGAGCCGTGAAACGCTCCGCCGCCCTCGACAGCTGGTTCAGTACCGGCGTCAGCTGCAACCGCTGGTCGAGCCGCAGCCCTCGCAGATGTAGCAGGAGCCGGCCCGCTGCATCTTCGTACCGCAGGAGAAGCACAGCGGGGCGTCGGCCTGGATTCCCAGCTGCATCTCCACCAGCTCGGCGCTGGTGTGGGCCTGCTTCGGGGCGGGCTTGGCCGCCTCGACCTCGGCACGCGGCGTGGCGACGGCCTTGAGCTCCTGGGCGCGCGGAGCCGACTGGGCGAGGCCCTCGACGTCCACCTCGTCCTCTGAGGGCTCGTACGAACCGGTCTCCAGGTGACGCTGGCGCTCCTCGGCGGAGTGGATGCCGAGGGCGGAGCGCGTCTCGAACGGCAGGAAGTCCAGCGCCAGGCGGCGGAAGATGTAGTCGACGATCGACTGCGCCATCCGCACGTCCGGGTCGTCCGTCATACCGGCCGGCTCGAAGCGCATGTTGGTGAACTTCGAGACGTACGTCTCCAGCGGCACCCCGTACTGGAGGCCGACCGAGACGGCGATGGAGAAGGCGTCCATCATGCCCGCGAGTGTCGAGCCCTGCTTGGACATCTTCAGGAAGACCTCGCCGAGACCGTCGTCCGGGTAGGAGTTGGCGGTCATGTAGCCCTCGGCGCCGCCGACCGTGAAGGACGTCGTGATGCCGGGACGACCCTTGGGCAGACGCTTGCGGACCGGGCGGTACTCGATGACCTTCTCGACCGTCTCGCGGATGGCCGCCTCGGCCTTCTCCGTGACCTCGGCCTTCTCCTTCTCCTTGGTCTTGGCGGAGAGCGGCTGGCCGACCTTGCAGTTGTCGCGGTAGATGGCGAGCGCCTTGACGCCCATCTTCCACGCCTCGAAGTAGATCTCCTCGACCTCCTCGACGGTCGCCGACTCCGGCATGTTGACCGTCTTGGACAGGGCGCCGGAGATCCACGGCTGGATCGCGGCCATCATGCGGACGTGGCCCATCGCGGAGATGGAGCGCTCGCCCATGGCGCAGTCGAACACCTCGTAGTGCTCGTGCTTGAGGCCGGGGGCGTCGACGACATTGCCGTGCTCGGCGATGTGGGCGACGATCGCCTCGATCTGCTCCTCCTGGTAGCCCAGGCGGCGCAGGGCCTGCGGAACCGTGCCGTTGACGATCTGCATCGAGCCGCCGCCGACCAGCTTCTTGAACTTGACGAGGGCGAGGTCGGGCTCCAGGCCGGTGGTGTCGCAGGACATCGCCAGACCGATGGTGCCGGTCGGGGCGATGACCGACGCCTGGGAGTTGCGGAAACCGTTCTTCTCACCGAGGCGCAGCACGTCCTGCCAGGCCTCCGTCGCGGCGGCCCAGACCGGCGTGTCCAGGTCGTCCATGCGAACGGCCACGCTGTTGGCGTCGGCGTGCTGCTTCATGACGCGGTTGTGAGCACTGGCGTTGCGGGCGTAACCGTCGTACGGGCCCACGACCGCGGCGAGTTCGGCGGAGCGCTTGTACGACGTGCCGGTCATCAGGGAGGTGATGGCACCGGCGAGGGCGCGGCCGCCGTCGGAGTCGTAGGCGTGACCGGTCGCCATCAGCAGGGCGCCGAGGTTGGCGTAGCCGATGCCGAGCTGGCGGAACGCGCGCGTGTTCTCACCGATCTTCTGGGTCGGGAAGTCCGCGAAGCAGATGGAGATGTCCATCGCGGTGATGACGAGCTCGACGACCTTCGCGAAGCGCTCGACCTCGAAGGACTGGTGGCCCTTGCCGTCGTCCTTCAGGAACTTCATCAGGTTGAGCGAGGCCAGGTTGCAGGACGTGTTGTCCAGGTGCATGTACTCGCTGCAGGGGTTCGAGCCGTTGATCCGGCCGGACTCCGGGCAGGTGTGCCAGTGGTTGATGGTGTCGTCGTACTGGATGCCCGGGTCGGCGCAGGCCCAGGCGGCCTCGGCCATCTTGCGGAACAGGGCCTTGGCGTCGACCTCTTCGATGACCTCTCCGGTCATCCGCGCGCGCAGGCCGAACTTGCCGCCCTGCTCGACCGCCTTCATGAACTCGTCGTTCACACGGACCGAGTTGTTGGCGTTCTGGTACTGGACGGAGGTGATGTCCTCGCCACCCAGGTCCATGTCGAACCCCGCGTCGCGCAGGGCGCGGATCTTCTCCTCCTCCTTCACCTTGGTCTCGATGAAGTCCTCGATGTCGGGGTGGTCGACGTCGAGGATGACCATCTTGGCGGCACGGCGGGTGGCGCCACCGGACTTGATGGTGCCGGCGGACGCGTCGGCGCCGCGCATGAAGGAGACCGGACCGGAGGCGTTGCCGCCCGAGGACAACAGCTCCTTGGAGGAGCGGATGCGGGAGAGGTTCAGGCCGGCTCCGGAGCCGCCCTTGAAGATCATGCCCTCTTCCTTGTACCAGTCGAGGATCGACTCCATGGAGTCGTCGACGGCGAGGATGAAGCAGGCGGAGACCTGCTGGGGCTGCGGGGTGCCCACGTTGAACCACACGGGGCTGTTGAAGCTGAAGATCTGGTGCAGGAGGGCGTACGCCAGCTCGTGCTCGAAGATCTCGGCGTCGGCGGGCGAGGCGAAGTACTTGTAGTCCTCGCCGGCCTTCCGGTACGTCTTCACGATGCGGTCGATGAGCTGCTTCAGGCTCACCTCGCGCTGCGGGGTGCCGACGGCACCGCGGAAGTACTTGCTGGTGACGATGTTGACCGCGTTCACCGACCAGAAGTCGGGGAACTCGACGCCGCGCTGCTCGAAGTTGACCGAGCCGTCGCGCCAGTTGGTCATGACGACGTCACGGCGCTCCCAGGCCACCTCGTCGTACGGGTGCACGCCGGGGGTGGTGTGGATGCGCTCGATACGCAGTCCCTTGGTCGCCTTGGTGCCCTTGGCGCGGGAACTCCGTGCCGGACCGCTCGCCGTCTCTGTCATGCCGCCTCCCTGGTACGGGCTAAAACGCCCTGAAGTGCCCCGATGTTCCCGTGGCACGTGTTGTGTCTGGTGTTGCGGGCATCTCGCGCTGCCGCCCGCAACGGGTCTTCGATGGCCGCCGTCCGGCCGGAATCGGGGCCTCCGCCCGGTTCCGGCCCGCCGATCAGTCGGCGGCGTGGGCGGGCTCTGGGACCTGAGCAGTCCCTTCGGGCCCGCAATCTTCTTCCTGGCCCCCCGCGACAGCGTCCTCGCGGTCGTCGTCGTCCGCGGCGACGGGTCGCCTCTCCTCCCTGAGTTCCGCGATCGCGGCCTCGAAGTCGTCGAGCGAGTCGAATGCCCGGTAGACGGAGGCGAATCGCAGATACGCGACGAGGTCGAGCTCCTGCAACGGGCCGAGTATGGCCAGCCCCACGTCATGGGTGGTCAGTTCGGCGCTTCCGGTGGCCCGCACCGCCTCCTCGACCCGCTGGCCGAGCTGGGCGAGTGCGTCCTCGGTGACAGGCCGCCCCTGGCATGCCTTGCGCACGCCATTGATGACCTTGGTACGACTGAAAGGCTCGGTGACTCCGGACCGCTTGACCACCATGAGCGAGCACGTCTCCACGGTCGTGAAACGACGGGAGCAGTCCGGACACTGGCGGCGCCTGCGGATCGACGTGCCGTCGTCGGTCGTACGACTGTCGACGACACGGCTGTCGGGGTGCCTGCAGAAGGGGCAGTGCATGAACTCCCAACCCTCCTCACAGCAGACTCAATAGCCTCGCTGGACCTCATGGGCCCCTCGAAGCAGCCCCAAGCATAGGCGATCGCCAGGAGCCTGAAGACCCGGGGGACCACAACTTCTGGGCTGCTGCCGCAATCCAACCACTACATGTGGGGATTGGCCCATGCATGCACTCCCTGCGCGCGTGTCGCGCTGTATCGGCATGTGCCACACGACCGGTGCGGCGCAGCGGATCCGCGGGTGCACAGCCGTACCGTTACGGCAGATGCGGAGATACCGTGGGCGCCACAGGGAGGCGACGTGGGGCTCCCGCAGAGATGGAGACCTGTGCCCGGTTGACGGAATGCCGGATGGCAGACTGGGGCAGGAACCCACGAGGTCAGCACCCCGGCGGTGAAGAGTACAACAATGGGCCCTTTTGTCCGCCAGGTGCCGCGTTAGCCATACACCCAGACACATGATCAAGTACGGCGATCCGCGTTTTTTCACTCGAACGTGTGTTTGGCGCAACCTTTCGAAAGCAACTACCGTTGTCCAGCAGGGAGACCATCGAGAGGGGCCGACGTGACCACCACCGCAGACAGTGCCACCATCACTGCCCAGGACCGCTCCCAGGGCCGACTCGAGCCGGTGCATGCGATGAACGAAGCCGTGAATCCCGAGGGGCCAAAGCGCTCCCTGCCGGGCCGACCTCCAGGCATCCGGGCGGACAGCTCGGGCCTGACCGACCGGCAGCGCCGGGTGATCGAGGTCATCAGGGACTCCGTACAGCGGCGCGGCTACCCGCCGTCGATGCGGGAGATCGGCCAGGCGGTCGGCCTCTCCAGCACCTCCTCGGTCGCACACCAGCTGATGGCACTGGAGCGCAAGGGCTTCCTGCGCCGTGACCCGCACCGCCCGCGCGCGTACGAGGTCCGCGGTTCCGACCAGGGTGCCTCCGTGCAGCCCACGGACACCGCCGGCAAGCCCGCCGCGTCGTACGTCCCACTGGTCGGCCGTATCGCCGCCGGTGGCCCGATCCTCGCCGAGGAGTCGGTCGAGGACGTCTTCCCTCTCCCCCGCCAGCTGGTCGGTGACGGCGAGCTGTTCGTGCTGAAGGTCGTCGGCGACTCCATGATCGAGGCCGCCATCTGCGACGGCGACTGGGTCACGGTGCGCCGCCAGCCGGTCGCCGAGAACGGTGACATCGTCGCGGCCATGCTGGAGGGCGAGGCCACCGTCAAGCGCTTCAAGCGCGAGGACGGCCACGTCTGGCTCCTCCCGCACAACGCGGCGTACGAGCCGATCCCCGGCGACGACGCGACCATCCTCGGCAAGGTGGTGGCAGTGCTGCGGCGCGTATGACGGCTGCGGCGGGCGGTTCGTGGCGAACCACCCTCTGACCGGGCCCCGGGACCCCTGCGCCGGTTCCGGGGCCCTGTGCTGCCCGCTCCCCCGCAAGCGGGTGTTGCGCCTGGTGGTTCGGTCTGTCGCGGCGGCGCGACAGACCAAACCCCCACTCATTCGGCCTCTGACTTCTTCGCCGCCGCGTCGATCGCCGCCAGCGACTTCCGGACCTGGTTACGGTCCGTCGTGTACCAGAAGTCCGGCAGTGACGCCTTCAGATAGCTGCCGTAGCGCGCCGTGGCCAGTCGTTGGTCGAGTACGGCGACCACCCCGCGATCCCCCGAGGCCCGTACGAGGCGGCCGGCGCCCTGGGCCATGAGCAGCGCGGCGTGTGTGGCGGCGACTGCCATGAAGCCGTTGCCCCCGGCATCCTCCACCGCCTTCTGGCGGGCGCTCATCAGCGGGTCGTCCGGACGCGGGAAGGGGATCTTGTCCATGACGACCAGCTGGCAGCTGGGGCCGGGGACGTCGACGCCCTGCCAGAGTGACAGCGTGCCGAACAGGCAGGTCTTCGGGTCGGCGGCGAAATTCTTGATCAGCTCGCCGAGCGTCTCCTCGCCCTGGAGGAGGATCGGGAACTCCGGGATCCGGGAGCGCAGTTCCTCGGCGGCGAGTTGCGCGGCGCGCATGGAGGAGAAGAGGCCGAGGGTGCGGCCTCCGGCCGCCTGGATCAACTCCGTCAGCTCGTCCAGCATGTCCGCACGGTCGCCGTCCCGCGCGGGGCGCGACAGATGCTTGGCGACGTAGAGGATGCCCTGCCTGGGGTAGTCGAAGGGCGAGCCGACGTCGACGCCCTTCCACTGCGGGAGGTCCTCGCCCTCGGTGCCTTCCGGTGCGAGACCGAGGGAGGCGCCGACGCCGTTGAAGTCGCCGCCCAGCTTCAGCGTCGCGGAGGTCAGGACGACCGAGCGGTCCGCGAAGAGCTTCTCCCTCAGGAGCCCCGACACAGACATGGGGGCAACGCGGAGGGAGGCTCCGAAGCGGTCGTGGCGCTCGTACCAGACGACGTCGTACTCGGAGCCGTTCGTGATCCGCTCCGCCACGTCGTGCACCGTCTCGACGGAGGCCAGCGCCTGCTTGCGGACCGCGTCCTCGTCCTGGACTGACTTGTCCCGGGTCGCGCCGATCCCGGAGATCACCGTGCGGCAGGCGTCGCGCAGTGCCATGAGCGCGTACCCGAGGTCCTCCGGGATCTCCTCCAGACGGCCCGGCAGGGCCAGTTCCATCAGCCGCTCGAAGCCCTCGGCGGCGGTCTGGAGCTGGTCGGCGGCCTTCTCGTTGACCAGTTTCGCGGCACGACGGACTGCGCGGTTGACCTGGCCCGGCGTGAGTTCGCCGGTGGCCACTCCGGTGACCCGGGAGACGAGTTCGTGCGCCTCGTCGACGATCAGCACCTCATGCTGCGGGAGGACCGGGGCGCCCTCGATGGCGTCGATCGCGAGCAGGGCGTGGTTGGTGACGACCACCTCGGCGAGCTTGGCACGCTCGCGGGCCATCTCGGCGAAGCACTCGGCGCCGTACGCGCACTTCGTGGCACCCAGGCACTCCCGGGAGGAGACCGACACCTGCGCCCAGGCCCGGTCGGAGACGCCGGGTGTGAGGTTGTCGCGATCGCCGGTCTCGGTCTCGTCCGACCACTCGCGCAGTCGCAGCAGGTCCTGACCCAGCTTGCTGGTGGGCGCGGCCGCCTCGAACTGGTCGAACAGCCCCTCCTCCTCGTCCTGCGGGACACCCTCGTGGAGCCGGTGCAGGCACAGGTAGTTCGATCTGCCCTTCAGCATGGCGAACTCCGGGCGGCGGCGCAGCAGGGGGTGCAGCGCTTCGACGGTGCGCGGCAGATCCCGCTCGACGAGCTGGCGCTGCAGGGCGAGGGTGGCCGTCGCCACGACGACACGCTCCCCGTGCGCGAGCGTGGGCACGAGGTAGCCCAGCGACTTTCCGGTGCCGGTGCCGGCCTGGACCAGGAGATGGGAACCGTCGTCGATCGCCTCCGCGACGGCTTCGGCCATGGTCACCTGGCCGGGGCGCTCCGTACCGCCGACGGCAGTGACGGCAGCATGCAGGAGTTCGGGGAGTGAGGGCTTCGTCATAGCGCGACCACCCTACGACCCGGCACTGACAAACGGGTGATCAAGACGGGGACGAAGGGCGGGATCAAGGCCGGCTGCTCCTCGGGTGAGGGTTAGGAGTGGATCACTCGGGAAGATCGGCTCGGGTGCCCTCGGGACCGGCGCTGTGGAAAACGGATGTGGGGCAGTGGGAACCGGATCGGCTCGGGCGGTGTACCAGAAGTGATGCTGCTGCGACACGGCGTCACAGCAGATCGCGCAGGGACCGGTCTCGGATCATGAGGGCGGCCCGCTTGGCGGGCAGGTCGACCTCGGCGGCGAACCGGAAGCCGGCGCTCAGAAAAGCAGCGACAGAGGGGGTGTTGCGAAGATCGGGTTCCGCAATGACGCGTGCGCAGGCGGGCCGCTTGTCCAGGGCGAGGTCGGCCGCGGCTCTGAGCAAGGTGCCGCCGAGCTTGCGGCCTCGGTCGGCGACCCCGCCGATGAGGAGGTGCAGCCCGGTGTCATGAGGCCGAGCGGGATAGTGGCGGGCCACCGGGTCGAGGTCCGCGCGGTAGATCTCCCAGTAACTCATTGGTGTGCCCTCCAGCACGCCGAGGCACGGAACACTGCGTCCGTCGCCGGAGAGCTGGGCCCGCAGGTGGCTCTCGGTCCGGCTCGTAGGGCCGGCCAGCTCCCAGAACTCCGCGACGGCAGGGTCGTTCATCCAGCGGCTGATCAGCGGTAGGTCCCGCTCGACGTGCACGGGGACAAGGTGGAAGACACCCGCGGGTGTGACGACCGGCCCCCAGTCGGCCACACGGTCGAGGAGGTCGTCGTCGGCTCTGGTGACGGAGACGGGCGGTGCCGGATCCTCGCACCGGCTTCGTTGCTCCTCGGAGTCCGTTTCCGCTGCAAAGAGTGCAAGCAGTTCGTCGGGCAGCCGCAGGTCCAGTGTGTCCTCGTTGTCCGTGCCCGCGCCGGTGCTGCTCTCGGCCGCAACGGGGCTCGAGTCGGCGCCGTGGGCCGTGCCGGGGTGGGTGGCTGCGTGTGCGCTGGCGTCGGTGGGAGGCACGGCGCCGCTCCTCTCAGAAGACGGGATGGGGCATGTTCCTCAGAAGCGAAGGGAGGTGACGGGGGTCGGGTGCGGCTTTCAGGAATGCAGGGGGTTGGCGATGGTGACGTAGACGGACTGGGTGTCGACCGGACCGACGAGTTCGTCGAGGCCGTGCAGACGGGTCAGCAGATTGGCCTTGCAGCGCAGGACGGGTGAGTCCAAGAGGTGGGCAGGAAGTGACGTGCCCAACCGGGCAGGGCCGGAGGCGACGTCATTGAGGAAGTGGCGGAAGGCGGCGAGCAACAGCTGTTCGTCGGCCAGGCGCTGCGAGCCGAAGGCACCGATGAGGCCGAGCACGTTGTTGATCGCGAGGTAGTAGGCGAAACGCTCGTCGGTGACCTCGTCGGAGACGAAGGTGTCACTGTGCTCGCCGATACCGGGCAGCCGGGCGTCGAGCTGGGTGCGTCGGGACTCCCGGAGGTAGTAGCCCTGGTTGTCGCGGTAGCGGCCGCCGGCGGGCCAGCCGTCGGCGTCCAGCAGAAGCAGCGTGTTCTGCTGATGCGCCTCCAAGGCGATCCCCGCCTCCGCGTCGAGCCAGAGCACGGGGCGGACGACCTGCTGGAGGTAGCGCAGGAACCACTCGACGGCAACGGCCGTACGGGGGCGACCGGTTCGGCCCGCAAGGCGCGTGACGACCGTGGCCAGCCGCGACGGCAGGGGCGGCGGGCCGTCTTCCGTGCGGCGGGCGGCGCGCGCCGACTTGCTGTCTGTCGGGGCCTGCGGCCGGGGCGAGACGAGGCCGGCGATGCAGGAGACGTCGTCGGACGGGCTGAACGGGTTGTGGCGGATCATCACGTCGAGTCCGGCCACGGGGCTGCCGTCCGGCGCGTCGACCGCGAGCCAGGCGGGGTCGCGAACGATGTCGAACCCGGGGTGGGCAGCCTGCCACTGCCTGGACAGGCCGCTGCGTAGCAGTCGGTGGACCTCGACACCTCGGTGCAGTTCCTTGCGGAGGTTCTCCCGACGGGAGTTGGTGATCCGCAGGCCCAGCGACAGTTTCAGCATGGCGGGGGAGCCGGTCCGGTGCACGGTGCGTACGGAAGAGGTGGGATGCCAGGGTGAGCCGTGCGCGCCGAGGTCACGGAGGAGCCCGGCATCGAACAGGGGCGCGGTGTCGGCGCGTTGCCGCACCTCGCGCCACTGCCAAGGGTGCAACGGGAGGGCTGCGTAGCCCTCGGGCAGCGCCAGCCCGGCTTCGGCGAGCCGTGCCATGAGTTGGGGCGCGGGGACGGGACGGCCGCGCTCGGTCCAGGCGGAGTCCCAGGCAAGTGCAGAAGGGGCGACAGCCAGCCAGTGCAGAGGGAAGGAGCCGCGCAGTTCAGGTGAGTACGACCGCGCCTCGGCGTCGGAGAGACCTTCGCGGCTCTTGGGAGTGGGATGCAGCGGGTGCCCGAGTACGAGTGCCTGCTCGGCAGCGAGGAAGAGGTCTGGTCCGTCGGCGGGGCGCTCCCGGCGCTCGTGGATGAAGGTGACGGTACGGCGGAGGGAGTCGGCGACGCGGGCGACGAGGTCCGGGCCGGATGTGGAGGCGATGGGGGCGGGGGCCGATGTCCGCGCGGTCCCGGGACGGCAGGCGCCGCCGGTCTCGGGTCCGGCGGTCGCGGGCTGGGCGGCGGTGTCGTTGCCACGGTCGGGCGTTTCCCTGGCCAGCAGTGCGGCGATGGTGACCGCGTCGGCCGGTCGGGAATGTGCGGGGGCGTTGGCGAGGCGCGGGAGACCGAATCGGTGCCATCCCGTCGGGGACCAGTAATCGACGGGGGCGAGGAGGGCCGTGCCGCTGGCGGCCAGGGGGATACGGAGGGTTCCGTCCTCAGGGGCGTGGAGACCGGCTTCGCGCACCCAGCAGCGCAGCAGGTTCTCGACCGCCGCGGCCTCGGCTGCGATGTGCGGGTCCGGGTGATCGAGGAGATCGGCGCCGGCGTGACGCGGGCTCTCGGCGACGGGGGCTTTGCGCTGCTCCGGAACCCGCTCCATGGAGCGACCGTCCCCCGGGGTTCCGCCCTCGGCCGAAGTCCGAGCCGGCCTCTGTTCCGACTCCCGTTCCGCGCCCCGCCCCAGCTCCGGTTCCCGCGCAGCGACTCGTCCCTGCTGGTGAGGCGCCGATGGGGTCGCCCGTGCAGGTGGAAGCTGCTGCGAGGGCGGTGCTTCGGAGGAGCCTCGCTCGGGGGCGTGGGTGCGAGCGTCGGATGCAGGGGTGGGGTTCAAGGCGGTCCTCGTGGGTGGTTCTGGTTCGCGCGGTGACGAACCTGGGCCTTACTGCGCTACCGGCGAAGTGGAGGTATGGGCATCCTGGTTTCAAGGGGTTCGGGGCGTTCAGGGGGTGCGAGGCGTGCGCAGGCGTGGACGTTGGCGCCGACGGCACGGACGAGCGTGCACGCATCAGGTGCCGTGGTGGCCCGCCCGCTCGGCGCGCTCGCCCTGTCGTCGGTGCTGGGGATCAGGTCCGTGCGCCCGTCTTATTCCAGGTGGTCGGCCGGAGCGGTCGCGGGCCGCCGCTTCCACGGCATCGGCCAGTCGGTCCAGCACGGCAGCCGCCTGTTCGTCGCTGATCGTCAGTGGCGGGAGGAGCCGCACGACGCTTGCGTGGCGGCCCCCCACTTCGACGATGAGGCCACGTCGCAGGCACTCCCGCTGGACGGCGGCCGCGAGTTCGGGATCGGCCGGGCGCGGGCCGCCGGCGCGGGAATCCGGCACCGCCGCCGGAACCGTCCCGCGGTGGAGGGGCCCGCAATCCGCCAAGCGAACGGGCGCGCCCGCGCGACTGCTCCGATCCGACCCGTCGGTCTCCCAACCCAACTCGGCGGAACCTCCGTCCAGCCCTCCACACGTCCCAGGCGCCGAGTCCAGTCCCCTGCGCCCCGCGCAATCCCTTTCCGCGTCCACGAGTTCCAGCCCGATCATCAGCCCCCGCCCCCGCACATCCCCGATGCAGGGAAACTCACGTGCCAGGGACCGGAGTTGGGCCAGCATGCGGGAGCCGAGGGTCGCCGCACGCTCGGCGAGGTGGTTTTCTCGGACGTAGGCCAGGGTGGCCGTGCCTGCGGCCATGGCGAGTTGGTTGCCGCGGAAGGTGCCCGCGTGGGCGCCGGGCTCCCAGACGTCGAGGTCGTCGCGGTAGACCACCACGGCCAGGGGGAGGCTGCCGCCGATGGCCTTGGAGAGGACCATCACATCGGGGGTGATGCCACTGTGCTCCACCGCCCAGAAGGCACCGGTCCGTCCGACTCCTGTCTGGACCTCGTCGGCGATCAGCGGGATGGAGCGGGCCGATGTGATCGTTCGCATGCGCCGCATCCACTCGTCCGGCGCTGGGATCACCCCGCCCTCACCCTGGACGGGTTCCAGGATCATTCCCGCGGGACGGCGCACCCCCGATTTGGGGTCGTCGAGGACGGATTCGGTCCAGTGTGCGGCGAGTTCCGCGCCGCGGGGCCCGCCGACTCCGAAGGGGCAGCGGTAGTCCTGGGGATAGGGAAGGCGGGCGACTCGTACGTCCGAGGCGTCCCCGGACGCTTCAAGGGCTCCGGCGGTCATGCCGTGGTAGGCGCCGGTGAAGGCCAGCAGCCCGGTGCGGCCGGTCGCGGTGCGGACGAGCTTCAGCGCGGCCTCCACCGCGTCGGTGCCCGCCGGCCCGCAGAACTGCACGCGCGCGTGGTCGGCGAGGCCACGCGGCAGGGTGTGGAACAACTCGGTGACGAAGGCGTCCTTGACGGGGGTCGCCAGGTCGAGGACGTGCAGCGGGGCACCCGAGTCGAGGACTGTGCGGATGGCCTCCAGCACCACGGGGTGGTTGTGGCCGAGGGCGAGCGTCCCGGCTCCGGAGAGGCAGTCGAGGTAGCGGCGGCCGTCGGCACCCTCGATGGTCAGCCCCCGGGCCCGGACGGGCACGATCGGCAGGGCACGCGCATAGGTGCGCGCCGCCGACTCGCGCGCCGACTGCCGCCGCAGGATCCCCTCGTGCGCGGCCCGGCCGGTCGCGGACACCTCACCGGCAGCACACCGCCCAAGAGTTCCCTCGGACGCGCTCCCGCCGCATGCAGACTCGGCCACGACTCCCTGTCCTCCCACCGGGGAACCGCACACGGACAGCAGAACCCCCACCGGTACCAACCCCCCACCGCTCACCGGGTTACGGGTTGTCTCAAGATCCTTTCCGTGACGGAACCGTTGCCGTTCCATCGGAAGTCCCCCACAGCGAGCGCATAGTGTGTGATGCCGTTCCAAGAAGCCGTGAAGGCACGTGGATCACCTGCTTCGAGCGTGGATTCACGGACGCAGCACCCGATTTGTTCAGTTCATCCCAGGGGGAGTCAGCGCATGCGATCCATCAGGCCGTCCGTCACCGTTCGCCGGGAGAGGGGTGGCCGCCGCAGAACCTCCCCCGTTCTGGCCGCCGTTGCCCTCACATCGGTGCTGGCGCTCACCGCCACCGCCTGCAACTCGGGCAACGACAAGGCCGACGGTCAGGCCTCCGCCTCCGCGAGTGACACCGGCAGCAGCGGTGACGGCAAGATCAAGATCCCGGACGACATCAAGAACAAGCTCAAAGAGCACGGGTTCGACATCGACAAGTGGAAGCACGGCGCCTGGAAGAACTGGAACAAGGACGACTGGCTGCGCGAGGCCGACGAGTTCATCAACCCGATCATCAAGGGGCTGTGGAACCCGGACCGGATGCGGAAGGCCAACGACCCGGACAAGGGCGTCAACGAGAACGACCTCTCCGGTGACCAGGGCGTGACCGACCCCACGCCGGCGCCCGTGGACGCGAAGGCCGTGGCACCTACGTACCACGCCAACGCGGCGGCGTCCGGGAAGGTGTTCTTCGACTCCCCCGAGGGCACGATGGTCTGCTCGGCGACGGTCGTGGAGGACCCGGCCCACCCCGGCAAGTCGAACCTCGTGTGGACGGCGGGCCACTGCGTGCATGCAGGCAAGAAGGGCGGCTGGTACCGCAACATCGCGTTCGTGCCGTCGTACAACAACGCGGGCAGGTCGGCCGCCCAGCTGCAGAACGCCACCAGGGAGGAGGCCGCTCCGTACGGCGTCTGGTGGGGCGACTGGGCGCAGACCTCTCAGCAGTGGATCGAGAAGGGCGGCGAGACCGGCGGTGACGGTGCCTCCTACGACTACGCCGTCATCCATGTGACGCCGGAGAAGGGCGGCAACGGCAAGTCGCTGGAGGAGACGGTCGGTTCGGCGCTGCCTGTCGACTTCAACGCTCCGGCCGTGCCGAAGGTTCCCAGCATCACCGCGACCGGTTACCCGGCAGCACCGCCGTTCGACGGCCAGAGGATGTTCCAGTGCACCGACAGGCCGGGACGCCTGTCGATCAACGCCTCGGACCCCACGATGTACCGCATCGGCTGCACCATGACGGGCGGTTCGTCCGGCGGCGGCTGGGTCGCGACCGGCTCGGACGGCAAGCCGGCGCTGGTGTCCAACACCTCGATCGGCCCGGTGACTTCGGGCTGGCTGGCCGGACCGCGGCTGGGTGCTGTGGCCAAGGGTGTGTACGACTCGGTGAGCAAGAAGTTCGCCGGTCAGTAGAGCTGCTCGTGCTGAAGGCCCGCCCCCTCCTCGGTGAAGGGGCGGGCCTTTGGCGATACTCGATTGTGCGGTGATACGGCCTGCGGCTCAGACCGCCGGGGCCGGGACATACGGCGCGAGGTCCGCCGCCAGCTCCTCGTGCACCCGCACCTTGAGCAGAGTGCCCTCCGGGGTGTGCTCCTCGGAGATCACCTCGCCCTCGTCGTGCGCGCGGGCGACCAGCTTGCCGTGGGTGTACGGCACCAGCGCCTCGATCTCGACGGACGGCCTGGGCAGCTCGTTGTCGATGAGCGCGAGCAGTTCCTGGATGCCCTTGCCCGTGCGGGCCGAGACGGCGATGGAGCGCTTCTCGATCCGCATCAGCCGCTGAAGGGTCAGCGGGTCGGCCGCGTCCGCCTTGTTGATCACGACGATCTCGGGTACGTCGGTGGCGCCGACGTCCCTGATCACCTCGCGCACTGCGGCCAGCTGCTCCTCCGGCGCCGGGTGCGAGCCGTCGACCACGTGCAGGATCAGGTCGGACTCGCCGACCTCCTCCATGGTGGAGCGGAACGCCTCGACCAGGTGGTGCGGCAGGTGCCGGACAAAACCGACCGTGTCGGCCAGCGTGTACAGGCGGCCGCTCGGGGTCTCCGCCCGGCGGACGGTCGGGTCCAGGGTCGCGAACAGGGCGTTCTCGACCAGGACACCTGCTCCGGTCAGGCGGTTGAGCAGCGAGGACTTACCGGCGTTGGTGTAGCCCGCGATGGCGACGGACGGCACCTTGTTGCGCTTGCGCTCCTGGCGCTTGATCTCGCGGCCGGTCTTCATCTCCGCGATCTCCCGGCGCATCTTCGCCATCTTCTCGCGGATCCGTCGCCGGTCCGTCTCGATCTTGGTCTCACCGGGACCACGGGTGGCGAGGCCGCCGCCCTTGCCGCCGCCCATCTGCCGGGACAGCGACTGACCCCAGCCGCGCAGCCTCGGCAGCATGTACTGCATCTGTGCGAGCGCGACCTGCGCCTTGCCCTCTCGGGACTTGGCGTGCTGGGCGAAGATGTCGAGGATCAGGGCCGTACGGTCGATGACCTTGACCTTGACGACGTCTTCGAGGTGGATGAGCTGGCCCGGGCTGAGCTCACCGTCGCAGATGACGGTGTCCGCGCCCGTTTCGAGAACGATGTCCCGCAGCTCGTAGGCCTTGCCGGAGCCGATGTAGGTGGCCGCGTCGGGCTTGTCGCGGCGCTGGATCACGCCGTCGAGCACGAGCGCGCCCGCGGTCTCCGCGAGGGCGGCGAGCTCCGCGAGGGAGTTCTCCGAGTCCTGCACGGTCCCCGTGGTCCAGACGCCGACGAGCACGACACGCTCCAGGCGGAGCTGGCGGTACTCGACCTCGGTGACATCCTCGAGCTCGGTGGAGAGGCCGGCCACACGGCGCAGAGCCGCGCGCTCGGAGCGGTCGAACTGGTCGCCGTCCCGCTCTCCGTCGATCTCGTGGCTCCAGGCGACGTCCTCTTCCATCAGGGCATCGGCCCGAAGACGCTCGGGGTAGGTGTGCGCGAAGCGCTCAGTGTCCTGGGAAGGGGATGAAGAGGAGGTCATTGGATCCTTACGTCGATGGAGATACCGGTACGGCGATCGCGAGAGCGGTCACTGTGGACAACGTACGAGTACCCCGGGAGATTCCCCGCGACCCGTGCCGCCGACCCGAAGATGGTCGCACGGCACGGCCCGTCCGGTCATCGCCTTATTTCGCGGATTTCACGGCCTGCGCACCGGGTGCCGCGGGCTTCCAGTCCGGGTGACCGGGCATCGGCGGAGTCTTCTTGCCGTACAGCCAGCCCTCGAAGAAGCCGCTCAGGTCGCGCCCGGAGATCCGGGAGGCGAGCCGTTCGAAGTCGGCGGTGGTGGCCGTACCGTCGCGGTGGAGGCTCACCCAGGACCTTTCCAGACGCTCGAAGGCGGGGCTGCCGATCTCCTGGCGCAGGGCGTAGAGCACGAGGGCGGCGCCGTCGTAGACGTTGGGCCGGAAGATGCTGATCTTCTGGCCGGGGTCGGGCGCCTTGGGTGCGGCCGGCGGGCCACCGGCGGCTCGCCAGCCGTCGGAGGCGGCGTACGCGGCCTTCATGCGCGTCTCCATGGGCTTGTGTCCCACCTCCTCCGCGTACAGCGCCTCGTACCACGTGGCGTGCCCTTCGTTGAGCCACAGGTCGGACCAGGTCTGCGGGCTGACACTGTCGCCGAACCACTGGTGGGACAGCTCGTGCACCATGATCGACTCGACGTACCACTTGGGGTAGGTGTGGCCGGTGAACAGCTCACTCTCGAAGAGAGAGAGCGTCTGGGTCTCGAGTTCGAAGCCGGTGGACGCCTGTGCCATGAGCAGGCCGTACGTCTCGAAGGGGTAGTGGCCGACCTTGCTCTCCATCCAGGCGATCTGGTCGGGGGTCTTGGCGAGCCACGGTTCGAGTTCCTTGACGTCCTTGGTGGGCACGACGTCGCGCATGGGCAGGTGGTGCGGCCCGGTGCGGTGCAGCACGGTGGAACGGCCGATGGACACCTGGGTGAGCTCGGTGGCCATGGGGTGCCGAGTGCGATACGTCCAGGTGGTCGACCTGGGGCCGCGCTCCACGCCGGTCGGCAGGCCGTTGGCCACGGCCGTGTAGTCGTTGGGGGCGGTGATCCGGATGGTGAACAGCGCCTTGTCGGAGGGGTGGTCGTTGCAGGGGAACACCAGGTGTGCGGCATCGGCCTGGTCGGCCATGGCGAGCCCGTCCTCGGTGCGCACCCAGCCGCCGTCCTGGTCCTTGGCGGCCACGGGGTCGCTGGTGTGCCGCACGGTGATCCGCGTCCAGGTGCCCCGGGGCAGCGGCCTGGCGGGCGTGACGACGAGGTCGTCACCCGCGCTGGTGAAGCCAGCCGGCTCACCGTTGACCTGGACCGATTCGACCTTGCCGTGGGCGAAGTCGAGGTTCAGCCGGTCCAGGTCCGCGGTCGTCGAGGCGTTGATGGTGGTGACGGCCTGGAGGGGCTTGCTGTTGGTGCCGGGATAGGTGAACGAGAGGTCGTACGACTGCACGTCGTAGCCGGGGTTGCCGAGGTCCGGGTAGAGGCGGTCGCCGATGCCCAGGGGAGTCGGGGGCGAGCTCGCGGCCAGCAGGCACACGGAGACGGCGGAGGCGAGCAGTGCGGTCGCCCTCAGGCGGCCTGCAGGGCGGCGGAACCGAGCCGCGGTGCCGGGACGCGGGCCGTCGGGTCGTGGGGCCTGGGAGCGCGGGGTGAGCAGCATGGATCACGGCTATCAGCGCGCGCGTGCCGGACGGCGACGACTCGCGTTCGGCCCACCCGAATGGGTAGGTCGGGTGCAGGTGTGCGGCTCTGGCGCCGTGGGGCGCGCGGCCCGGCGCTCACCCGCCCGGCGTCTGCGCCCGGCTCACGTCGTACACCCCCGGCACATTGCGCATCGCCCGCATCAAGGCGGGCAGGTGGGCCGCGTCCGGAAGCTGGAGGGTGTACGTGTGGCGGACCCGCTGCTGGGTGGGAGGTTCGACCGTCGCGGACACGATCTCGGCGCCTTCGAGTGCCATGGCCTCCGTCAGGTCCGCCAGCAGATGGGGGCGGACGAACGATTCGGCGAGCAGCGTGACCCGGCACTCGGTGGTGTCCCCCCAGCGCACGTCGACCTCCGCGCGCCCCCCGCTCTTCATGCGCTCCACGGCGGCGCACTCGACACGGTGGACGGTGACCACACCGCCCCGCACGGCGAAGCCGGTGACCTCGTCGGGCGGTACGGGCGTGCAGCAGCCGGCGAGCCGTACGGTCGCGCCGGGCTGGTCGACCGTGATGTCGGCGGTGGTGGGACGTGAGCTCAGTCCCTCCGCCGCGGGCCGAAGGGCGACCGAGGGCTCCTCGTCGGTCTCCTGCGCTGCCTGCTGCGCCTCCTCGTGCGTCGGGTGGGCCGCGAGCCACCGCTGGATGGCGATACGGGCGGCAGGCGTGTGGGCGTGCTCCAGCCACTCCCTGGAGGGCTCGGAGGCCGGGTCCTGGCCCATGAGGAGCTGGACGGTGTCGCCGTCCCGCAGGACGGTGCTCAGCGTCGCCAGGCGGCCGTTGACGCGGGCGCCGATGCACGCGTGCGCGTCCTCGCCGTACTGGGCGTACGCGGCGTCCACGCAGGTGGCGCCCTCGGGCAGCCCGAGCGTGCCGCCGTCCGGTCGGAAGACGGTGATCTCACGGTCCTGGGCCAGGTCCTCGCGGAGGGTGGACCAGAACGTGTCCGGGTCGGGCGCGGCCTCCTGCCAGTCGAGGAGGCGGGAGAGCCAGCCCGGGCGGGTGGGGTCGACGCGCTCGCCGTCGGCCGGAGCGTTCTCCTCAGGAGGAGGGGCATAGGGATTGCCGAGCGCGACGACGCCGGCCTCGGCGACCTTGTGCATCTGGTGGGTGCGGATGAGGACTTCGGCGACCTGTCCGTCCGCGCGGGCGACCGCGGTGTGCAGGGACTGGTACAGGTTGAACTTGGGGACGGCGATGAAGTCCTTGAACTCCGAGACCACGGGCGTCATACAGGTGTGCAGTTCGCCGAGGACGCCGTAACAGTCCGCGTCCTCGTTCACCAGCACCAGCAGGCGGCCGAAGTCGCAGCCGCGTAGCTGGCCGCGCTTGCGGGCGACGCGGTGGACGGAGACGAAGTGCCGTGGCCGGATGACGACTTCGGCCGGGATGTCGGCCTCGCGCAGCACACCTCGTACCTCGTCGGCGATCTCGGCGAGCGGGTCGTCGGCGCGGGAGGCGTTGTCGACGATCAACTCCCGTGTGTGCTCGTACTCTTCGGGGTGGAGAATCGCGAAGACCAGGTCCTCCAGTTCGGTCTTCAGCGCCTGGACGCCGAGCCGCTCGGCGAGCGGGATGAGGACGTCGCGGGTGACCTTGGCGATGCGGGCCTGTTTCTCGGGGCGCATGACGCCGAGGGTGCGCATGTTGTGCAGCCGGTCGGCGAGTTTGATCGACATCACGCGGACGTCGCTGCCGGTGGCGACGAGCATCTTGCGGAAGGTCTCGGGTTCGGCGGCGGCGCCGTAGTCGACCTTCTCCAGTTTCGTGACGCCGTCGACGAGATAGCGGACCTCCGAACCGAACTCCTCGCCGACCTGATCGAGGGTCACGTCCGTGTCCTCGACGGTGTCGTGGAGCAGAGAGGCCGTCAAGGTGGTGGTCTCCGCGCCGAGTTCGGCGAGGATCAGCGTCACCGCGAGCGGGTGCGTGATGTACGGCTCGCCGCTCTTGCGCATCTGGCCGCGGTGCGAGGACTCGGCCAGCACGTAGGCGCGGCGCAGGGGTTCGAGGTCGGCGCTCGGGTAGTGGGCGCGGTGGGCGTCGACGACATGGCTGATGGCGCTGGGCAGCCGGTCACGGGAGGCGGGGCCGAGCAGGGCGGCACGGCCGAGGCGGCGCAGGTCGATCCGCGCCCGCCAGCGCGCCGCTGGGCCTGTTACCGGACCTGGGGTCGCGGGATTCGTCGCCTCCGCACTCATGGGCACCTCCGGCTGCGTGGACCGGCGGACGGGGTGCCCCATGGCGGACACGGCTCAGGGGATGGCAACGGTCCCCCGTCCGGGCCGGTGCTTGATGCTACCGAGCCCATCACGTGCGGCCGACCGCCTCTCGCCGAGCGTGAAACGGATCACCCATTCGAGCGAAGGTCTGGAGGTTTACGGTTTCGCGCCACGCGACAGGGAGCCGCCCGTGATTTCGAACGCGCCGACGTCGCCCCGGAGCAACTCCCGTGCACCACCCGGCACACAGGCCTCGGATCCCAAGCCGCCATCGTGTTCAGCGAACGAATGTTTCCAGCCACTCGGAGTCGATCTCGCCCTCGGCGACGATCACTGCGGGGCCGGTCATCTCGATCTCGCCGTCGGGCTGTTCGGTGATGACCAGGGTCCCGCCGGGCACGTCGACGGTGTAGGTCACCGGGCTCCCGGTGACGGCAGGGTCGGCGCCGTCCCGGCGGGCCGCGGCCACGGCGACGGCGCATGCGCCCGTGCCGCACGAGCGGGTCTCGCCGGAGCCGCGCTCATACACGCGCAACGCGACGTGCCGGGGGCCGCGGTCGACCACGAACTCCACGTTCACGCCGTCCGGGTACGCGGAGGCCGGGCTGAACGGCGGCGGTGCGTACAGGTTTCCGGCGTGCGCGAGGTCGTCGACGAAGGCGACCGCGTGCGGGTTGCCCATGTTCACGTTCCGCGCGGGCCAGCTGCGCTCGCCGACGGTCACCGTGACGTCCCCTTCGGGGAGGCGCGCCCTGCCCATGCCGACGGTGATGTCGCCCGCGGCGGAGCCGCTGTCGGATGCGGTCTTTGCGATGTGCACGCTCTTCACGCCCCCGCGTGTGGCCACCGCGAGGTCGCCCTCGGCGACGTGCCCGGCGCGCTGGAGGTAGTGCGCGAACACCCGCACGCCGTTGCCGCACATCTCCGCGATCGAGCCGTCGCCGTTGCGGTAGTCCATGAACCACTCGGCCTCGGCCGCCATGTGCTGCGCCTCGGGGTGCGCGGCGGACCGCACCACGTGCAGCAGGCCGTCACCACCGATGCCCGCGCGGCGGTCGCACAGCGCGGCGACGGCGGTCGGGGGCAGGTCGATGGAGTTCTCCGGGTCCGGCACGATCACGAAGTCGTTCTCCGTGCCGTGGCCCTTGAGGAAGGCGATGCGGGTCATTCCTCGATGGTATGTGACTGTCGTTGTTCGGCTCCGGGCCGGTCGGGGCTCGTCGCGCCCACGCGGCGGAGCCGCATGTCGTCACAGCCTCGCGCCCCTGAAGGACCTCAGCGCAGCCTTGCCACGCGCCATACCGCCAGCACCACCACCGCGGCCACTACCACTACGTAGGCCAGGACGACCCGCCAGTCAGGGCGGCGCCCGGAGCCCCTCGGTGGGAGCCCGGGGCCCGTGTACCCCACCCGGCGGGCGGCCATCATGCCCCAGCCGGCCGCGCAGGAGCAGATCAGCAGTCCCAGCATGGCGATGACGGCGCCGCTGTCACCGAAGTCGAAGGCGAGCGGGAAGGCGAACATCAGGGAGCCGAGCGCGGCGAGGGCGACGATGGGGGCGAGCTGCCAGATGCGCAGGCGGCGCTGCGGGCGCAGCTCGACCTCGACCTCGGGGCCACCGGCGAACATCTCCTCCGGCTCGGGGCCGTCAGCTGTGACTCCGCCCTGCGTGTCGTCGGGCCCGTCGGGGCTCAGACGGTTCTCGTCCTGCTCCGATTCACCGCTCTCGACGGTGAGCGGCTCGGTGCCTTGTGCAGTGTCGCGAGGGCCGGCCTCCATCGCCACGCGCCCTCCCAACTAGGACTCCACTTGGTCGATCGAAGCTCGATGATGGCACGGCGCCGGATGCCGGAACGGCGGCCGGAGCGTCCCGATGCCATGACGTGATCAGGCTGTAACCGGTCGTTCGACCAACGCCAGTGCACGCTGCGGAAGTTCTGTGAGATCCGCCGCAGCCCCGCTCAGCCAGTGCACACGGGGGTCGCGCCGGAACCAGGAATCCTGCCGGCGCGCGAAGCGCTTGGTGGCGCGCACGGTCTCGGCCCGCGCCTCCTCCTCGGTGCACGCCCCGGCCAGCGCCGCGAGCACCTGCTGATAGCCGAGCGCACGAGCAGCCGTACGGCCCTCGCGCAGGCCCTGCGCCTCCAGCGCACGCACCTCGTCCACGAGCCCGGCCTCCCACATCCGGTCGACCCGGCGTGCGATGCGCTCGTCGAGTTCGGGACGGGCCACGTCGACGCCGATCTGGACGGTGTCGTAGACCGAGTCATGGCCGGGCAGATTGGCGGTGAAGGGCTGACCGGTGATCTCGATCACTTCGAGGGCCCGGACGATACGGCGGCCGTTGCTGGGCAGGATCGCATGCGCCGCCTCGGGATCCGCGGCGGCAAGTCTGGCGTGCAGTGCGCCGGAGCCGCGCAGCGCGAGTTCCTCCTCGAGCCGGGCCCTGACCTGGGGGTCGGTGCCGGGGAACTCCAGGTTGTCGACGGCCCCCCGGACATACAGGCCGGAGCCGCCGACCAGGATCGGCCAGCGGCCTTCCGCGAGCAGGCCGTCGATCTTGGTGCGGGCGAGCTTCTGGTACTCGGCGACCGACGCCGTGACGGTCACGTCCCAGATGTCGAGGAGGTGGTGCGGAATGCCGCCCCGCTCCTCGGGCGTCAGTTTGGCGGTGCCGATGTCCATCCCGCGGTAGAGCTGCATGGAGTCGGCGTTGACGACCTCGCCTCCGAGCTGCCGGGCGAGGAAAACGCCCAGATCGGACTTTCCGGCCGCGGTCGGTCCGACGACGGCGATGACTCGGGGGGCGGGGGGTGCGCTGCTCACCGCACCAGTCTCGCAAACCCCGAGGGCACTCCTCGAACGAGTTACGTGACGGCACGGGAGCCGGGTCGTTGCCCGTTGCGAGGCTCTCGCCGCCGGTTTCGGGGGGCGGCGACCCGGGCGGCGCAAACGGACGCACCGGACGACGCGGGATTTCGCCCGCACGAGTAACGTATGGAGTGGATATGGGCGTTTTCGCACGACTTCTGCGGAGGTCGAAGGCTACCGAGGAGGCGTCAACCGCCGAGGCTCAGGCCGACACACCGACGGCCGAGCCCGCGACGGAGGAGGCGGCAGAGGCGAAAGGGTCGGCCGAGGCCGAGGAGCTGACCGAGGGCGAACCGGAGGCGACGGAGGCCGTCGAGCCCGCCTCCGGTGAGGCCGTCGAGATCCCGAAGCAGCAGTCCGGCGAGGAGGCGGCCGACAGGGACGCCGGTGAGGACGCCCGCACGTAACCGCCCCTGACCCGGGTGAGCCGCAGGGGCGTGCCGAGCCGGGGAACGACGGAAGGTGGACCCATGGGTCTCCTGAACAACCTGAAGGCCAAGCTCAACCCGGCCAAGGACAAGGTCTCCGGCCTCGCGCAACAGCACGGGGACAAGATCACGCACGGTCTCGACAAGGCCGCGAAGGTCGTCGACGAGAAGACCAAGGGCAAGTACAGCGACAAGATCCACTCCGGGACGGGCAAGGCCAAGGGCGCCATGGACCGACTCGCGCACAAGGACGACACGGGGGCAGGCGGTGGCACGACCGCACCGCCGGACTCCACGCCGCCTGCTTCCTGAACGGCACGGCACACCGACGGACGGCCGCGGGGCCCGAGGGCTCCCGGCCGTCCGCCGTTCACCCCGCGCCTCTATGACCAGGTGGCGACCATGTAGCCCACGCCGTACGGCGCGTCCTCGTACAGCAGCGCGCCCGCGAGGTCCGTCCCTTCGGCCGCGCCCGCGAGGACCTGCCAGGGAGCCCGGCCCGATGCCTTCAGCTCGGACGCCAGCTCGGTGTCCAGGGCCTTGAGGGCCGCCACGTCCGCCGCTCCCAGCGCACGCGCGAGCTCCGCGTCGAACGGCGCCGCGCGTTCGTCGAGGTAACCGGGAGCCTTGAGCGTGCGGCAGGCGCTGGCGTCGCCCATGACCAGCAGCGCCACCCGCTCGGGCCCGGCGGCGATCTCCCTCCCGACGTGAATACACCGCTCGGCCGCCAGAGGTTCCCCCACGCCGAGTCCCTCGATCGGGGCGTGGGACCAGCCGGTGCGCTGCAGCAGCCACGCGGCGACCGCCAGCGAGGGCGGAAGCAACCGCTCCGAGGCCGCCTGAGCCGGGACTTCGGCCTCGGCATGCTCGGCCCTGCCGAGCCGTACGTCCACGTCGACGCCGAAGCCGCGGAAGGAGCCACGCGTGCCCTCGGGATACGTGCCTCGGCCGCTCTGCCCTGCGGGACCGACGACGACGAGCCGGTCCGGACGGGCGGCCGCGAGCACACCGACCGCGTCCGTGCACGCGGCACGCGCGACGTCCATCTCGGCGGCGGCACCCGCGGCGACCTCGGGTACGAGCAGCGGCGGGCAGGGGCAGACTGCGGCGACGACAAGCATGATCGGCAGGGTAACCCCGCCGCCCGGCGGCGGACACCGCGCCGGGCGGAGCGGTCAGTCGCAGCCGCAGCCGCTCCCCGTCGCCACCGGCAGCGGCTCCGGGACACCGATCTTCGGCAGGCCCAGCAGGACGCCAGCAGGCTTCGCCGCCTCTGCCGCGTTGCGCTTCTCCCAGGCGTCGCCCGCGCGCGTGCGGCGCACGCCGAGGACGGTTCCCTCGGCGAGGAGGTGGTGCGGGGCGGCGTACGTTATCTCGACCGTGACCACGTCGCCGGGTCGCACGTCCTGCTCGGGCTTGGTGAAGTGGACCAGGCGGTTGTCCGGGGCGCGGCCGGAGAGGCGGTGGGTGGCGCCGTCCTTGCGGCCCTCGCCCTCGGCGACCATCAGCTCCAGGGTGCGGCCGACCTGCTTCTTGTTCTCCTCCCAGGAGATCTCCTCCTGAAGGGCGACGAGACGCTCGTAACGCGCCTGGACGACCTCCTTGGGGATCTGGTTCTCCATGGTCGCGGCCGGGGTGCCGGGACGCTTGGAGTACTGGAAGGTGAAGGCCTGCGCGAACCGCGCCTCACGCACGACGTGCAGGGTCTGCTCGAAGTCCTCCTCCGTCTCGCCGGGGAAGCCCACGATGATGTCGGTGGTGATCGCGGCGTGCGGGATGGCGGCCCGTACCTTCTCGATGATCCCGAGGTAGCGGTCCTGCCGGTACGAGCGGCGCATCGCCTTCAGGACCGTGTCCGAGCCGGACTGCAGCGGCATGTGCAGCTGCGGCATCACGTTGGGGGTCTCGGCCATCGCCGCGATGACGTCGTCGGTGAAGTCGCGCGGGTGCGGGGAGGTGAACCGGACGCGCTCCAGGCCCTCGATCCTTCCGCAGGCGCGCAGCAGCTTGCTGAAGGCCTCGCGGTCGCCGATGTCGGAGCCGTACGCGTTGACGTTCTGGCCGAGCAGGGTGATCTCGGAGACGCCCTCGGCGACCAGGGCCTCGATCTCGGCGAGGATGTCGCCGGTGCGGCGGTCCTTCTCCTTGCCGCGCAGGGCCGGGACGATGCAGAAGGTGCAGGTGTTGTTGCAGCCGACGGAGATCGACACCCACGCCGCGTAGGCGCTCTCACGGCGCGTCGGCAGGGTGGAGGGGAACGCCTCCAGGGACTCGGCGATCTCGACCTGGGCCTCTTCCTGCACGCGCGCGCGTTCCAGCAGGACCGGCAGCTTGCCGATGTTGTGCGTGCCGAAGACGACGTCCACCCAGGGCGCCTTCTTCACGATGGTGTCCTGGTCCTTCTGCGCGAGACAGCCCCCGACCGCGATCTGCATCCCGGGGCGCTTCGTCTTCATCGGGGCGAGGCGGCCGAGGTTGCCGTACAGCCGGTTGTCGGCGTTCTCGCGCACCGCGCAGGTGTTGAAGACGACGACGTCCGCGTCCCCGTCCGACCCCTCGGGCGCACGCACATACCCGGCCTCTTCGAGCAGCCCTGACAATCGCTCGGAATCGTGGACGTTCATCTGGCACCCGTAGGTGCGCACTTCATAGGTCTTCACGCCCACTGCCTGGCTCCGGTCGATGCTGCTCATGTGACAAGGGTAGGCGGTGCCGGAAGTGCCTCCCGCCGCCCTGTGGACAACCGGGGGCTCAGGGCTCGATGAGGCCCGCGCGGATCGCGTAGCGGGTGAGTTCCAGGCGGTCGCGCATGCCCAGCTTGTGCAGCAGGTTCGCGCGGTGGCGCTCGACCGTCTTCGCGCTGATGAAGAGCAGTTCGCCGATCTCCTTCGAGGTGTGGCCCTCGGCGACCAGTTTGAGTATCTCCTCCTCTCGCTCGGTGACCGGCCGCGCGGGCAGGTCGTCGCCCCGGCGCAGGCGGTCCAGGTAGGAGCGCACAAGGGCCCGCTCCGCGCCCGGGTACACGAACGGCTCGTCGCGCACCGCCGCCCGGCAGGCCCCGACCAGGTCGCGGTCGGCGGCGGACTTGAGGACGTAGCCGCCGGCTCCGGCCTTGAGGGCCTCGAAGAAGTACTCCTCGTTGTCGTACATCGTGAGCATGAGGATGCGCAGGCCGGGCAGGCGGCGGGAGAGTTCACGGGCCGCCTGGAGGCCCGTCATACGGGGCATGGCGATGTCCAGGACGGCCAGATCGACGGCACGCGCGCGTGCCAGTTCGACGGCCTCCGCCCCGTCCCCGGCCTCGGCGACGACGTTCAGATCGGGCTCGCCGTCCAGGATGAGCCGCACGCCCTGGCGTACGAGCGCATGGTCGTCGGCGAGCAGCACGCGCGCGGGGGATGCCATCAGCGGCCTCCGGCGGTGACGGGGACCCGCAGGCGCACATCGGTGCCGTCCTCGGGGCCGGGTCCGAGCGAAAGGTCGGCTGCTATGAGCAGCGCGCGTTCGCGCATGCCACGGATTCCGGCGCCCTCCGGGGTCGTACCGAGGCCCTTGCCGTTGTCGCGTACGAGGAGTTCGACGCCGTCCGCGACCGGCCGGAGGCGGACCTCGGCGCGGTCGGCGCCGGCGTGCCGGGCCGTGTTGGTGAGTCCTTCCTGGGCCACGCGGTAGATCACCAGCTCCGACTCCTGGGTCAACGGGGGCAGGTCGCCGGTGATGTGGTGGCGCACCGTCAGCCCGTGGGTGGTGAACTCGGCGGCGAGTGAGCGCAGGGCGCTGACCAGGCCGAGTTCCTCCAGGACGCCGGGGCGCAGCCGACGGGCGATACGGCGGATCTCGTCCAGGCCCGCCCTGGTCGCCTCCTGCGCCTGGCCCACCTCCCCGCGCAGTTCCTCGGGGGCGCGGTCGGCGACACGCTTGAGCTGGAGGAGGACGGCGGTCAGGGTCTGGCCCACCTCGTCGTGGAGCTCACGGGCGATGCGCTGCCGCTCGCGCTCCTGCGCGGACAGGGCGCGGGCCGCTCCGGCCGCGCGTTCGCTCTCCAGCCGGTCGAGCATCGTGTTGTACGTCGTGATCAGCTCGGCCGCCTCCGCCGGACCGGCGACGACCGCTCGGGCGCCGGGGCGCAGCAGGTCCGCGGTGGCCATGGCCCGGCCGAGCCGCCGCAGCGGAGCGAGCCCGGCACGCAGCACGATCGCGTTGCCTGCCAGCAGTGCGCTCAGGCCCACGACGACGACCAGCGCCTCGGCCGGCAGGACGGGGGTCGACACGGTGACCGGGCCCAGTAGCAGGGCGGCGGCCGCGACCAGGCCCATGGCGTTGAGGGAGAAGATCCGCCAGAACAGTGACACGGTCCTCCCTGGTTCCGCGGACGCTCCCGATGTGGCTCCGGCCAGCCTCGCCGTCCGCCCCCGGCCGCGTATATCCGTGACGTCACCCATGTCGCCACCGTACGGGCGGATGGCAGCATGCGAAGCGGCCGGGGTTGATCACCGGCAGACCACGACCATGCCGCCAGGACAAAGGGAGAAACGTGTCTGCGCCACGACTGAGGGCGACGCCGCTGCCGGGCATCGGGGTCCAGTACGACCTGGTGACCCGCGACCAACGCCATCTGTCGGTGGTGGCACACCGCGACGGCGCGCGCACGGTGAATGTGTACCGGGCCGACGACCCCGACTCCTGTGCCCAGTCGCTGCGGCTGTCCGGCTCCGAGGCGGGCGCGCTGATCGACGCGTTGAAGCCTTCCCATCACAGCGCGAGCCTGCTCTACGCCTCCGATCTGGGGCTGGTGGCCGAGCGGATCGAGTTGGCCGCGGCCTCGCGCTGGAACGGGCGGGTGCTGGGCGACACGCGGATGCGGACCGAGACGGGCGCGTCGGTGGTGGCGGTGCTGCGCCGGGCCGAGGCCATTCCGTCGCCGGCGCCGGACTTCCGGCTGGCTGGCGGTGACATCGTGATCGTCGTCGGCACACGCGAGGGTGTCGACGCCGCCGCGGCGATACTCGGGCGGGAGTGAACCGGTGCACTCCGCGGTGTTGTTGATCGAGTTCGGTTCCATTCTGCTCGGCCTGGGCCTGCTCGGCCGGGCCGCCGCCCGCTTTCAGCTCTCCCCCATTCCGCTGTACCTGCTGGCCGGCCTGGCCTTCGGCGAGGGCGGGCTGCTGCCGCTGGGGGCGAGCGAGGAGTTCGTCGCCATCGGCGCCGAGATCGGCGTGATCCTGCTGCTGTTGATGCTGGGCCTGGAGTACACGGCCGGTGACCTGGTCACCAATCTGAAGGCGCACTACCCGTCGGGCCTGGTCGACTGTGCGCTCAACGCCGTGCCGGGCGCGGTTGCGGCACTGCTGCTCGGCTGGGGGCCGGTGGCCGCCGTGGTGCTGGCCGGAGTCACCTGGATCTCGTCTTCCGGGGTGATCGCGAAGGTGCTCGGTGATCTGGGCCGGGTGGGCAACCGGGAGACGCCGGTGATCCTCAGCGTGCTCGTGCTGGAGGACCTGGCGATGGCGGTGTACCTGCCCATCGTGACCGCGCTGGTGGCCGGCGCCGGGCTGCTGGCCGGGAGCGTGACGCTGGCGGTCGCGCTGGGGGCCGCGGGGCTGGTCCTGTTCGTGGCCGTGCGCTACGGGCGCGTCATCTCACGGTTCGTCTCCAGTGACGACCCGGAGAAGCTGCTGCTGGTGGTGCTGGGACTGACGATCCTGGTCGCGGGCGTCGCACAGCAGCTCCAGGTGTCGGCGGCCGTCGGTGCCTTCCTGGTGGGTATCGCGTTGTCCGGGGAGGTCGCGGAAGGCGCCCACACCCTGCTCAGCCCGTTACGCGACCTGTTCGCCGCGGTGTTCTTCGTGTTCTTCGGGCTGCACACCGACCCGGCGAGCATCCCGCCCGTCCTGCTGCCCGCCCTCGCACTGGCCCTGCTCACGGCGGCGACGAAGATCGCCACCGGCTACTGGGCGGCCCGCCGGGCCGGAATCTCCGTCAAGGGCCGCTGGCGCGCGGGCGGCGCGTTGGTGGCGCGCGGCGAGTTCTCGATCGTCATCGCCGGTCTGGCGGTGAGCGCCGGCATCGAGCCGTCCCTGGGCCCACTGGCCACGGCGTACGTCCTCATCCTGGTCGTCCTCGGCCCCCTCACCGCCCGCTACACGGAACCACTGGCCCGGCGCCTGAACGAGCGCCGCAATGCCCGTACGGATTCCCCGGAGCCGGCAAGGGAGGGCGTGTCGGTGGGCGAACGACGGTCCTGAGTGCAGGGCTGGCGCAGGGCTCAATCGCCGTCGTGGGTCGAGATGCGGAAGCGCGGAGGTCGGAAGCTCCTGGGGGCGATTGACGGCGTCGCCGACAGGCCGTCGCAGGGACTCAGCCGCCGTCGGGGGTGGATCGGCCGGTGGACGGCTGACGGGCCCGTAGACGGCCGCCGCGAGAACACACGCCCGCCAGACACCCATCGAGGCGACTGACCTCGTCGCCGGCAGGCCACCGCCTACTCACCCGCCGACGCGGACCGATCGGCCCGTGGACGACTGACGGCCCATCGACCAACCACCGCGAAACACACGCCCGCCGAACACCCCACGGAGGCGACCAACAGCCTCGCCGACCGGCCGCCGCCCACTCGCCCCCGACGCGGACCGATCGGCCCGTGGACGACTGACGGCCCATCGACCAACCACCGCGAAACACACGCCCGCCGAACACCCCACGGAGGCGACCAACAGCCTCGCCGACCGGCCGCCGCCCACTCGCCCCCCGACGCGGACCGATCGGCCGGTGGGCAGCTGACGGACCCGTCGACGGGCATTGCCGGGAACGCACGCCCATCGGCCCCCTCGGGAAAACTGACAGCCTCGTCGGCAGACCGCCGTATGGCTCATGCACCGCCGTGCACCCCCAGCCGGTGGCCGGCGGAGCGGCCCCTCGGCAGCCTCGCCCCGAGGCTGATGCACCGCCGCTCGCCCAGCAGACGCTGGAGGCGGAACGGGGTCTCGGCGGTACTGCCGCAAGGCCTCATATGCCGTCCGGCGACCACCCCTGTCGGCGTAGTACCGCCGACACGTCCGGGGCCTCGTAGTGGTCGCCCTTGAGGACCTTGCCGTCGGCGCGGCGGGTGACCAGGCCGTCGGGGCCCAGCTTGGTCATGTTGGAGCGGTGGATCTCGGCGATCACCGCGTCCAGGTCGATGCCGTGGACGAGGGCGGTGCCGTAGGCCACGTAGACGACGTCGGCCAGTTCGTGGGCGAGCTTGTCGAGCGGGCCCGTGACCGAGACCTCGGCGACCTCCGCGGCCTCCTCCGCGAGCAGTTCACCGCGGTGGGCGGCCAGCGAGGGCGGGACCTCGGTGGGCGTACTGCGGGCGTCGAGCCCGACGGCGAGGTGGAATCGGCGAACCAGGTCGGCGGGCGATGAGCTCATACGGCGACTGTATCGACCGCCACTGACAACGCCCGGTCGTGATCCCGTTGTGACCCCTGCCCCGGTCAGCAGCCCTGGTCAGCACCGTGTTCCGGCTGGCAGGATCCCTGGCATGTCCAAGAGGTTCCCCCGGATCGGCAGACGCCGGGCCCTGCAGGGTGCGGCTGCCGGCTTCGTCGCCCTCGGGTTGCTGCTGTGGTGGCTGCTGCCCCTGGGTGAGGCCCCTCCGAGCGGAACGATCACCATCAGCACGGGAACGCAGGCCGGGGTGTACCAGCAGTACGGCAAGCTGCTGCGCACCGCGCTCGACAAGGACATGCCGAACCTGAGGGTGAAGCTGCTGACCAGCGACGGCTCCCAGGAGAACGTCAGGCGGGTGGCCACCGGCAAGGCCGACTTCACCATTGCCGCGGCCGACGCGGTCGAGACCTACGAGCTCGCGGCCCACAACCCAGGCGCCGACCAGTTGCGCGGCGTCGCCCGCCTGTATGACGACTATGTGCAGCTCGTCGTCCCGCGCGACTCGCACATCACGTCCGTCGCGGACCTCAGGGGCAAGCGGGTGGCCATAGGACCGCCCAGCTCGGGTGTGCGGCTGATCGCCGACCGGGTGCTCAACGCGGTCGGCATCGACGCGGCCAGGGACATCACGCCGTTCTCCGACGGCATCGACACCGGCCCGGACCAGCTGAAGCAGGGCAGGATCGACGCGTTCTTCTGGTCGGGCGGGCTGCCCACGGAGGGGCTGCAGAAGCTCGCCGGCACCTTCGCCTTCCGGTTCGTGCCGATCACACCCGGCCTCGTCGCCAAGCTGCACGACCAGGACCGCGCCACCCGCTACTACCGCGCCACCAACATGCCGGAGTCGGCCTACCCCAGCGTCCAGAACGGGGTCGCCGTGCCGACGCTCGCCGTGTCCAACCTGCTGATGACACGCAAGGACATGGACCCGCGGCTCACCGAGTGGATGACCCGCACCGTGATCAGGAGCCGGGACGGCATCGGCACGAAGGTCCACTCCGCCCAGCTCGTCGACCTGCGCACCGCGATCTACACCGACCCCCTGGCCCTGCACGAGGGCGCCCGCCGCTACTACCGCTCGGTCAAGCCGTAGGACCGCCGTCAGACCGCAGGGCTGTTCCTCGGCACGGACACCGTCACGGTGAGCCCGTGCGGCTCGTGACGGCCGTACGAGATCGAGCCGCCACCCGCGGCGAGCAGCGTGCGCGAGATGGACAGGCCGAGACCGGAGCCCTTGATGTTCTGGTGGCGGCTGCTGCGCCAGAAGCGGTCGCCGACACGGGCGAGTTCCTCGTCGGTCAGGCCAGGACCGTTGTCGGTGACCACGACGGTCGAGGTGTCGCCGTCGGCCGCGACCGTGACCTCGACGCACTCGTCCTTCGGCGTGAACTTGACCGCATTGTCGATCACCGCGTCCAGCGCGCTGGAGAGCGTGACCGGGTCGGCCCAGGCGGTGGTCGGCGGGCAATTCCCCACCAGCCGTACGCCCTTGGCCTCCGCGGTCGGCGCCCAGGCCGCGACGCGCTCGGCGGTCAGCGCACCGATGTCGGTGATCCGCAGGTCGGCCTCGGTGTGCTCGGCCAGGGCCAGGTCGAGCAGGTCGTCGAGGACCTCCGCGAGGCGTTTGCCCTCGGTGCGGACCGATGCGATCTCCTCGTTGTCCTCCGGCAGTTCGAGAGCGAGCAGTTCGATGCGCAGCAGCAGCGCCGCAAGGGGGTTGCGCAGCTGGTGCGAGGCGTCGGCGACGAAGGCGCGCTGCTGCTCCAGCACGTCCTCGACGTTGTCCGCCATCTCGTTGAACGCGTGGGCCAGGCGCCGGAGTTCCGGAGGACCGCCCGCAGCCGCGACCCGGGTCTTCAGACGGCCGCTCGCGATCGCGTGAGTGGTGGCGTCCAGCACCCGTACCGGCCTGAGCACCCAGCCGGTCAGCCTCAGCGCGGCACCGACGGCCAGCAGCATCGCGGCGATCTCTCCCACGCCGATGACCAGCCAGCCGTTCAGGATCCGCGAACGCAGCGCCCCGGTGGGCGAGTCGGTGACCACGACCGCCACGACATCGCCGTCCCGGATGACCGGTGAGGCGACGACCAGACGGTTGCGCTGCCAGGGCCACACCTGCTTGGGGTCGTGGCTGCGGCGGCTGAGCAGTGCCTCGGCGAACGCCTCGCGCACCTCGGCCCTGTCGGGGAGGACGAAGGTCTGCGGCGCCTGGGCCATGGGGACGCCGGTACGGCAGAACACCCCGGCCCGGATGCCGTAGACGCCGTAATAGCTGTCGAGTTCGCTGCTCAGTGTCTCCAGGCGCGGGTCCGTGGACGTACGCGTGGAACTGCACGCGTCGGTGACGAACTGGGCGAGGGACGCGAAGCGCGCCGTGTCGTCGATCCGGTCGACGACGACCTTCTGCTGCTGGGCGGCAGCCACGCTCACGGCGAGCGGGATGCCGAGCGCGAGCAGCACGGCCGCCATCAGGACGATCAGCAGCGGAAGAAGACGAGTACGCACCCGTGCACGCTACGAGGACGGGGCGACAAGCCGGTAACCGACGCCGCGTACGGTCTCGATCAGGGCCGGCATGCGCAGCTTGGCGCGCAGGGACGCGACGTGCACCTCCAGGGTGCGTCCGGTCCCCTCCCAGCTGGTGCGCCACACCTCGCTGATGATCTGCTCCCGGCGGAAGACGACCCCGGGGCGCTGCGCGAGGAGGGCGAGGAGATCGAACTCCTTGCGGGTCAGTTGGACAACCGAACCGTCCACGCTGACCTGTCGGGTGGGCAGCTCGATGAGCATCGACCCGAGGCGCAGCCGGTGGTCGCCTCCCGCCCCGGCGTCCTCGTGGACGCTGCGCCGGCTGACGGCGTGGATACGGGCGAGCAGTTCCCCGGTGTCGTACGGCTTCACCACGTAGTCGTCGGCGCCGAGGTTGAGGCCGTGGATGCGGGAGCGGACGTCGGAGCGCGCGGTGACCATGATCACCGGGGTGCTGGTGCGCTTGCGGATCTTGCCGCAGACCTCGTAGCCGTCCTGGTCGGGCAGGCCCAGGTCGAGCAGGACGACGCCGAAGCCGTCGCCCTCCGGAACGAGTGCCTGGAGAGCTTCCTCGCCGCTACGCGCGTGCGTGACGTCGAAACCGTGCCGCGCCAGAACCGCAGAAAGAGCAGCGGCGACATGGTTGTCGTCCTCGACGAGGAGCAGTCTCATCCGGGCCTCCTTCGGTTCATCGGCCGTACGATCAGGATGGATGGAGCGAGATGGAAAAACGTGTGCACGCGCGCGTGCACAACGCAGTCACGCTGATGGACGAGGACGGCGTCAAGTGGGTTCCGGTTGCGGACCGCTTTAGTTACCCGGCCGATACCGGCCCCCGCGCAACTGCTACGACATGTGTCCGATTGCTATCGGATCGTGATGCTCAGATTCCCCTCAGATGTAATGACGCTGGTGGAACGGGGTTACTACTGTCCTGCGAAACCGAGGAGGACGGAGCCCGATAGCGATGACCGAAGTATCGGTGGCCAAGGAAGATGTGGCCGCGACCGGCGAACTGGTCGTCCTGAAGAGCGTCAACAAGCACTTCGGCGCGTTGCACGTACTCCAGGACATCGACCTGACGATCGCCCGCGGCGAGGTCGTCGTGGTCATCGGGCCCTCCGGGTCCGGTAAGTCCACCCTGTGCCGCACCATCAACCGCCTGGAGACAGTCGACTCGGGCTCGATCACGATCGACGGCAAGGCGCTGCCCCAGGAGGGCAAGGAGCTGGCCCGGCTGCGCGCCGACGTGGGGATGGTCTTCCAGTCCTTCAACCTCTTCGCGCACAAGACCGTGCTCGAGAACGTGATGCTGGGCCAGATCAAGGTCCGCAAGGCCGACAAGAAGAAGGCCGAGGAGAAGGCCCGGGCCCTGCTCGACCGGGTCGGCGTGGCCACCCAGGCGGACAAGTACCCCGCGCAGCTCTCCGGCGGCCAGCAGCAGCGCGTCGCCATCGCGCGGGCGCTGGCCATGGACCCGAAGGTCATGCTCTTCGACGAGCCGACGTCGGCCCTCGACCCGGAGATGATCAACGAGGTCCTCGAGGTCATGCAGCAGCTCGCCCGCGACGGCATGACCATGATCGTCGTCACCCATGAGATGGGCTTCGCACGATCGGCTGCAAACCGCGTGGTCTTCATGGCGGACGGCCGGATCGTCGAGGAAGCTGCGCCCGACCAGTTCTTCAGCAATCCGCGCAGCGACCGCGCCAAGGACTTCCTGTCGAAGATCCTTCACCACTGACGGTTCGCCCCCGCCCGGCCCTCGCCGGCTCTCCTCTCTCCGCCGGCGCTCCTCTCTTCACCAGCCAAAGGATGTTCACCATGAAGCTCCGCAAGGTCACCGCCGCTTCGGCCGCCGTGCTCGCCCTCGCTGTGGCGGCCACGGCATGTGGATCGAACAACAGCAACAGCAGCGGTTCGTCCGGTGGCGGCAAGAAGATCAAGATCGGCATCAAGTACGACCAGCCCGGCCTCGGTCTGAAGGAGCCGAACGGTACCTTCTCCGGCTTCGACGTGGACGTGGCCACCTACGTGGCGGGCAAGCTCGGCTACAAGCCCGACCAGATCCAGTTCGTCGAGACCAAGAGCGCCGACCGCGAGAACGCGCTCCAGCGCGGCGACGTCAAGTTCATCGTGGCCTCGTACTCGATCACCGACGAGCGCAAGCAGAAGGTCGACTTCGCCGGTCCTTACTTCCTGGCCCACCAGGACCTGCTGGTCAAGAAAGACTCGCCGATCAGCAAGGGCACGGACCTCAACGGCAAGAAGCTGTGTTCCGTGACCGGCTCCACCTCGGCGCAGAAAATTGTGAAGATCGCCCCCAAGGTCAACCTCAAGGAGAACAGCGGCTACTCGGAGTGCGTCGCCAGCCTCCAGAGCGGGGCCGTGGACGCACTGACCACCGACGACTCGATCCTCGCGGGCTACGCCGCGCAGTCCCAGTACAAGGGCCAGTTCAAGCTCCTCGGGCTCAAGCTCAGCAACGAGAACTACGGCATCGGTGTGAAGAAGGGTGACACCGCGACCGTCAACAAGATCAACGACGCTCTGAAGAGCATGGTCAGCGACGGCACCTGGAAGAAGGACGTCGAGAAGAACTTCGGCCCGGCCCAGTACAAGTACGAGCCCGCCCCGAAGATCGGCGTCATCGTCAAGTAATCCAGGAAACCGCGGCCACCGCAGGGTTCCACAAGGGCCGCGCCGCCGCCCGCCGCGCTCACGGCGGCGGCGCGCCACGCCCTCCTCGTACGCCACACACCCGGAAGCGCGGGAGATCGTGTTCGACTTTCTTCATGGTTATGACGTCCTGGGGGCGTTCTGGATGACGGTGAAACTCACCGCCCTCTCCGCCGTCGGCTCCCTGATCTGGGGCACCCTGCTGGCCGGGATGCGGGTCAGTCCGGTCCCGCTGATGCGCGGGTTCGGCACCGCCTACGTCAACATCGTCCGAAACATCCCCCTGACGGTCATCATCGTCTTCAACTCGCTCGGCCTCGCCGACATCTTCGGTGTGACGCTGGGCGCTTCCGACTTCAAGGTGCAGGGCTTCAGGCTGGCCGTGCTCGGTTTCATCGCCTACACCTCTGCCTTCGTCTGTGAGGCGCTGCGCTCCGGCATCAACACGGTGCCGCTGGGGCAGGCCGAGGCGGCCCGCGCCATCGGGCTGAGCTTCAGCCAGACCCTCCGGCTGATCGTGCTGCCGCAGGCGTTCCGTTCGGTCATCGGTCCGCTGGCCAACGTGCTGATCGCACTGACCAAGAACACCACTGTGGCGGCCGCGATCGGCGTGGCCGAGGCCGCCGCCCTGATGAAGACGATGATCGAGAACGAGGCTCAGACGCTGCTCATCGGCGCGGTCTTCGCCTTCGGCTTCGTGGTTCTGACCCTTCCCACCGGCCTCATCCTCGGCTGGCTGGGCAAGCGACTGGCGGTGAAGCGATGACCTCGGTCCTCTACGACGCCCCGGGCCCCCGGGCCAAGCGGCGCAATGTCCTCCTCTCGGTGGTCTTCGTCGTCCTGCTCGCCCTTCTGGCGTGGTGGATCTGGCAGACGCTGGACGACAAGGGCCAGCTGAAGTGGGCCCTGTGGCAGCCGTTCACCACGTCCGAGGCATGGACGACGTATCTGCTGCCGGGCCTCGGCAACACCCTGAAGGCCGCGGCGCTCTCCATGATCATCGCCCTCCCGTTGGGCGCGTTCTTCGGCATCTCGCGTATGTCCGACCACCGGTGGGTGCGGGTACCGGCCGGAGTGGTGGTCGAGTTCTTCCGCTCGATCCCGGTGCTGCTGCTGATGCTGTTCGCGAACGAGTTCTACTCCCGCTACACGAACGTCACCACGGACGACCGGCCCCTGTACGCAGTCGTCACCGGCCTGGTGCTCTACAACGCCTCGGTCCTCGCCGAGATCGTCCGGGCCGGCATCCTGGCGCTCCCCAAGGGGCAGACGGAAGCGGCGTACGCGATCGGCCTGCGCAAGGGCCAGACGATGACCAGCATCCTGCTCCCGCAGGCGGTGACGGCCATGCTGCCGGCCATCGTCAGCCAGCTGGTGGTCATCGTGAAGGACACCGCGCTGGGCGGCGTGATGATCGGCTACGCGGAGCTGCTCAGCGCGCGCAGCACGTTCGCAGCCAACTACGCCGACGTCATCCAGAGCTTCGTCGGCGTGGCGATCATCTTCATCATCGTCAACTTCCTCCTCACCAGCTTCGCGAGCTGGCTGGAGGGCAGGCTGCGGCGCAGCAAGAAGAGCACGGGCGCGGTCCTCGGCGAGGACACCGTCGAAGTCAACCCCGCCGCGATCAGGGGCACCTACGGGACCGGCGAAGCCGGCGGTGGCTTCGGCGGCGGTGTCTGATGATCAGTCGACTCGCCTGATCCGCACGGAGGCAGTGGCGTGATCGCCACTGCCTCCGTCGCTTGACGCAAACCCCGCCAATGGGTTGCATACGTTCTGTGATCGTGCACCCTGCTCCAACTTCCTGTTCACATACGTCCCTCAGGACGCCGCCACGAGCAGGGGGCGCCGCGCCGTGGACCCGGTGATCATCGTCGGCGCGGGGCCCGTCGGGCTCACGCTCGCCCTGGCGTTGGCACGTCAGGAAGTGCCCTGCGTCGTGCTGGACGAGGGCCCCGGCAAGGAGGAACCGCGCCCCGCGCGCACCGTTGTCCTGCGCGAGGACACCGCCGCCCTGATGGAGCGGCTGAGCGGACAGCCGCTCGCGCAGGAGGGAGCCCGCTGGGCCGGATGGCGGTCGATGCGGCGCAAGCAGGTGATGCGCGAGGTCACGTTCGGCGGCGACGAACCCGCTCCGCTGCACATCGCCCAGCATGTGCTGACCGGCGCCCTGCGCGCCGCCCTGGCCGCCGAGCCGCTCGTCGAGGTCGCCGTGGACAGCCGCCTCGACACCGTCGAGCAGGAGGCCTCGGGAGTCACCGCCCACACCCGCGGCCCCAAGGGCACCTGGTGGCGCGGCAGTTACCTGGTCGGCTGCGACGGCCCGCGCTCCACCGTGCGCAAACTGCAGGACATCCGCTTCCCGGGCCGTACGGCGGTGGAGCGGCACGCCGTGGCCGCGCTGCGCACGGAACTTCCATGGGCGGACGAAGCGTTGCTTCACCGGATGCCGCCGTGGCGGACGTCGGGCCCCTCGGCCGGGGAGGTGACCGCCCGCCCCCTCCCGGACGGCGTATGGCGCCTGGACTGGCTGCTGCCGCCGGGCAAGGACCTGGTCACGCCCGAGCTGCTGCTGGCCCGCATCCGGGAGACCCTGGCCGGCTGGACCGGGGGCCCGACACCGCCGTACGAGCTCCTCGACACCGGAGTCCACACGGTCCACCACCGTCTGGCCCGCCGCTGGCGGGTCCGCCGGGTCTTCCTCGCCGGGGACGCCGCGCACCTGCTTGGCGCGCTGGGCGCGCAGGGGCTCGACGAGGGGCTCAGGGACGCCGACAACCTGGCCTGGAAGCTGGCGCTCGCCTGGCACCACGGGCCGCACGAGGCGCTGCTCGACAGCTACCAGGCGGAGCGACGCGGAGTCGTCGCAGGCCGGCTGCGCGCCGCCGACCAGGCCCTGCCGCTGCTGCGCGGCGGCGGAGGGCTGCGCGCGTACGTGCCCGGCTCGGCCCGCGGCCACGATGCGCTGCTCACGGACGGCCACCTGGGGCGCGGAACACTCGGCGCGCCGGGGGCGTACGCTGCCTCCCCGCTCGCTCCCCGGCATCTCGAAGCCGAGGTCCCCGTGGACACGGCGCCGGGCGAGCCGGTCACCGATGTGCGGGTCACCGCGGAGGACGGCACCTTCGTACAGCTGCGGGACCGGCTCGGGCGCGGAGCCCTGCTGGTGGTGCTGATCGCGCCGGGCACGGCGGTGTGGGACCGCAAGCACTGGATGGCCGCGGGGATCATGCCGCGGCTGGCGGCCGCGGTGGCCGCGCTGCCGCACCCCGCCGAGTTGCTGGTCGCGGAGAGCTATCCCGGCGCGGCGGCCCACACCGTGTTGCTGGTACGGCCGGACGGCCACCTGGTCACGGCACTGGGCGGAGTGCGGCCGGCCGAGCTCTACTCGGCGGCGGAGGCGACGCTGGGAGGGCCGGCGAAGGCGGAGGCCACGGCCGGATCGCCCTCGAAGTGACCCTACTCACCGTCACCCTGTGGTCCACATAGTGACGGTGAGTTGACCGCTCTGGACCGTCAATGGTGTACTCCGGTACGTGACCGACACCTATGTGCGCCTGTGGCGGAGGGTCCATATGGACCTCGTCCGCTATGCGGGCTGCGTGTGTCGTCCGTCCTGCTGAATTCGCATCCCCCTTCCCGCGCGCGCCATCCAATGCTGCCGCGCGCCCCCGCGAACGCTTCTTCAGGACGGTGCCACGTGTCTGTCTCTTCTCCTGCCCCTGCCTCCGTCGCCGCAGCCGCCCAGGTTCCGACGCAGGCGGACCTCCTCGACTTCGTACGGCGTACGGCCGCCGACGCGGAGCTGATCGCCTCCCTCCCGCTCGATCCCGAGGGCCGCACCTGGGTACGCCTGGAGGGGCCCGGTGGCAGCGAGGCCTGGCTGATCGGCTGGCCGCCCGGCACGGGCACCGGCTGGCACGACCACGCCGAGTCCGTCGGCGCCTTCGTGACGGCGTCCGGTGAGCTCAAGGAGAACTCGCTCGCCGCCCGGCTGCCCGCCGACGGCTGGAAGACCCTGGAACTCACCGACGGCGTGGACCGGGAACGGCGGCTGCCGACCGGCAAGGGCCGAGCCTTCGGCCGTCACCATGTCCACGAGGTGCTCAACGAGTCCACCGGCCAACACGCGGTCTCCGTCCACGCCTACTACCCGCCCCTGCCGCAGATCCGCCGCTACAGCCGCGTGGGCCAGGTCCTGCGCCTGGAGCAGGTCGAGCGCCCGGAGGACTGGCAGTGAGCGGCGAGGGTCCGGTCGACGGGCAAGTGGGCGGCGCGGGCGAACAGCCCGTCGGCATCGACGAGTTGCTGGAGCGGGTGCGCGGGGGCTACGAGCGGATCGAGCCGAAGGAGGCTTACGACGCTGCTCGCTCCGGCGACGCACTCCTGGTCGACATCCGATACGCCGCCCTGCGCGAACGGGACGGCCTGATTCCCGGCGCCCTGGTCGTCGAGCGCAACGAGCTGGAGTGGCGTCTCGACCCGCAGGGCAGCCACCGCGTGCCCGAGGCCACGAGTCACGAGCTGCGGGTCGTGGTGATCTGCAACGAGGGCTATGCGTCGAGCCTCGCGGCGGCCTCTTTGCACGGTTTGGGGCTGGGACGGGCCACGGATCTGGTCGGCGGGTTCCAGGCGTGGAAGGCGGCGGGACTGCCTGTGACGTCATAGGCGGTCGGCGATCGGTCGGCGCCGACGCCGACGCTTCTCAGCCGTCCGACATGGCCTCGATGCCGACGACAGCACCAAGGAGGGACCGCGCCGCAGGGTTCGACGGTCACGCCGTACTGAGCGCGGCACGCATCCCGGCGGCCACATCTCTACGGCTCGTGCCCCGTCAGAACCCCTCGTCCCCGAGGAACTCCGTGTCCTCCCCCTCCTCCTCCAGCGCCTGCCGCACCACCCGCAGCGCCATGCCCTCGGAGTAGCCCTTGCGGGCGAGCATGCCCGCGAGGCGGCGCAGGCGCTTGTCGCGGTCGAGGCCGCGTGTGGAGCGCAGCTTGCGGGCGACGAGTTCGCGCGCGGTCGCCTCTTCCTGGTCCGAGTCGAGCTGGGAGACGGCCGCGTCGATCAGCGTGGAGTCGACGCCCTTGGTCCGCAGCTCCTGGGCCAGTGCCCGCCGAGCGAGCCCCCGGCCGTGGTGCCGGGACTCCACCCAGGCGTCCGCGAACGCGCTGTCGTTGATCAACCCGACTTCCTCGAACCGCGACAGCACCTCATCGGCAGCCTCGTCCGGAATCTCCCGCTTGCGCAGGGCGTCGGCGAGCTGCTTGCGCGTGCGCGGGGTCCCGGTGAGCAGGCGCAGGCAGATCGCCCGTGCCCGCTCCACCGGGTCCCCTGAGGACTCCTCCTGCTCGGCCCTCGACGAGGAGACGGAGCCCCCGTCCTCACCGGACGGCTCGCCGCGGCGCCTCTGTGGGCGCCTTCGGGAGCCGCCCGCCCCATGGGTCCGGCCGACACGGCGCGAACCGCCACCGGACGAGCCGAAACCGTCCGGTCCCCCGTCCTCCGGCCACTCGCCGCCGCCCGGCTCGCCGCCGCCCGGCTCGTCGCCGTACGACCCCCCGGTGCCGTACGCCGTCATGCCGCGTGACCTCGCGCGGTCGTGTCCCCCCTGCGCGCCGTGCCCCGCGTCAGCCCCGTACGCATCGCCGTCCGGCCCGGCAAGAGCCGCGTCGCTCCCGTCCCGCCCTCGCGGAGGGTCCGGGTAGCCGTACTCGGCCCAGTCGGTTCGCCGTGTCATACGTCAGCTCTTGGCAGCCGGAGCCTTGGTCTTGGCTGTCTTGGCCGCAGGAGCAGGCACCGCCTTCGTGGCCTCGTCCGCGGTGGCGGAGACGGCGGCGTCGGCGCCCGGCTCAGCGGTGGGCTCCTCCGGACGCACGCCGACGCCCAGCTTCTCCTTGATCTTCTTCTCGATCTCGTTGGCCAGGTCGGGGTTGTCCTTCAGGAAGTTGCGCGCGTTCTCCTTGCCCTGGCCGAGCTGGTCGCCCTCGTACGTGTACCAGGCGCCGGCCTTGCGGACGAAGCCGTGCTCCACGCCCATGTCGATCAGGCCGCCCTCGCGGCTGATGCCCTGGCCGTAGAGGATGTCGAACTCGGCCTGCTTGAAGGGCGGGGCGACCTTGTTCTTGACGACCTTGCAGCGGGTGCGGTTGCCGACCGCCTCGGTGCCGTCCTTCAGGGTCTCGATGCGGCGGATGTCGATGCGCACCGAGGCGTAGAACTTCAGCGCCCGGCCACCGGTCGTGGTCTCCGGGGAGCCGAACATCACGCCGATCTTCTCGCGGAGCTGGTTGATGAAGATCGCGGTGGTCTTGGACTGGTTGAGCGCGCTGGTGATCTTCCGCAGGGCCTGGCTCATCAGACGGGCCTGGAGACCGACGTGGCTGTCGCCCATCTCGCCCTCGATCTCCGCGCGCGGGACGAGCGCGGCGACGGAGTCGATGACGATGAGGTCGAGGGCGCCGGAGCGGACCAGCATGTCCACGATCTCCAGGGCCTGCTCGCCGTTGTCCGGCTGGGAGAGGATCAGGTTGTCGATGTCGACGCCGAGCTTCTTCGCGTACTCGGGGTCGAGGGCGTGCTCCGCGTCCACGAAGGCGACCTGGCCGCCGGCCTTCTGCGCGTTCGCCACCGCGTGCAGGGTCAGGGTCGTCTTACCGGAGGACTCCGGGCCGTACACCTCCACGACACGGCCACGCGGCAGGCCGCCGACGCCGAGTGCGACGTCAAGTGCGGTCGACCCGGTGGGGATGACCTCGATGGGCTCGTTCGGCCGCTCGCCGAGGCGCATCACGGCGCCCTTGCCGAACTGCCGTTCAATCTGTGCGAGCGCGGCGTCGAGCGCCTTCTCGCGGTCGGTTCCTGCCATGGGTTCCACCCGGTTTGCTTGAGTCGATCGCTTCACGTCAAAGACGCTAACGCCTGCCACTGACAATGCGCCCCGACGCCCGTCCGGCCTGTGGATAACTCGGGTACATCTCCGTCAAAACCACGGCGAATTACCCGTCGAGAGCCTCGCCGGAGCCTCCATAAGAATGGATGTTCGATTTTCGTGTCAAGCGCACCATGCGACACCTCCGACCCTACGTCCGCGGTCCGACAACGGGCCGGACCGCGAGCCGTACGGCCGCTGTTCGTGCCTGCGTCCGGTCCGACTACTCCCCGCGGCGTACAGCGGGTGTCTCCGGCCGGACGACGACCGGAGGGGGCGCTCTCGCAAGGCTGACCGCATGGAGACCACGAAGCTCACCCGGGAGGGCGGCACGGCGGAACGTCACCCTGTCGTCGCGGCCACGGCGGAGGCCCGCCCGGCGGAGCGCCTCTGCCACGCCGTCGGCCTTCTCCTGATCCTCTCCGGCCTTGTGCACCTGGTGGTGTTCGCCGTCGACGGCGGCCCCTGGGACGGGCCCGTCTCCTGGCGCAAGCCCGTCACCTTCGGGCTGTCCTTCGGAGCGACGCTGATCGCGGTGACCTGGGTGACGTCGTATCTGCGCATCGGTTCGCGGCTGCGCGCGCTGCTCCTCGTCGTGTTCGCTGTCGACTGCGTCGTGGAGGTCGGCGGTATCACTCTTCAGGCCTGGCGCAGGGTGCCCTCGCACCTCGACATGGAGACACCGTTCGACACCGCGGTTTCCATGACGCTCGCGGTGGGTGGTGGTGTCCTCGTGGTGCTGCTCACCGTGTTCGCCGTCGCGTCGTTCCGGCACCGGCCCGCAGGTCCCGCAGGGATGGCGCTCGCGGTGCGTTCCGGCTTCGCGATCCTGCTCGTCGCGCTCGCTTCGGGCGCCGCGATGATCGCGCGCGGTGTGGTGCTCACCCGGACCGGGCACCAGGAGGCTGCCTACCACTCGACGGCGCCGCTCAAGCCGCTGCACGCGGTCAGCCTGCATGCGGTGCTCGTCCTGCCGCTGCTGGCACGGCTGCTGTCCGGCACGTCCTGGAGCGAGCCGGCCCGGCGGCGGATCGTGGCCGCGGCGACTGGTTGCTACGTGGCTGCCGTCATCGGCACCGGGGTGTGGGCCGTCCTCACGTACTGAGCTGGTTGTGCCCGCTCATCGGACCGTGCCTCAGGAGGAACCCTCCCCGGCTTCCACCGCTTCGTCCTGCGCCACCCCCGGCCGCCGCATCCACAACTGCCTCGCGCGCGTGAGCAGACCCGGCCCCGATCCGCCTCTCCGGTGACCGTGGACACGAGGGTCGTCCGTGACGGCGTACCGCTTCACGTACGCCCCCAGGAACGCCTGCAGCGTGGCGACCGCGGGGATGGCGATCAGCGCGCCGACGGCACCGAGGAGCGCGGTGCCGGCGATGACCGAACCGAAGGCGACGGCGGGGTGGATGTCGACGGTCTTCGCGGTCAGCTTGGGCTGGAGCATGTAGTTCTCGAACTGCTGGTAGACCACGACGAAGATCAGCACCCACAGCGCGTACCAGGGATCGACGGTGAAGGCGATCAGCATGGGCAGGGCGCCCGCGAGGTAGGTGCCGATGGTCGGGATGAACTGGGAGACCAGGCCCACCCAGACGCCGAGCACGGGCGCGTAGGGCACACCCAGGATCTGCAGCAGGATGTAGTGCGCTATGCCGGAGATGAGCGCCATCAGGCCGCGCGAGTAGATGTAACCGCCGGTCTTGTCGACGGCGATCTCCCATGCACGCAGCACCTCGGCCTGACGCGCGGGCGGCAGTACGGAGCAGATCGCGCGGCGCAGCCGCGGGCCGTCCGCAGCGAAGTAGAACGAGAACAGCACAATCGTGAGCAGTTGGAAGAGGCCGCCGATGACCTGCGCGGACACGTCCAGCACACCGGTGGCGCTGTTCTGCACGTAGTTGCGCAGCCAGTTGGAGCGGAGCAGGCCCTCCTGGACGTCTACGCGTCTGAGCTCGGTGTGGAAGTGCGTGTTGACCCAGTTGATGACGGAGTCGAGGTAGTTCGGGAACTCCTCGACGATCTTGATGATCTGGCCCGCGAGCATGGAGCCGAGCAGGGTGACGAAGCCCGCCGCCATGATCATTACGGCCAGGAAGACGAAGCCCGTGGCCAGTCCCCTGCGTATGCCGCGCGAGGCCATCCAGCTCACCGCGGGCTCGATGGCCAGAGCCAGGAAGAACGCGATGAGAATGTTGATCAGCAGGCCGGTGAGCTGATGGAAGGCCCAAGTGCCCAGCTGGAAGGCCGCGTAGAGGGCGAGGACGAGCACCGCGGCGCGCGGCAGCCAGCGCGGCATGCGAACGCTGGGCCCGGCGGCGTCGGCAGGGGGCCTGCCGGGCGGCGTCGTGCCGAACGGGGATGCGTGCTGGGCCGTCTGCCCGGCCTCGTCAGTGGGTGCCACGGATAAAGTCTCGCCCACTGGTCTGACAATCAACTACGGCCCTGCGATCTTCGTGACCGATCAGTGCTTCTCCCGCGGAACGTCCATGACTGTGCAGACCACTCGCCACACGTCCTTGGCATCCCAGCCGGCGTCCAGTGCCCCGTGCACCGTGCGACCGCCGAGCTCCGCCATCACGTGGTCGCGTGCGAAGGTGTCGGCGTATCCCGGACCGAAGTGATCCGCCATCCGCTGCCAGAAGACCGTCAACCGCATGACTCCAGTATCCCGCCCCTGAGGGTGGGCCTGGGCCGGGACCCCTTGCCGAGACCGCTTTCCGCCCTACGGTCTGACGCATGTCCGAAACAGGAGCTTCCCCACTCCCTGCCTCACCCCCGGCACGCTCCCCGCTGTTCCGCGCGGAGCACTTCGTCTGGCTCACCGCGCGCGTGCTGGAACAGCGCCTCTTCGCGTACCACTTCCTGAACGGGGGCGCCGACCCGGTGGAGACCGCGCTGGACGCGTACCGCAACGAGGACGGTGGGTACGGCCACGCGCTGGAGCCCGATCTGCGCGGTCCGGTCAGCCAGCCGCCGCACACTGTGCACGCGCTGCGTGTTCTGGATGCCATCGGGCGCTGTGGCGGACAGCGGATGGAGCGCGTGTGCCGCTATCTGACGGCCGTGTCCACGACGGACGGTGCCCTGCCGGCGATCCGTCCCAGTCAGCGCGGCTATCCCGCGGCCCCTTTCATGCCGATCGTGGACGACCCGCCCAGCGAACTCCTCACCACGGGCCCGGTGGTGGGTCTGCTGCACCGCAACGAGGTGTGGCACGCCTGGCTGTTCAGGGCCACGGACTTCTGCTGGCATGCGGTCGAGTCGCTGGACAAGTCCCACCCCCACGAGATCGAGGCCGCCGTGGCCTTCCTGGACTCCGCTCCCGATCGCCCGCGCGCGGAGGCGGCTGCCGACCGCCTCGGCCGCCTGGTGCGCGAACACCGGCTCGCGGCTCTGGAACCCGACCGCCTCGACGCGTACCCGGTCGCCCTCGGCTATGCGCCCGGTGAGCACCACTTCCCGCACGACTACGCGAAGACGCCGAGCTCTCTGGCGCGCGCGTGGTTCACGGATGCGGAGATGACGCGCTCCCTCGACTTCCTCGCGGACGCGCAGCACGAGGACGGCGGCTGGCCCGTCAGCCGGCACCGGTGGGCACCGGGCACCGCCCTGGAGGCTCGCCCCATGGCGACGATCGAGGCGCTGCACACCCTCAGGGCGCACGGTCGTCCCATCGGCTGAGCCGGACGCCGTCACCCGCCCATGGCACGCACTCCGGCGGTCACCACGACGGCCGCCGCCACGACGAGGAGGAACGGGGCGCGCAGGATCAGCGCCACGGCGGCTGCGGTGAGCCCTGCAACCCGCGCGTCGAGGCAACCCGCCGCTCACTTCAGCTCACCACCGGCCTCTCAGACACCGGGCCGCGGGCGGCGGGCTCGCCGTACCGCCGCGCCCCCGACCCACAACGAACGAAACCGCGCCCGGCCGCCCAAGCCCAGCGCAGCGAACCCACAGGCCAGAGCCATTGTCAGTGGCCGGGTGCAGGATGGACGCATGGTCAGCTCCGCACACCGAGCCCTCGACGGCTTCTCCCCCGCGACCCGCGGCTGGTTCACGGGGGCCTTCTCCGCGCCCACCGCGGCCCAGGCGGGCGCGTGGCAGGCCATCAGAGAGGGCTCGGACGTGCTGGTGGTCGCCCCCACCGGCTCCGGCAAGACCCTGGCCGCGTTCCTCGCCGCCCTGGACCAGCTGGCCTCGACACCGCCGCCCGCAGACCCCAGGAAGCGCTGCCGCGTCCTGTACGTGTCGCCGCTCAAGGCTCTCGCGGTCGACGTCGAGCGCAACCTCCGCAGCCCCCTGACCGGTATCCGCCAGGAATCCGTGCGCCGGGGCCTGCCCGAGCCCGAGGTGAAGGTGGGCATCCGCTCCGGCGACACCCCGCCCGCCGAGCGCCGCGCCCTGTCCACCCGCCCCCCGGACATCCTGATCACCACCCCGGAGTCCCTGTTCCTGATGCTGACGTCGGCCACGCGCGACGCGCTGACCGGCATCGAGACGGTGATCCTCGACGAGGTGCACGCGGTGGCGGGCACCAAGCGCGGCGCGCACCTCGCGCTCTCCTTGGAACGACTGGACGAGATCCTGCCGAAGCCGGCCCGCCGCATCGGCCTCTCGGCGACGGTCCGCCCGGTCGACGAGGTCGCGCGCTACCTCTCACCGCGCCGCAAGGTGGAGATCGTCCAGCCGAAGTCGGGCAAGGAGTTCGACCTCTCGGTCGTCGTCCCGGTCGAGGACCTGGGAGAGCTGGGCGGCTCCCCGGTCGCCGACGGGTCGGAGGGCACCGAGCGCCCCTCGATCTGGCCACATGTCGAGGAGCGGATCACCGACCTCGTCCAGGCCCACCGCTCCACGATCGTGTTCGCCAACTCCCGCCGCCTCGCGGAGCGCCTGTGCAACAGGCTCAACGAGATCGCGTACGAGCGGGCCACCGGCGAGCCCCTGGACGAGCACCACGCTCCGGCCGAGCTCATGGGCGGCTCCGGAGCGGCGCAGGGTGCACCACCCGTCATCGCCCGTGCCCACCACGGCTCGGTCTCCAAGGAGCAGCGCGCCCTCGTCGAGGAGGACCTCAAGGCGGGCCGCCTGCCCGCCGTGGTCGCCACCTCCAGCCTCGAGCTGGGCATCGACATGGGTGCCGTGGACCTCGTCGTCCAAGTGGAGTCCCCGCCGTCCGTCGCCTCCGGTCTGCAGCGCGTGGGCCGCGCGGGACACCAGGTGGGCGCGGTCTCCACCGGCGTGGTCTTCCCCAAATACCGCGGCGACCTCGTCCAGGCGGCCGTGGTCACCGAACGCATGCGCACCGGCTCCATCGAATCCCTCAAGGTCCCCGCCAACCCCCTGGACGTCCTGGCACAGCAGCTGGTGGCGATGACGGCCCTGGACACCTGGCAGGTCGACGACCTGCTCGCCACGGTCCGCCGGGCCGCGCCCTTCGCCTCGCTCCCGGAGTCGGCGTTCACGGCGGTCCTCGACATGCTCGCGGGCCGCTATCCGTCCGACGCGTTCGCCGAGCTGCGCCCGCGCGTGGTGTGGGACCGCGTCACCGGCACGGTCACCGGCCGCCCCGGCGCTCAGCGACTCGCCGTCACCTCTGGCGGCACCATCCCCGACCGCGGGCTCTTCGGAGTCTTCCTCGCCGGAGCCGACCCCAAGAAGGGCGGCGGCCGGGTCGGCGAGCTCGACGAGGAGATGGTCTACGAGTCACGCGTGGGCGATGTCTTCACGCTCGGCACCAGCTCCTGGCGCATCGAGGACATCACGCGCGACCGCGTCCTGGTCTCCCCCGCGCCGGGCGTACCGGGCCGGCTCCCCTTCTGGAAAGGCGATCAGCTCGGCCGCCCGCTCGAACTGGGCCGCGCGGTCGGCCAGTTCCTGCGCGAGGTCGGTTCGCTGTCCAAGGAGGACGCCCGGCTGCGCCTCCTCGCGGCAGGTCTGGACGCGTGGGCCGCTGACAACGTCCTGTCCTATCTGGACGAGCAACGCGAGGCCTGCGGCCATGTCCCGGACGACCGCACCATCGTCGTGGAGCGCTTCCGCGACGAGCTCGGCGACTGGCGGGTCGTCGTCCACTCCCCCTTCGGCGCCCAGGTGCACGCGCCGTGGGCACTCGCCCTCGGCGCCAAACTCTCCGAGCGGTACGGCATGGACGCCCAGGTCATGCACGCCGACGACGGCATCGTGCTGCGCCTCCCGGACGCCGACCTCATGGGCCTGGACCTGCTCGACCAGGAGCCGATGAAGGCAGGCACGGAGTACGACGCCGACCAGGCACCCGTCGGCGCCGCGGACGTCGTCTTCGACAAGAGCGAGGTCGACCAGGTGGTCACTGACCAGGTGGGCAGCTCCGCCCTGTTCGCCTCCCGCTTCCGCGAGTGCGCGGCCCGCGCGCTGCTGCTGCCGCGACGCAACCCGGGCAAGCGCACCCCGTTGTGGCAGCAGCGCCAGCGCGCCTCCCAACTGCTCCAGGTGGCCAGCGAGTTCGGCTCGTTCCCGATCGTCCTGGAAGCGGTCCGCGAGTGTCTCCAGGACGTCTTCGACGTCCCCGGCCTCGTCGAGCTGATGGGCGACCTGGAGTCCCGCAAGGTACGCCTCGTCGAGGTCACCACCCCCGAGCCCTCCCCCTTCGCCCGCTCCCTCCTCTTCGGATACGTCGCCCAGTTCCTCTACGAGGGGGACTCGCCGCTCGCCGAGCGCCGCGCGGCCGCGCTCTCCCTGGACTCGCGGCTGCTCGCCGAGCTGCTGGGCCAGGCGGAGCTGCGCGAACTGCTCGACGCCGAGGTGCTGACCGAGCTGGAGCGGGAGCTCCAGTGGCTCACCGAGGACCGGCGCGTCAAGGACGCCGAGGGTGTCGCCGACCTGCTGCGCCTGCTCGGCCCGTTGACCGACGCGGAGCTGGCCGAGCGCGGCGCCGAGCCGCACTGGGCGCAGGAGCTGGCCCGCGCCCGCCGCGCGATCAAGGTCCGTATCGCCGGGGCGGACCACTGGGCGGCTATCGAGGACGCTGGCCGCCTGCGCGACGCCCTCGGCACGGCCCTGCCGGTCGGCGTCCCGGAGGCTTTCACGGAGCCGGTGAAGGACCCCCTCGGTGACCTCCTCGCCCGCTACGCCCGCACCCACGGCCCCTTCACATCGGCCACGGCGGCGGCCCGCTTCGGCCTGGGCGTGGCCGTCACGGAAGGCGCCCTGCAGCGCCTCGCGGCGAACGGCCGTGTCGTGCAAGGCGAGTTCCATCCGGCGGGCATCGGCCAGGAGTGGTGCGACGCGGCAGTGCTGCGCCGGCTGCGCCGCCGTTCCCTGGCCGCGCTGCGGCACGAGCTGGAACCGGTGGCACCGGCCGCACTCGCCCAGTTCCTGCCGCAGTGGCAGCACATCGGCAAGGGGCACGGCCTGCGCGGTGTCGACGGGCTGGTGCGTGCCGTCGAGCAGTTGCAGGGCGCATCCGTGCCGGCGTCGGCCCTGGAGAAGCTGGTGCTGCCGTCCCGAGTCGTCAACTACACGCCCGCGATGCTCGACGAGCTCACCGCCGCCGGAGAGGTCGTCTGGGCCGGCGCAGGCGCTCTTCCCGGCAAGGACGGCTGGGTCTCCCTCTATCTGGCGGACGCTGCTCCCCTGCTCCAACCCCCGCCACACCCCCTGGAACTGACCGCGCTCCACCAATCCGTACTGGACACCCTCTCCGGGGGCTACGGCCTGTTCTTCCGCCAGATCGCCGACCAGGTCCGCGCGACCACCCACCCCGACGTCACCGATCCCCAACTCGCCGACACTGTCTGGGACCTGGCCTGGTCCGGCCGCCTCACGAACGACACACTGGCCCCCATGCGCTCCCTGCTGGGCTCGGGCCGCACCGCGGGCTCCACGGCCCACCGCGCCAAGCGCAGCGTCCCCCGCGGGCGTTACGGCTCCCTCACCGCCGCGGCCCGCCCCGCCTCCCGCAGCGGACCGCCGACCGTCGCCGGCCGCTGGTCCCTGCTCCCCGCACGGGAGGCGGACCCGACGGTGCGCGCGCACGCCGTCGCCCGCACCCTCCTCGACCGGCACGGCGTGGTCACCCGGGGCGCCGTCTCCGCGGAAGGCATCGAGGGTGGCTTCTCGGCGACGTACCGCATCCTGTCCGCCTTCGAGGAGAGCGGCCAGGCACGGCGCGGCTATGTGGTCGAAGGGCTCGGCGCGGCCCAGTTCGCGATGGACGGCGCGGTGGACCGCCTGCGCGCGGTGTCCAACGCCCGCGACCGCGGCGAAGCCCTGCCGCAGCCCTCGGCCGAGGGCACGCCGAGCGGCTACCCCGCCGGTTCCTTCGGCTCGTCCCACGCCTTCACCGCGCCCGGCGACCCGAGCGCCGGAACGCCCCACGGCCACACACCCCACAGCTCCGACGATCCCGACACCTTCGACTGGACGGCCGGCTTCGACACGGACAGCGGCACCGCCCGGAGCGGGGACCGTGCCCGCCGGGACCGGCCCGAGTTCGACATCACCGGCTTCGAGGACGACTTCGGTCTCCCGCCGGCCCGCGCCTCCCGGGACGAATACGTCTCGCCCCGCGACTTCGCGTCCCCAGGCGCAGGCGGCCCCCGAAGCGGCCCCGGCTCGCCACCCGTCTCGTACGGCTCTGCTTTCCCCGATCGCCGCCCCCGCCCCACTCCCGACTCCCGAGCAGTCGTCCTCGCCGCAGCCGATCCGGCGAACGCGTACGGCGCGGCGCTGCCCTGGCCGGAGCCCCCGACCGGCGCGGGGCACAAGCCGGGGCGAAAGGCGGGCTCCCTGGTGGTCCTCGTCGACGGTGAGCTGACGCTCTACATGGAGCGCGGCGGCAAGACGCTGCTGGCCTGGCCCGCCGACCCGGAAGGCACCGCCACCGAGGACCCCCGTCTGCAGGCAGCGGCGCAGGCTCTGGCCGCAGCCGCCCGAGCGGGCTCCCTCGGCACGGTCACGGTGGAGCGGGTCAACGGCGCCTCGGCCCTGACGTCCCCCATCGGCACCCTCCTGGAAGGAGCAGGCTTCATCGCGACCCCGCGGGGCCTGCGTCTCAGGGCGTAACCGCAGGGCCCCCGCTCTCCGAGCCCGCGCGCACCCACCCGTGACACCCTTGACCCATGCCCGAAGGAGACACGGTCTGGCAGACGGCGAGACGCCTGCACGACGCCCTCGCCGGCAAGGTGCTGACCCGTAGCGACTTCCGGGTGCCCAAGTACGCCACGACCGACCTCACCGGCCGTACCGTCCTGGACGTCACCCCGCGCGGCAAGCACCTTCTGACGCGTGTAGAGGGCGGCCTGACGCTCCACTCCCATCTGAGGATGGACGGCTCCTGGAAGGTGTACGCGAACGGCATGCGCTGGACCGGCGGCCCGTCCCACCAGATCCGCGTGATCCTGGGCAACGCCGACCGCACAGCCGTCGGCTACCGCCTCCCCGTCCTCGATCTCCTGCGCACCGCCGACGAACAGCGCGCCGTCGGCCACCTCGGCCCCGACCTCCTCGGCCCGGACTGGGACCCGCAGCAGGCGCTCGCCAACCTGCTCGCCGACCCCGCCCGCCCCCTCGGCGAGGCCCTCCTGGACCAGCGCAACCTCGCCGGCATCGGCAATGTGTACAAGAGCGAGCTCTGCTTCCTGCTCGGCGCCACCCCCTGGCTCCCCGTCGGCGCGCTGCCCGCCGACCGCGCGGCGAAGCTGCCCGCGCTCGCCAAGAAGCTCCTGGAGGCGAACCGCGACCGCCCTGTCCGCACCACGACGGGCCGCCGCGGCCAGGACCTGTTCGTGTACGGCCGCGCACCCCGCCCCTGTCTGCGCTGCCGCACCTCCGTCCGTGTGGCCGACCAGGGCGACGGCTCCCGCGAGCGCCCCACCTACTGGTGCCCGAACTGCCAGACGGGACCGGCGCCGAGCACCGCCCCACCCCGCACAACTCCACGCCGCACGACTAATTGACGACCCGTCAGACACCCCCGTACCGTCCCTTCATGCCCGTGAAGGCGTACGAACTCACCGGACGCATCGCATTCGTCACCGGGGCGGCCGGTGGCATCGGCCGCGCCTCGGCCGTGCTGCTCTCCGAAGCCGGCGCCACGGTCCACTGCGCCGACCGCGACGCACAGGGCCTGCACGAGACGGCGACCCTGATCAAGGACGGCGGTGGCACCGCCCACGTCCACCACCTCGACGTCACCGACCGGGGGCAGCTCAGACAGGCCGTCGAGTCCTGCGAGCGCCTGGACGTGATGGCCGCGGTCGCCGGGATCATGCACAGCAGCCCCGTCCTGGAGACCCGGGACGAGGACCTCGACCGGGTGCTGAGCGTGAACTTCAAAGGAGTGCTGTACGCCTGCCAGGAAGCCGCCCGTCGGATGCTGGAGCGGAAGACCGGTGGCAGCATCATCACCATGGCCTCCGGCGCCGTCGACACCGGCCGCCCCGGCCTGCTCTGCTACGGCGCGGCCAAAGCGGCCGTCGTCCAGCTGACGAAGACCCTGGCGAACGAGGTCGGCCGGCACGGCATCCGGGTCAACGCCGTCGCCCCCGGCTGGATCCGCACCCCCATGACCGACCGCCATGAAGCGGAGGCACAGGCGCAGACCGAGGCGCTGATGGCCCGGATGTCACCGCTGGGCCGGGTCGGCGAACCGGAGGACGTCGCTCACACCGTGCTGTATCTGGCCTGTGACGCCTCGTCGTTCACGACGGGCCAGATCCTGCGTCCGAACGGCGGGGTGGCGATGCCGTGGTGACGCGGCCCGTCCGCCAGGCCACCCGCCACCGCCCTGCCCCCACGGCGTCCGTCGCCCGCCCCTTCGGCACACAGTGCACCGGCAGCAGACCCAGCCCCCAGCCCCCGGCAGCGACCGCCCCCTCCAGCACGCCGGCACCGGGCGCAAACGCCAGCCGCAGCACCGCCCACCACCACAGCACCCCGAGCCCGAGAAACGCCCCCCAGCGCACTGTCGGCCGTGCCATGGACGCCACCTCCGGCCCCGAAGCTAGACCGCCGCCTTCGCCCCCGGAAAGGGCGCACCGACGGCACATGGGCGCAACGCATCGCAGGTATCCACCATGACCGCCCCGAGCCGCACCGGCAAACGGACCCGGACAGCCGTACAAGGCGCCCCCGACAACACGAAAACCCCGACCGCTCCTCCCCAGTTCTCCCTGGAGAAGCCCCGGCCGGGGCCTTGCACGTGCACGTCGGCTCAAGTCACGCGCGTGAATGTCACGCGGCGACCACGTCCACCGCCTCGGCGGGCGCCTTGATGGTCACCCGTTCCGGTGGCACACCGGTCACCGACACGGAACCCAGCATCGGACGAACCGACGCGGGCACAGGCTCGGTGGCCGCAGCAGACTGGGCCAGCTCGGCGAGGGCGAGCTCGTCGCTCACTTCTCGCATGAGCTCGGACATCCGTACGTCCAGCGCGTCGCAGATGGCGGAGAGCAGTTCGGAGGAAGCCTCCTTCTGCCCCCGCTCCACCTCGGAGAGATAGCCGAGTGAGACTCGGGCGGACGAGGAGACTTCGCGCAGAGTACGGCCCTGGCGCTGGCGCTGCCGACGCAGCACGTCACCCAGCAGGCGACGGAGCAGAATCATCGGTGGCTCCCTCCTCGGACCGCGTAGCCGCATCCTTCACGCCCCACCGTACCGCCTCGCGCTGCGGCCGTGCGGGGAGCGATGTCGTGTTCACTCAGGGCTGCAAACATCAAAACCCCCCGTTCTGTTCCGTATCCTGTGCCAGCTCATTCCCGGACTGTTCGCTCGCAAGCTCCTTCAGGAGCAGTGCGAGTACGCTCCGTACACTCTCCATACGAATTTCCGCACGGTCGCCGTTCAACCGCAGGGCCTCGACTTTTCCGCCACCGGCGGAACCGGAATCCGCTCCGAAGGGGCCGTCCACGGCCACGAAAACCACCCCGACGGGCTTCCCGTCCTGCGGTTCCGGGCCCGCGACACCGGTCGTCGCGATGCCCCAGTCGGCGCCCAGCGCCTTGCGCACGCCGGCCGCCATCTGGGCCGCGACCTGCGGGTCCACCGCTCCGCGCTGTGCCAGCAGGGTGTCGTCGACGCCCAGCAGTTCGTGCTTCAACTCGGTGGCGTAGGCGGTCACCGAGCCGCGGAACGCCTTGGACGCTCCTGGGGCGGCTGTGATTTCCGCCGCAACCAGCCCGCCCGTGAGCGACTCGGCGACCGCGAGGGTCTCGCCCCTCACCGTCAGTAGTCGTACGACGTCGGCGGCCGGAGAATTCACGCTTCCGTCTCCTCCAACGCGGCCTTGCGCTCGGCGATTCCCTGCCTGCGCAGCACAATGGCCTGTCTTACATAGTCGAGCCCGGTCGCCACGGTCAGCACGACCGCCGCGGCCATCACCCAGAACCTCAGGGTGGCCAGCCAGCCCGTCAGCGCCAGGACATACATCCCCACCGCCACGCCCTGGGTGAGCGTCTTCAGCTTGCCGCCACGGCTCGCCGGGATCACGCCGTACCGGATGACGAGGAAGCGCAGCAGCGTGATCCCCAGTTCCCTGCCCAGGATGACGATCGTCACCCACCACGGCAGGTCGCCCAGCGAGGAGAGACAGATCAGCGCCGCCCCCATGATCGCCTTGTCGGCGATGGGGTCGGCGATCTTGCCGAAGTCGGTGACGAGGTCGTAGGTGCGGGCCAGATGACCGTCGAAGAGGTCGGTGATCATGGCGACGGCGAAGGCGGCCCAGGCGAAAGAGCGCCATGCCGGGTCGTACCCGCCGTCGGCCAGCATCAGAGCGACGAAGCCGGGCACGAGGAGCAGCCGGAGCATGGTGAGCAGGTTGGCGACGTTCCAGACGCTGGCCTGGTTGACGGCCGCGGCGGCCAGCTTGCCGCCCCTCGGGGACTTCGCCCCTGTCTGCCGGTCGGAAGCGGCGGGGCCGGCCGGCGAGGAATCCGCCGGGGAGGAGCCGTTCGCCGCCGATGCCGGTACTCCGGTCATCTGCCCGCCTCCTCACTACACCCGAGCGAGCCCGTCAGCGGCTCGGCCACCAGGTCGACACCTTCCGTACCGACCACCTTCGCCTCGACCATACGGCCGACGCTCAGCCCTTCGCCGCTCGTGAGCAGCACCTGGCCGTCCGTCTCCGGCGCCTGGTGCGCCCCGCGGCCGTACACGCCGTCCTCGTCCACGGACTCCACGAGCACGTGCACGGTCTCGCCCAGGCGCTCCTCGGCACGCTGCGAGACGAGCTCCTCGGCCAGCCGTGAGACACGTGCCAGCCGCTCCGCCACGACGTCCTCGGCCAGCTTGTTGTCGTACGTCGCCGCCTCCGTGCCCTCCTCGTCCGAGTAGCCGAAGACGCCGATGGCATCCAGCCGAGCGCCGTTCAGGAACCGCTCCAGCTCCGCCAGGTCGTCCGCGCTCTCGCCCGGGAAGCCCACGATGAAGTTGGAGCGCACGCCCGCCTGGGGGGCCTTGCTCCGGATGGTGTCGAGCAGCTCCAGGAAGCGGTCGGTGTCACCGAAGCGGCGCATCGCCCGCAGTACGCCGGGGGCGGAGTGCTGGAAGGACAGGTCGAAGTACGGGGCGACCTTCGGCGTCGAGGTCAGCACGTCGATCAGGCCGGGACGCATCTCGGCCGGCTGGAGATAGCTCACGCGCACGCGCTCCAGGCCGTCGACCACGGCGAGCTCCGGCAGAAGTGACTCCAGCAGGCGGATGTCGCCGAGGTCCTTGCCGTACGAGGTGTTGTTCTCGGAGACCAGCATGATCTCCTTGACGCCCTGCTCGGCCAGCCACCGCGTCTCGTTCAGCACGTCGCTCGGGCGGCGGGAGATGAACGAGCCGCGGAAGGACGGGATGGCGCAGAAGGAGCAGCGGCGGTCGCAGCCGGAGGCGAGCTTCACCGAGGCGACCGGGGCGCCGTCCAGCCGGCGGCGCAGGGGCGCACGGGGGCCGGAGGCGGGCGCGAGGCCCTCCGGGAGGTCCACGGGGCCGTGCCCGGGCAGGGCGACCTCGGCGGCCGATTCCTGTCGCTCGGCGGGGCTGATCGGCAGCAGCTTGCGCCGGTCGCGCGGGGTGTGGGAGGCGTGGATGCCGCCGTTCAGGATGGTCTGCAGTCGGTCGGAGATGTCCGCGTAGTCGTCGAAGCCGAGTACGCCGTCGGCCTCGGGAAGGGCCTCGGCGAGCTCCTTGCCGTACCGCTCGGCCATGCAGCCCACCGCCACGACGGCCTGGGTTCTGCTGTGGCCCTTGAGGTCGTTGGCCTCCAGGAGGGCGTCGACGGAGTCCTTCTTGGCGGCCTCGACGAAGCCACAGGTGTTGACGACGGCGACGTCCGCTTCCGCGGCGTCCTCCACGAGGTCCCAGCCGTCCGCCTCCAAGCGGCCTGCGAGCTCCTCCGAGTCCACCTCGTTACGGGCGCAGCCAAGGGTGACGAGTGCGACGGTACGGCGTTCAGGCATGCGCTCAAGACTACTTCGTCTCACTGACAGCCCACGTCGACGGGGTTGGCCGATCTTGGCCAACCCCGTATGAGCCCTGCTCCGCTGTCAGCCGACTGTCAGCCGGCCTGGGGGTCACCCTTCGTGTACGTGAGGCGCTCCACCGCGCCGGACTGGAAGTTGTCGTCGATCTTCTTGCCGTTGACGTAGAGCTGGATCGCGCCCGCGTCGCCGAGAACGAGGTTGATCTTCTCGCTGTCCTGGAAGGTCTTGGAGTCGCCCTGCTTGAGGAGCCCGTCGAAGAGCAGCCGGCCGTTGTGGTCCTTGGCCGAGATCCAGCTGCGGCCGTTGGCGGCGCTGACCTGGACGGTCACCTTGTCCTGGGGCGCGGCCGCGATGGCGCTGTCCGAGGGGTTGGACTTCGGGATGTCGGACTTGCTGCTCTTGGGCGTGGGCGAGGCCGGCTTGCTGGCCGAGGGCGTGGATCCCTCGGCGACCTGGGTCTTCGCGCCGCTGTCGTCGCCGCCCTTGAACGCGGTGAAGCCGACGAAGCCGACCACGGCGACGATCGCGGCGACCATGGCCGCGGTCCAGTTGGGTCCGCGCCGCTCGGGGCGGATGCGTTCCGCCTCGAAGAGGGGGGCGGCGGGGGTCGGCGCGGGGCGGCCCCCGTGCTGGGCGTCGTACTGCGCGAGCAGCGGGGCCGGATCGAGGTGGACAGCCTTGGCCAGGGTCCGGATGTGGCCCCGGGCATAGACGTCGCCGCCGCAGGGGGCGAAGTCGTCGGCCTCGATGGCGTGCACGATGGCGATGCGGACCCGGGTGGCGTTGGTGACGTCGTCGACGGTCAACCCGGCCGCGATTCGTGCCTGCCGGAGGGCATGGCCGATGGAGCGGTGGGCTTCCGCGCGATCGTCTTCGAACGGACGCTCGTCTTCAGGGGAGTTGCCGATGGACACGGGGGCGCCTTTCGAGCGTTTAAGCCACCTGTGCTGGAGGTTCAGTCTATGGGGGGTGCGAAAGGGTGGGGCAACCGGGCGGTCGGACTTTGTAGCCCATCGGAATGGCCGGACACGCCGATGGTGGGTGCGCGATGGTCGCTTCCCTCAACTTGACGTACGTGGACGGGAAACGGTTGCTCAATGATCCCTTACGGGTGAGTCACGATCGGACATCGGTGGCCCTCCCGCGCGAGCCTCTTCTCAAGCCTCCCCGCGGATCACCGCGAGCACGCCGTCCAGCTCGTCAGCCTTCACAAGAACATCACGAGCTTTCGACCCTTCGCTCGGTCCGACGATGCCCCTGGACTCCATGAGGTCCATGAGCCGCCCGGCCTTGGCGAAGCCGACGCGCAGTTTGCGCTGGAGCATGGACGTCGACCCGAACTGGGTGGAGACCACCAGCTCGGCGGCCTGGCACAGCAGGTCGAGGTCGTCGCCGATCTCCTCGTCGATCTCCTTCTTCTGCTTGGTGCCCACAGTGACGTCGTCCCGGAAGACGGGCGCCATCTGGTCCTTGCAGTGCTGGACGATCGCCGCGACCTCCTCCTCGGTCACGAAGGCGCCCTGCATACGGGTCGGCTTGCTCGCACCCATCGGCAGGAAGAGGCCGTCGCCCTTGCCGATCAGCTTCTCGGCACCGGGCTGGTCGAGGATGACGCGGCTGTCGGCGAGCGAGGAGGTGGCGAACGCGAGCCGCGAGGGCACGTTCGCCTTGATCAGACCGGTGACGACGTCGACCGAGGGCCGCTGCGTGGCGAGCACCAAGTGGATGCCCGCCGCGCGCGCGAGCTGCGTGATGCGCACGATCGCGTCCTCGACGTCCCTCGGCGCGACCATCATCAGGTCGGCGAGCTCGTCGACGATCACCAGCAGATACGGATACGGCTGCAGCTCCCGCTCGCTGCCCTCGGGCTGCTTCACCTTGCCGCTGCGGACGGCCGCGTTGAAGTCGTCGATGTGCCGGAACCCGAACGCGGCCAGGTCGTCGTACCTGAGGTCCATCTCCCGTACGACCCACTGGAGCGCCTCGGCGGCCCGCTTCGGGTTGGTGATGATCGGCGTGATCAGGTGCGGGATGCCCTCGTAGGCGGTCAGCTCGACCCGCTTGGGGTCGACGAGGACCATACGGACGTCCTCGGGAGTTGCGCGGACCATGATTGACGTGATCAAGCAGTTAATGCACGACGATTTACCGGAACCGGTGGCTCCGGCCACGAGGACGTGCGGCATCTTCGCGAGGTTGGCCATCACATAGCCGCCCTCGACGTCCTTGCCGAGCGCGACCAGCATCGGATGGTCGTCCTCGGCCGCCGCCGCCAGGCGCAGCACGTCTCCGAGGTTGACCATCTCGCGGTCGGTGTTCGGGATTTCGATGCCGACCGCGGACTTGCCGGGGATCGGGCTGATGATCCGCACGTCCGGGCTGGCGACGGCGTACGCGATGTTCTTGGTCAGCGCGGTGATCCGCTCGACCTTCACCGCGGGGCCGAGCTCGACCTCGTAGCGCGTGACCGTCGGCCCGCGGGTGAAGCCGGTGACGGCGGCGTCCACCTTGAACTCGGTGAAGACGTTGGTGAGTGACGCGACCACGGCGTCGTTGGCGGCACTGCGCGCCTTGCCGGGGCCGCCGCGCGTGAGGAGGTCGAGGGAGGGCAGGGAGTAGGTGATGTCACCGGAGAGCTGAAGCTGCTCGGCGCGGGCGGGCAGGTCGCTGGGCGCCTCGGGCGCGGGCTTGGTGAGGTCCGCGACCTCGACCTTCAGCTTCTCCTGCTTGGGGCGCGCGGCCGGCACAGCCTTCGGTGCCGGTGCGGGGGTCGGTGTGCTCTCCTCGCGGTCTCCGACGCTCACCCCCTGGGTGAGGTCGGCGACGATCGGCGAGGGCGGCATACCGTGCAGGACGGCGCCGTCGAGCGCGGCGGCCGCAGCCGCCGCGACGTCCACGGCGTCCATGGGGCGCTGCATGTCGGGCTGCGGGACCGCCGACCTGCGCGGGCGGCCACGACGCCGCGAGAGGGCCTCCTGCTCCGCGCCGTCGGGGTCGTACGACCCGGGGGCCGGACCACGCCTGCGCGTGCGCGCGGGCAGCGCCTCGCGCCACTGGTCGTCGTAACGCTGATCGTCATCGGTGAACTCGTCCTCCTCCGGGTCGTGGAGGACGCCGAGCTTCACTCCGAGCAGCCGCAGCCGCTGCGGAATGGCGTTGACGGGAGTGGCCGTGACGACGAGCAGACCGAAGATCGTCAGCAGCACGAGCAGAGGCACGGCGAGGATGTCGCCCATCGTGTACGTCAGCGGGGTCGCCGCCGCCCAGCCGATGAGGCCGCCGGCGTCCCTTATCGCCTGCATCCCCCCACTGCGGGCGGGCGCCCCGCAGGCGATGTGGACCTGGCCGAGCACACCGATGACGAGCGCGGACAGGCCGATCACGATGCGGCCGTTGGCCTCGGGCTGCTCGGGGTGGCGGATGAACCGCACGGCGATGACCGCGAGCAGTATCGGCACCAGCAGGTCGAGGCGGCCGAAGGAGCCGGTCACCAGGATCTCGACCAGGTCGCCGACGGGCCCGCGCAGATCGGCCCAGGTGCCCGCGGCCACGATGAGCGCGAGGGCGAGCAGCAGCAGGGCGACACCGTCCTTGCGGTGGGCCGGGTCGAGGTTCTTCGCGCCGTTCCCTATGCCGCGGAAGACGGCGCCGACGGCGTGCGCGACGCCGAGCCAGAGGGCGCGGACGAGCTTGTAGACGCCCCCGGTCGGATTCGGCGCAGGCTTCGGCGGTGGCGCCGACTTCTTCGCCGCGGCTTTCCTGGCCGGGGCCTTTTTCGCAGCGGCCTTCTTCGCCGGAGCCGCCGCCTTCTTCGCGGGCTGCTTCTTGGCAGCGGAGGGACGTGAGGCCATAGAGGTGAGGTTACCGGTGGAGGCGACAGCGGACACGTGTGCCTACTGCTTCACCCGTTCGTGTCGCCCTGAAGCGGGCGCGGAACTGACGCGTCCTCATGGACAACTGGTCCACGCCCAGAAGTCAGTTCTGCGAGGACACCGAGGACGCGCTGCCGGCGCCCGGTTCCAAGGCGTCCAGCGCCCGCCGCAATCCCGTGAGTTTGCGTTCGAGATGGGCCGCGGTCGCCACGGCCGCCGCATCCGCCGACTCGTCGTCGAGCTGCTTCGACAGCGCCTCGGCCTGCTCCTCGACCGCCGCGAGCCGCGCCGACAGCTCGGCGAGCAGGCTGGCGGGCTCCTTGGCCTCGCCGGCCGCGGTCTTGCCGCCGCCGCCCTCCAACTGGAGCCGCAACAGCGCCGCCTGCTCCCGCAGCTGGCAGTTCTTCATGTACAGCTCGACGAAGACCGAAACCTTCGCGCGCAGCACCCACGGGTCGAACGGCTTGGAGATGTAGTCCACCGCGCCGGCCGCATACCCACGGAAGGTGTGGTGCGGGCCGTGGTTGATCGCGGTGAGGAAGATGATCGGGATGTCCCGGGTCCGCTCTCGCCGCTTGATGTGCGCCGCTGTTTCGAAACCGTCCATTCCCGGCATCTGGACGTCCAGCAGAATGACCGCGAAGTCGTCCGTGAGCAGTGCTTTGAGCGCTTCCTCCCCGGACGATGCCCGCACCAGCGTCTGATCGAGCGCAGAGAGGATGGCCTCCAGCGCAAGCAGATTCTCCGGCCGGTCATCGACCAGGAGGATCTTGGCCTTCTGCACCATGGCCCGCCCTCCTCGCCCCGGATGTGCACCGGGCGCCGCCCCTGGGGACGACTCCCTTTCGCCGCCCGTCCTTGTGCCGGTCATCGTAGCCGCACCCCGCCCGTCGCCACACCCTGTCACCGCGATGTCACTGTGCACGTAGCAGAAACGTAGCGGGAGACCAGAAGGTTCCCCGAATCCCGTACTTCTACACGGCTTCGGGCACACTGAGTCAGCAACTCCGCGTGAACATCGATGGTTCCCGTCACTCCCCCCGCATCCACTGCTCCATCACCGACAGCAGGTGATCGGGATCGACCGGCTTCGTCACGTAGTCGGAGGCACCCGACTCGATCGCCTTCTCCCGGTCGCCCTTCATCGCCTTCGCGGTCAGCGCGATGATCGGCAGGCCCGCGAACTGCGGCATCCTGCGGATCGCCGTGGTCGTCGCGTAGCCGTCCATCTCGGGCATCATGATGTCCATCAGGACGACTGCGACGTCGTCGTGCTGTTCCAGGACCTCGATGCCCTCGCGGCCGTTCTCCGCGTACAGCACGGACAGCCCGTGCTGCTCGAGCACGCTGGTCAGCGCGAAGACGTTGCGGATGTCGTCGTCGACGATCAGCACCTTCTGGCCGCCGAACCGGATGCCGCGGTGCACCTGCGGCGCCGCGTCCTGCTCGGCCGCCGACCACTGCTCCTGAGACGCCAGACGCTGGTCGGCGTCGAATCCGTGCCTGCGGCGGCGCCTGAAGAGCGCTGCCGCGCCGTTCTGCGTCTCCCGGTACGACTTCACCTCGGCCGGCGTCTCGATCTCCGCCTCGGACAGATGAGCGAGGTCCGAGGCGGCCACCAGGTCGCCGGCGTTCAAGGAGGGCAGGGCCTGCTGGTAGCCCTGCGGTGGCAGTTCGCTCGGGTGCAGCGGCAAATACAGCGTGAACGTCGAACCGCGTCCCGGCTCGCTCTGCGCATGGATCTCACCGCCGAGCAGCTGCGCGATCTCCCGCGAGATCGACAGCCCCAGGCCGGTGCCGCCGTACTTTCGGCTCGTCGTGCCGTCCGCCTGCTTGAACGCCTCAAAGATGACGCGCATCTTGCTGGCGGCGATACCGATACCGGTGTCGGTCACCGAGAACGCAATCAGATCCGCGTCCGGGTCGCTCATCGACCCGGCCTCCAGCAGCTGCTCCCGGATCGCCGCCGGCACCTCCCGGCCGGCCGGCCGGATGACCAGCTCCACGGCCCCGGAGTCGGTGAACTTCACCGCGTTGGACAGCAGGTTCCGCAGCACCTGCAGCAGCCGCTGTTCGTCGGTGTGCAGCGTGGCGGGCAGCTCGGGCGACACCCGTACGGACAGGTCGAGGCCCTTCTCCGCGGTCAGCGGCCGGAAGGTGGCCTCCACGTAGTCGACGAGCTGGACGAGCGCGATACGCGTCGGGGAGACGTCCATCTTGCCCGCCTCGACCTTGGACAGGTCGAGGATGTCGTTGATCAGCTGAAGCAGGTCCGATCCGGCGCCGTGGATGGTCTCGGCGAACTCGACCTGCTTCGGGGTGAGGTTGGAGTCCGCGTTGTCGGCGAGCAACTTGGCCAGGATCAGCAGCGAGTTGAGCGGTGTGCGCAGCTCGTGCGACATGTTGGCGAGGAACTCGCTCTTGTAGCGCATCGACACGGCGAGTTGCTCGGCGCGCTCCTCCAGGACCTGCCGCGCCTCCTCGATCTCCGTGTTCTTGACCTCGATGTCGCGGTTCTGCTGGGCCAGCAGCTCGGCCTTCTCCTCCAGTTCGGCGTTGGACGCCTGGAGGGCCTTCTGCCGGTTCTCCAACTCGGCCGAGCGCTCCCGGAGTTGCTCGGTCAGCTCCTGCGACTGCTTCAGCAGCTGCTCCGTCTTGGTGTTGACGGAGATCGTGTTGACGCTGGTCGCGATCATCTCGGCGATCTGGTTGAGGAAGTCCTTCTGGATCTGCGTGAACGGGTTGAAGGAGGCCAACTCGATGACACCGAGCACCTTGCCCTCGAACAGCACCGGAAGGACGATCACTTGCGCGGGCGGTGCCTCGCCGAGGCCGGAGGAGATCTTCAGATAGCCGCTGGGCGCGTTCTCCACCAGGATCGTGCGCTTCTCCTCGGCGGCCGTCCCGATCAGTGCCTCGCCCGGCCGGAACGACGTCGGCATGGAGCCCATCGAGTAGCCGTACGACCCCAGCATGCGCAGTTCGTACGCGTCCTCGCTCTCGGCGTTCAGGTCCTTGCCGTCCATCAGCGGCATCGCCACGAAGAACGCGCCGTGCTGTGCCGAGACCACGGGCGTCAGCTCGCTCATGATCAGGGAGGCCACGTCCTGCAGATCGCGGCGGCCCTGCATCAGCGCCGAGATACGGGCGAGGTTGCCCTTCAGCCAGTCCTGCTCCTTGTTGGCGATCGTGGTGTCGCGCAGGTTGGCGATCATCTTGTTGATGTAGTCCTGGAGCTCCTGGATCTCGCCGGACGCATCGACGTCGATCTTCAGGTTCAGGTCACCACGGGTCACCGCGGTCGCCACGCGCGCGATGGCGCGCACCTGCCGGGTAAGGTTTCCTGCCATTTCGTTCACGGACTCGGTCAGGTCGCGCCAGGTGCCGTCGACGTCACGCACGCGTGCCTGACCGCCGAGCTGTCCTTCCGTGCCCACCTCACGAGCCACCCTGGTGACCTCTTCGGCGAAGGACGACAGCTGGTCGACCATCGTGTTGATCGTCGTCTTCAGCTCGAGGATCTCGCCGCGGGCGTCAATGTCGATCTTCTTGGTCAGGTCACCCTTGGCGATGGCGGTGGTGACCATGGCGATGTTGCGCACCTGGCCGGTCAGGTTGGACGCCATGCCGTTCACGGAGTCGGTGAGGTCCTTCCACGTACCCGCCACACCCGGCACATGCGCCTGGCCACCGAGGATGCCGTCCGTGCCCACCTCGCGGGCCACCTTGGTGACCTGGTCCGCGAACGAACTCAGCGTCTTCACCATGGTGTTGAAGGTGTCAGCGAGCTGCTGGACCTCGCCGCGCGCCTCGATCGTCACCGTCCGCGTCAGGTCGCCGTTGGCGACCGCCGCCGCGACCTGGGAGATGTTGCGCACCTGCATGGTCAGGTTCTTGGCCATCAGGTTCACGTTGCCGCTGAGGTCCTTCCAGATGCCCGTGACACCCGGAACGTGCGCCTGGCCGCCCAGGATGCCCTCGGTGCCCACCTCACGGGCCACCCGGGTCACCTGCTCGGCGAAACTGGACAGCTGGTCGACCATGGTGTTGACCGTCGTGACGAGCTCGAGAATCTCGCCCTTCGCGTCAACAGTGATCTTCTTGGACAGGTCGCCCTTAGCGACCGCCGTCGTGACCTCGGCGATGTTGCGCACCTGGATGGTCAGGTTGTTCGCCATGAAGTTCACGGACTGCGTGAGGTCCTTCCAGGTGCCGGAGACACCCTGCACCTCGGCCTGACCGCCGAGCTGCCCCTCCGTGCCCACCTCACGGGCGACCCTCGTGACCTCCTCCGCGAACGACGACAGCTGATCCACCATCGTGTTCAGCGTGTTCTTCAGCTCCAGGATCTCCCCGCGCGCATCCACGGTGATCTTCTGGGACAGGTCACCGCGGGCGACCGCGGTGGCGACCTGGGCGATGTTGCGCACCTGGGCCGTAAGGTTTCCTGCCATTCCGTTCACGGAGTCGGTCAGGTCGCGCCACACGCCGGCCACGCCCGGCACCTGCGCCTGACCGCCGAGGCGGCCCTCCGTGCCCACCTCGCGGGCCACCCGGGTCACCTGGTCGGCGAACCCGGAGAGCTGGTCGACCATCGTGTTGATGGTGTTCTTCAGCTCCAGGATCTCCCCGCGCGCATCCACGTCGATCTTCTGGGACAGGTCACCCTGGGCGACCGCGGTGGTCACCTGGGCGATGTTGCGCACCTGGGCCGTAAGGTTCCCGGCCATGCCGTTGACGGAGTCGGTGAGCTCCTTCCACGTACCGGCCACACCAGGAACGACCGCCTGGCCGCCCAGCCGGCCCTCAGTGCCCACGTCCCGGGCCATCCGGGTCACCTGGTCGGCGAAGGACGACAGCTGGTCCACCATCGTGTTCACGGTGTTCTTCAGCTGGAGCATCTCGCCCGAGACGTCCACGGTGACCTTCTGCGACAGATCGCCGTTGGCGACCGCCGTCGTCACCTGGGCGATGTTGCGCACCTGCCCGGTGAGGTTGCGGAACGCGGTGTTGACCGAGTCGGTCAGGTCCTTCCAGGTGCCGGCCGCGCCCGGCACCTGCGCCTGCCCGCCCAGCTCACCCTCGACACCGACCTCGCGCGCCACGCGCGTGACCTCGGAACCGAACGACGACAGCTGATCCACCATGCCGTTGACGGTGTTCTTCAGCTCGAGCATCTCGCCGGCCACGTCGACGGTGACCTTCTGGGAGAGGTCACCGTTGGCCACCGCCGTGGTGACGGCTGCGATGTCCCTCACCTGAATGGTCAGATTCCGGAACACCGTGTTGACGGAGTCCGTCAGGTCCTTCCACGTACCCGCCGCGCCCGGCACGTTCGCCTGGCCGCCCAGCTGTCCCGCGGCGCCGACCTCGTTGGCCACGCGTGTGACCTCGTCCGCGAAGATCCGCAGCGTCTCCGTCATCTGGTTGATCGTGTCCGCGAGCTGCGCGACCTCGCCTCGTGCGGAGACGGTGACCTTCTGCGACAGGTCACCGTTGGCGACCGCCGTGGTGACCTGGGCGATTCCGCGCACCTGCGCCGTCAGGTTGCCGGCCATGAGGTTCACCGAATCGGTGAGGTCCTTCCACACGCCGGCCACGCCCGGCACCTGCGCCTGCCCGCCGAGTTCACCCTCGGTCCCCACCTCGCGCGCGACTCGCGTCACCTCGGAGGAGAAGGACGACAGCTGGTCCACCATCGTGTTGACGGTGTTCTTCAGCTCCAGCATCTCGCCGGCGACATGAACGGTGACCTTCCGCGACAGATCGCCCTTGGCCACCGCGGTCGTCACCAGGGCGATGTCCCGCACCTGGGCCGTCAGCCGGTACGCCATCGTGTTGACGGAGTCCGTGAGGTCCTTCCACGAACCCGACATGCCACGCACGCGTGCCTGCCCGCCCAGCTTGCCCTCGGTGCCCACCTCGCTGGCCACGCGCGTGACCTCGTCGGTGAAGGTCGACAGCTGGTCGACAAGGTTGTTTACAGTCCGCCCGACCTTGAGGAACTCCCCGCGCAGCGGATGCCCGGTCCCGTCCGGCGCCTGCGTCCGCAGCTCCATGCGCGGCGAGAGATCGCCCTCCGCGACCGCGGACAGCACCCGGCCGACCTCGGAGACAGGCCGTACCAGGTCGTCCACGAGCGCGTTGGACGCCTCGATGGCGGCCACCCAGGAGCCCTCGTAGGCGCCCGTCTCCAGCCGTTCGGTGAGCTTGCCCTCACGGCCCACCATGCGCCGTACCCGCGACAGCTCACCCGTCAGATGGAGATTCCGGTCGGCCACCTCGTTGAAGACAGCCGCGATCTCCGACATCACGCCGTCTCCGGACACCGTGAGCCGCTTGCGGAAGTTCCCGTCGCGCATCGCCACGAGAGCCGCCAGCAGCCGGTTCAGAGAAGCCGTGTCCACTGCGGTCGTCCCGCCGCGCGGTTTGCGCTGGTTGTTCAGGGACTGTCCGCCTTTCGCGCGCGTCTTAGTGCCCCGCGTCGCTGCGCCAGACTCCACTGTGTCCCTCCCGCAGGGGTCGACCGTTACTGCTGTGCTCCGGTACTACCGCTGGACGTACCAGTTACTGCTGCCTGTTTCTGCCCGATGTACCAGGCCGCACCACGGGCTGCTGCCCACTGCACGCGGAAGCCACTCGGCCTGTCCGGACCTTCACAAGAAGCTTGCCCAGTGTTTCACCCTGCCTGAACCCGGCCATAACAGTTCGGCAGCTTCGCACATCGTCCGCACACCCTCTGGGCGGAAACACTGCAGACCGGCATCCGCATGGCCGTCGAAGGTAAGTAACCTTGCATGCGGCTGTCCAGCCGCGCCGGTCCGTCCGGCCTGGGCGGTGGCACGAGAACGAGCGGGCATCGGAGGGGCGGCCGCACACATGACCACCGGACTGATCCCGGGGGGACAGCCCCCGGACCCCCGGCCGACGGGCGGTCTGCCGCATCAGCGGCACGAGCCGGTCGGCCAGGCAGCCCTGCCCGTCGACAACCGGCCGAGGAGTTCTGTGATCACCGCGCGCGCGGCCGCCAGCTTCGAGCCCGTCGGACGATCGGTAGCGACCGCCCGCTCCTTCGTCCGCGACACCCTCCAGGGCTGGGGCTTCGCCGACATCGTCGACGACGCCGTGGTCCTCACCAGCGAGCTGGTCACCAACGCCGTCGTCCACGCGGGCACCTCCGCGGACGTCCTGTGTCTGCGCAGCGACGAAGGCGTACGGATCGAGGTGGCCGACCGGTACCCGGAGCGCGAGATCCCTCTCCAGGGTCACCCCGTCAACATGGGCAGCCCGGACCGCGAGGGCGGCCGCGGGCTCCAGCTCTGCGCCGCACTCGCCGGCCGCTGGGGTGTCGAGTACACGCCCACCCACAAACAGGTCTGGTTCCAGCTCGACCTCCCCGAGCGCGCCGTGGGCACCCGCGCTGCCGGCCCGTCCCTCCCCGCCGACCTCCTCCCCCTCGCCGACGGGCGGGTCCGTGTCGCGGTCGTCCAGATCGACCGCAGCGGTTCCATCACTTCGTGGAACGAGGACGCGGAGGAACTCTTCGGTTACCCCGCCGAACAGGTGATCGGAAAGCCCCTTACCGATCTCGCCGCGTGGCCGCACACCCCGGGCACCAGCACCGGCATCGCCGAGGCCCTCCAGCTCTCCCGCTGGGAGGGCAGCTACGGCATAAGGGGCGCCAACGGCCGCGTCACCCCCGTGTACGCCTCCCACCTCCGCGTCCGCGACACGGGCGGCGAGCCGTCCACCGTCTGCCTCCTCGTCCGGGACCACGAACGGGCCGTCCTGCAGACCCCGCTGCGCATCCCGGCCTCCGACACGGCACCCACCGCCGACGGCCAGAGCACCGACCCCTTCGAGGTCTTCATCGGCTCTCCGGCCCCGGACGACCTCGACGGCCTCCTCCAGCGCACGGTGGAACGCGCCCGCGACATGCTCGACGCCGACTCCGCCTTCCTGCTGCTCGCGACCGACGACGAGACGGAGCTGGAGGTCCGCGCCTCCACCGGCCTGCCCTCCGCCCGACAACGCTTCGCGCGCGTGCCCGTCGAGGCAGGCCCCGGCCGCTACGGCTCGGCCCGCATGCCGGCCGTCCACGACGACCTCACGGCCGTACCCGGCGCCGTCCCGCTCCTCAGCGGCACGGGCATGCGCTCGGTCGTCACGGTCCCCCTGAAGGTCGAGGGCCGCCTCACCGGCTCCCTCGGCGTGGCGGCCGAGAGCCCCGGCAGATACTCGAACGAAGAAGCCCTGCGCCTCCAATTCGCCGCCGACCGCATCGCGTTGGCCGTCGAGTCGGCCCGCCTCGGCGAACTGGAACGCCTGCGCCGAGGCTCGCTCAGCTTCCTCGTCGAGGCCTCCGACCTCCTGGCAGGCACCCTGGACCGCGACCAGACCCTGGCCCTGATGGCCCAGATGACGGTCCCCACGCTCGCCACGTGGTGTGCCGTCTACACGATCGCCGACCAGGCCTCCGAGCCGTATCTGTCGTACGTCCTGCACGAGGACGAGGAACTGATCGACGGCATCAAGTCGCTGCTGTCGAAGGTCCCGCCGCCCGACCCGGTACCGACCCCCGGCGCCCGCGTCTGGTCCGCCCCCGGTGAGGTCGCCCACCGGGCGGCCCTGCGCAGCTCCATGCGGAGCCTGGGCCTGAGCGGCGGCCCGACCCACCAGATGGCCTCGGGTATCGGCCCCACGCTCGCCACCGCCTCCGCGGTCGGCGGCGAAACCGTCGTACTCCCCCTGGTGGCGCGCAACCGAGTCATCGGCATGCTGACCCTCGGCAAGCCCACGGACGAACACTTCCGTCAGGAAATCCTGGAACTGGCCGAGGACTTGAGCCGACGGGCCGCCCTGGCCCTCGACAACGCCCGCCTGTACTCGGAGCGCACGGCCATCAGCCAGTCCCTCCAGCGAAGCCTCCTGCCCCCCGAACTCCCGGAGATCGACGGCGTGGAGGTCGAGGTCATCTATCGGGCGGCCGGCGAGGGCAACGAGGTCGGCGGTGACTTCTACGACCTCTTCCCGATCAGCGACGGCGCCTACGGCTTCGCCATCGGCGACGTCTGCGGTACGGGCCCGAACGCGGCGGCGGTCACGGGCCTCGCCCGGCACGCGCTCCGTCTCCTGGCCCGCGAGGGCCTCAGCGGCCCGGCGGTCCTGGAGCGACTGAACTCGGCCATTCTCGACGAGGGCGCCCGCAGCCGCTTCCTGACCCTCCTCTACGGCGAGCTACGGCCGCAGGAGGACGGCAGCGCCGAACTGAAGGTCGTCTGCGCCGGCCACCCCCTCCCGCTCCGCCTGCGCCAGGACGGCACGGTCGAGCCGGCCGCCGAACCGCAGCCGCTCCTGGGCGTCATGGAGGACCTGGAGCTCTACGAGCAGACCGTCACCCTCGACCCGGGCGACGTTCTCCTGTGCGTCACGGACGGCGTCACCGAGCGCCGTGAGGGCACCCGCATGCTCGGCGACGACGGCCTCACCGACGTCCTGACGACCTGCACGGGCCTCACCGCCGGAGCGGTTGCCGCGCGCATCATGCGCGCGGTGGAACGCTTTGCGTCCGACGCCCCGTCCGACGACATGGCAATCCTGGCGATGCGGGTCCCGGGCCTCCACAAGGACTGAGGGACCCCCGCACACGAAAAAGGCCCCGCCCAATTGGGCGGGGCCTTTCGTCTGGAGCCCCCAAACGGAATCGAACCGTTGACCTTCTCCTTACCATGGAGACGCTCTGCCGACTGAGCTATAGGGGCCTGTCACCCTGAGGAGTTCTCCCCGCGGCAACGGAATAGATCATACCCCGAACGGACACGTGCTCCCAACCGTGTCGTGCAGTGCAGACCGCCGCTCAGAAAGCAGGCTGAAGCAATCCGCCCAGTGCATTGCACGCGCCCACGATCCGCTGCATGTCCCGCTTGGTCAACGCGGCGTCGACAGGAAGCGCGAGGGTCTCGTCGGCGGCCCGCTCGGTCTCCGGCAGGGACACGCACCGGCGGAATTCCGGCAGCCGGTGCACAGGGGTCTTCACCGGCACCCGGCACTCAACTCCCCTGGCACGCACGGCCCGAGCGAAGGCATCCCGATCCGGCCGCCCGTTCCCCGGCACCCGCACCACGTACTGCTGATAGGTGTGCCCGTCACCACCGTCGGGCGTCCGCACCCCCCTCAACTTGGCGTCGAGATAGGCGGCCCGCTCCCTACGCTGAGCGATCTCGTCGTACGGCACCTCGGACTCCCCGTGCTCGAGCACCAGAAGCCCGTGCCGCTGCCCCACACCGTGCAGCCGCGCGATGTCGGCCGGCCGGCCGAAGCGGTGTACGACAACGACCGCCGCCGTCCGCGGAGTTATGGCTGCTTCGACAGCGGCCGGGTCGAGGCAGTACGTCAGCGGATCTATGTCGGCGAACACCGGCAGCGCGCCGGCGAGGGCGACGGCCTCCGCGACCTCGCAGTTCCCGAAGGCTGGCACGACAACCTCGTCACCGACTCCGACGCCGGCGGCCCTGAGCATTGCAGCAGTACCCATGCTTCGGATGGTTGTTGCGCAACGTGAACTTCAAGTGACGGAGAACAAAAAAGGGTTGGACCCCGAACCGAAGTTCAGGATCCAACCCTTTGAATAATTGTTCGGCGGCGTCCTACTCTCCCACAGGGTCCCCCCTGCAGTACCATCGGCGCTGTAAGGCTTAGCTTCCGGGTTCGGAATGTAACCGGGC